>NC_013851.1:1704583-2022500 GCF_000025485.1 Allochromatium vinosum DSM 180 | reverse complement strand
CTCGATGTCGGCTCATCACATCCTGGGGCTGAAGTCGGTCCCAAGGGTATGGCTGTTCGCCATTTAAAGTGGTACGCGAGCTGGGTTTAGAACGTCGTGAGACAGTTCGGTCCCTATCTGCCGTGGGCGTTGGAGATTTGAGGGAAGCTGCTCCTAGTACGAGAGGACCGGAGTGGACGTACCCCTGGTGTTCCGGTTGTCACGCCAGTGGCATTGCCGGGTAGCTATGTACGGACGGGATAACCGCTGAAAGCATCTAAGCGGGAAGCCCCTCCCAAGATAAGATCTCCCTGGGCACTCGATGCCCCTGAAGGTCCGTTGAAGACCACAACGTGGATAGGCGGGATGTGGAAGCGTGGTAACACGTGCAGCTAACCCGTACTAATTGACCGTGCGGCTTGACCATATAACACCCAAGTGCGTTACCCTTACGATCACTCACCGTTTCGCGGACCGTCGGACCACACACCCGGCGCTCCCACCCTTTCCCTGGCGGCCATAGAGACTTGGAACCACCTGATCCCGTCCCGAACTCAGACGTGAAACAGGTCTTCGCCGATCCTAGTGTGGGGCCTCCCCATGCGAACCTAGGGCACCGCCAGGGCCCTATTCCCTCAAAACCCCCTCCACCTAACCGTGGCGGGGGTTTTGGCTTTGGGGCTTGCCTTAATTACTTAAGCGTGCGATTCCGCCCAAGGCAAATTCTTTAGCGGTCTGTTGCTGCTCTTGCGTTGCTGGTCGCCGTATGGTCGCACCGGCTTGGCGTTTGGGTTGAATGTCTCATCAGGCTACAGGCATACTGCGCAATCCTTTGTTCCGACCAAATCATCGCCCCTCGGGCGACCCTGATTTACAATCTAAAACGATTGGTGCGCGATCCGATGGGAAGCAAGATTCCGAACCCTTTCACTACCTGTCTACTTGCCTGCATGGTGGCAGCCTTCACGCCCATGCTGGCTGCTGCCGAGACCGGTGAAACCTTCGTCGTCCAGCAGGCCCAAGGCGCGCCCACGGTCTCGCTGGGCGGAACCGTCATCCCCTACAAAGAAGTGACACTTGCCGCCCAGCTTCCTGGGCGCGTGACCTTCATAGCCGGGCGCGAGGGCGACAGCTTCGAGCAGGACAAGCTGCTGGTGGCCATCGGCGACGAAGAGCTGGTCGCCAAGCGCCGCGCCCTGCTTGCACAGATGGCCGCTGCCGATGCGCAACTGCGCAACGCCGGCGTCCAATACAGCCGCGAGCTCTATTCGCCGCAGTCGCGCACGGCGCCCGGCGGCATGGGGCTGCCCAATCTGTTCGACCAGATGTTCACGCGCCCGATGGAGAGCTTCGTCGGTGAGCGCAACCAGAGCGCTGAGCGCTCGGCCGACATTTTCGCCTCCGGCATCCAGATCCAGGAAGCCCAGAGCGCCATGATGCGCTTGCAGGCCGAGTTGCAGGCGCTCGATTCCAAGATCCGCGATGCGCGCGGCATTGCCCCTTTCACTGGGGTGATCGTCAAGAAGCACGTCGAGGTCGGCGACACCGTCCAGCCCGGTCAGCCGCTCTTGAACTTCGCCGACATCGAGTATCTCCAGGTCGAGGTCGATGTCCCGGCGCGACTGCGCCCCGGTCTGCGCGAGGGCCAGATGGTCCAGGCCGAGATCGAGCCGGGCAACCAGCGCGCCCCGGTGCGCGTGGCCCAGATCTTCCCCATGGCCGATCCGCAGCGCCATACGGTCAAGATCAAGTTCGACGTCCCGCAAGGAGTCTCCGAACCCGGCATGTACGCCAAGGTGCTGGTACCGGACGAGAGCGCCCCGGCGCGCTCCAACCCGGTCATTCCGCTCAGCGCCGTGCGTTACAACGGCAGCCTGCCCGGCGTCTATGTGGTCAACGAGCAGGGCGAACCCCAGTTGCGCCTGATCCGGGTCGGTGAGGAATTGAGCGGCGGCTTCGTCACGGTCCTGAGCGGACTGCGCGCCGGCGAGCGCGTGCTGGCCAATCCGGGGCCGCAGGTCAGCGCAGGCTGGGCCAAGGGCGCCGTGCCGGATCGCTGAAGCGGATCTGAACTCCATTAACTTCTGGATCTTGGATCGCACATGAATCAAGAGCTCGACCCACCGATGGACGCCAAGGCGCCGCATGCGATGAATGCCGAGCATCTGGGCATCGCCGGACGCACGGCCCGTTTCTTCATCCGCTCACCGCTCTCGCCGCTGTTCTATGCGGCCATGCTCATGATGGGCCTGCTCGGCCTGATCATGACGCCGAGACAGGAAGACCCGCAGATCTCGGTGCCCATGATCGACATCATGGTGCAGTATCCGGGCGCCTCGGCGCAGCAGGTGGCCAATCTGGCCATCCAGCCGCTCGAACGTCTGATGAGCGAGATCCCCGGCATCAAGCATGTCTACTCGGCCTCGCAGCGCGGTCAGGGTCTGGTGACGGTCGAGTTCGACGTCGGCGAGGACATGGGGCCGTCGCTGGTCAAGGTGAACGACAAGCTCGCCTCCAACATGGACAAGATCCCGCCCGGTGTGCTGCCGCCGCTGGTGCGCAGCAAGGGCATCGACGACGTGCCCATCGTCACCCTGACGCTGTGGTCGAAAGATCTGGACGGCGACGGCGCGTCTGATGTCGACGATGCCCAGTTGCGACTGCTGGCACAGGACGTGCTCCAGGCGCTCAAGCAGGTCAAGAACACCGGCAATGCCTTCATCGTCGGCGGGCGGCGCGAGCAGGTCACGGTCAATGTCTCGCCCGAGCGGCTCTCGGGCTATCGCATCAGTCTCGATCAGGTCGCCCAGACGCTCAAGAGTGCCAACGCCGAGGCCGTTGCCGGCGGCGTCGAGACCGGCGGGGCGCGCTTCTCGGTGACGACCGGTGCCTTCCTGACCGGGGTCGAGGACATCAACCGACTGGTGGTCGGCACCTACAACGACGTGCCCGTCTACATGCATGATGTCGCCGAGGTGCGGCTCGGGCCGGAGGAAGACACCTCACAACTGGTGAGCTACTACACGGGGCCGGCGGCCGAGATCAGCGAGCGCGCCGACGGTCGCCCGGCGGTCACGCTCGCCATCGCCAAGAAAGAGCTGACCAATGGCGTGACCGTCGCGCAAGCCATCATCGACAAGGTCGAGGAGCTCAAGGGTTCACGCATTCCGGCCAACGTCGAGGTCAGCGTCACCCGCAACTATGGCGAGACGGCCAACGACAAGGTCAACGAGCTGATCTTCAAGCTCGTCGTCGCCACCTTCTTCGTCTTCGTGCTGGTGTTGGTGGCGTTCCGTGCGCTGCGTCCGGCGATCGTGGTCATGCTGGTCATCCCGGTCGTGCTGTTCATGACCGTGTTCACCGCCTGGATCTGGGGCATGACCATCGACCGGGTGAGTCTGTTCGCGCTCATCTTCTCGATCGGCATCCTGGTCGACGACGCCATCGTGGTGGTCGAGAACATCTACCGGCGCTGGCTGGAGCAGGGGCGCACCGACGACGAGACGGCCATCGATGCCGTGCGCGAAGTCGGCAATCCGACCATCCTGGCCACCTTCACCGTCATCGCCGCGCTGCTGCCGATGGGCTTCGTCAGCGGCATGATGGGACCGTACATGGCGCCGATCCCCAAGCTCGGCTCGGTGGCCATGTTCATCTCGCTGTTCGCGGCCTTCGTGTTCACGCCCTATCTGGCCATCTCCAAGTGGCTGCGGCCGACGATGACCTATCTGCGGGCGGCCGAGAAGCGTGAGCACAAGGGCTCCGAGCGTCTGGAACGCTTCTTCCGGCGCGTGCTCACGCCGCTGATGGAGAACCCGCGCAAGCGCTCGCTGTTCAAGCTCGCGCTATGGGGCTCATTCCTGTTCACCTGCTCGTTTTTCTATTTCCACTGGGTGGCGGTCAAGATGATGCCACTCGACAACAAGCCCGAGTTCTCGGTCGTGATCGACCTGCCCGAGGGCACGGCGCTGCCGGTGACGGCCAATCTGGCCCATCGCATGGCCGAGGAGGTGCGCAAGATCGAGGACGTCACGGCGGTGCAGCTCTATGCGGGCACTTCGCGCCCCTTCGATTTCAACGGCATGGTGCGTCACTACTATCTGCGCTCCGAGCCCTGGCAAGCCGAACTCCAGGTCCAGCTCAAACACAAAACCGAGCGCGCGCGCAGCAGTCACGAGATCGCGGTCCTGGCACGCGAGCGACTCGAACCCCTCAAGGAGGACTCGGGCGCGCGGATCGCCGTGGTCGAGATGCCGCCAGGACCGCCCGTGCTGCAATCCGTGGTCGCCGAGATCTATGGCCCCTCGCCCGAGACGCGCCGCCAGTTCGCGCGCGATCTGACCGCCGTCTTCGAGCAGGCCGAGAGCACGCGCGATGTCGACAACTATCTGCGCGATCCCTTCGACTACTGGCGCTTCGAGGTCGACACCGAGAAGGCGATCCGGCGCGGCATCTCGGTCGAGACCATCAACCGCAATCTGTCGATGGCGCTCGGCGGCACGACGCTCGGTGACATCAAGCAGCAGTCGGGGCGTCAGAGCGGGCACGAGCCGATCCAGATCCAGCTCCAGGTGCCGCTCGCGGAGCGTTCGCAGATCCAGCGGCTCGGCGATCTGCCGGTCCAGTCGAGCTTCGGCTATACGGTGCCGCTGAGCGAGCTGGGCGCCTTCCAGCGCGCTGCCGAGGACGACCTCATCTATCACAAGGATCTGCGGCCGGTCGAGTACGTGGTCTCGGATGTCGGCGGACGTCTGGGGGCGCCCGTCTACGCCATGTTCCAGATCCAGGATCTGATGGCCGAGACCGATTATCAAGCGCCGGACGGCAGCCGCCCGGCGGGCACGGCCGGCTTCGGCGATGCCTTCTACTGGCTCGGCCCCCCGCCCGACGACAGCCGGCTGGCCTGGGAGTGGGGCGGCGAGTGGACCGTCACCTATGAGACCTTCCGCGACATGGGTGCGGCCTTCATGGTGGCCCTGGTGCTGATCTATATCCTGGTGGTCTGGGAGTTCGGCAACTTCCGCATTCCGCTGGTCATCATGGCGCCGATTCCGCTGACTCTGCTCGGCATCATCCCGGCCCATGCGGTGATGTTCGCGTTGGGGCAGGGCGGTGAGTTCACCGCGACCTCGATGATCGGCTGGATCGCGCTCGCCGGTATCATCGTGCGCAACTCGATCCTGCTGGTCGATTTCGCCATCCACGAGATCCAGAAGGGCGTGCCTGTGGCCGAGGCCATGATCCGCGCGTGCAAGATCCGCACGCGCCCGATCCTGATCACGGCACTGGCGCTGGTGGCCGGGTCGAGCGTCATCATCACCGACCCGATCTTCCAGGGTATGGCCATTTCGCTGCTCTCGGGCGTGCTGGTCTCGACGCTGCTGACGTTGATCGTGATTCCGCTCGGCTGTGTGGCGGCGAAGGAGGATATGTGCCAGGTCGCGGCGGCCTCGATGCCGGCCGGTGTCGATATCCCGTGCCTGAGGGAGCGTGAGAATCAGGCGGCGACGGCGGCACGTTCGATCTCGACCAAGAAGACGGCCAAATCCAGAGGACTGATCGGTCGTCTGTGGGGCGGCTTGGTCGAGGCCGTTGTACTGATTTTCTATATGGTGCGCGGTATCTTCTTGCTGCTCGGTGAAGCGCTCAAGGGCTTGATGCGCAAGAAGTCCAAGCCGGCGCCGCGTCGTTCGGTCGATTCGGGCGCGAGCCGGTCGAGTGCCACGCCGCCGACCCCGGTTGCCGCAGCCGATGACAGTCCCGGCGTCGAGCCGACATCCGGGACCGAACCGGCATCGAACGCGTCCGAGGCTCCGGCCAAGAAGACGGCCGCCAAGCGTTCGACCAAGCCCAAATCCGGCACGACCACGACACAACGCAAGACGACCCGACGAGGGATTCGCCTGAAGGTCGACGACCCACCGGATGCCGAGTGAACCGAGCCGGGCGTGATCCGTCGCGACACGCCCGGCCGAGACGCATCGATGAGACGTTGCGTCCGAGGTGATTTGAGTATTCAATTCAAACAATTCAAAACGCGTCTTCGCTGGACGTTCGTCGTAGTGCTCGCGGGCGGGTCCGGATCCGGGCGAGGCGTTGCGGGTCCAGCGTGTCGTTCGATGGATAGCGCCATGTATTGGCTCATGCTGCTCGCGGGGATCGCGTCACCGATCGTGACTTCGGCCCAGTCTCGCTTCCAGGATCTGGAACCGAATTACGAACACGGCTACGAGCGCCCGGGGGCAGAGCGTGCCGACTGGCCCTGGGTGATCCCCGATCGGACTCCGTCGTTCGATGGGAATAGATCCGGGCCGGCGTCATCGACGCTCGGGACGGAGCGGACACCAGCGCCCGAGGCGACGCCCGAGTATCGCTTTCGCGGCGATCCGCCGCCAACAGCGGGCGGAAGCCGGCCCGGCGATGATCCGGACGCGGCGCTCAGGTTCCGTCCACTCACGCCCAGTGAGCGTGAGCGTGCTGGGCCGACCACCCGCTGGCGCCCCACGGACGAGGAACGCCGCCATGATCCGTTCGAGCGGCCTGGACCGCCGACGCTGTTCGACTCCCTGGCGCCCGGCAGGCCGCTCCCGCCCGATCCCTGGGATTGGCCACGCTGAGACGCGCGCTCGAATCGCGGGAGCGAGACCGATCGATCAGTGTGATCACCGACCATGAGAGATGAGAGGGGAACAGTCAAGATGAGACTCCACAAGCAAGCGTACTGGGCCGCCCTGGGCGGATTGCTCCTGACGTGCTCGGTCCAGGCCGAGATCGCCGGCGTCCAGTTCTCGGCGGACATGATCAGTCGCGGACCCGACGGCCAGACGACCACAGGCAAGATGTCTGTCGGCGCCAATCGGATGCGCATCGAGATGTCCCACCAGGGACAGGAGGTGATCCGCATCCATGATCAGACCCGGCAGATGGAATGGATGCTCTTCCCCGACCGTCAGACGTACATGGAACGCTCGGTGCCGATGGGCGCCGCCGCGCCTGGACAGATGCCTGCACCCTCGGCCGAGACCAATCCCTGCCAGGGCATCGAGGGACTGAACTGTCGTCGGGCCGGCGAGGAGGACGTCGCCGGACGCCGTGCGGTCAAGTGGGAGATGTCGATGACGCGCGAGGGCCAGACCCTGACCGGCGCGCAATGGCTCGATGTCGAGCGCGGTCTGCCGCTCAAGTATCAGATGCCCGACGGTCAATCCATGGAGCTGCGGATGCTCGGCACCGAATCGATCGCCGGGCGGACGGTCGAGAAGTGGGAGATGACGACCACCGTGCCCAACGAGTCGCCGGCCCAGTCCCTGCAGTGGTACGACCCGCAATTGAAACTGGCGGTGCGTGAGGAGTTTCCGGGGGGCTTCGTGCGTGAGCTGACCAACGTCCAGGTCGGCCCGCAACCCGAAGCGCTCTTCAGCGTCCCGGATGGCTACTCCAGGATGGAGCCTCCGCCAGCACCGCGTTGACACACCGAACCGACGGCAACAGGGTGCGAAGGCCTCATCGGGCGCGCCCTGTTCCGGTCCACCGCGAACATCGCGCCTAGTCGTTCTGGATTACGAGTACCATGATCACGATCGTTGGAAGTCTGAAGGGCGGATCGGGCAAGAGTACGCTGACCTTCAACCTCGCCGTTTGGCTCGTCATGGCCGAGGCCAGCGTGGTTCTCGTCGACGCCGACCCCCAGGCTACGCTGACCGATGTGGTCGACGTCCGGGGCGAGGAGGGATTCAAGCCCCGGATCGAGGTCTTCGGCAAGGATGCGCTGAGCGAATCGCGTCTGCGCGAGGCCGACGAGGCATTGATCGACGTCGGCACCTCGGACATGGAGAGCCTGCGTCGGGCGCTTGCCATCTGCGACCGGGTCGTGGTTCCCGTGCCGCCCTCGCAGGCCGACATCTGGTCGACCCAGCGCTTCATCCAGATGATCGCGACGGTCGAGCGCGCGACCCCGCCCGAGATCATCGGCTTCATCAATCGCGGCGACACCCATCACGCCGTGCAGGAGACCAACGAAACGGCCGCCGCGCTCGTCTCGCTGCCCGGACTGCGCTTCATCAAGCCACGGCTCTCGCAACGCACGGTCTTCCGCCGCTCCTTCAGCGAGGGCCTAGCGGTCTTCGAGCTGGAGCCGCGCGGCAAGGGCGCGCGCGAGTTCATGAGTCTGACGGCGGCGCTCTATCCGCGTCTCGTCGGTTGATGTGTGTACCGACCACTGGCCAGACTGAGAATCCATCATGCGCGACAACGAGACTCCAGGTGACAGTCGTGATGCCGTCGTCCAGGCCGAGACGCCGGGATCGGAGGCCACGGGTACTCAGGTCAACGCCTATGCGATCGATCGCCTGTCGCAGGCCTTCGAGACCAGCGCCAAGCGCTGGGAACTCATCGTCTACCCCTCGCTGTTCGCTTTCATCATCCTGGCCGCCTATGGGTTCTATCTGGTCTTCAGTCTGGCCAAGGACGTTCACTATCTGGCCATCAGCGTCGACACCAACATGACGGTGATGGCCAGCAACATGCAGTCGATGTCGGACAACGTTGCCCAGATGAGCCGCAACGTGCGTGTCATGACGGCGAGCGTCGAGTCGATGGCGCAGGACGTCGACACCCTCCAGCCCATGCTGGCCAGCATCCAGGAGATGGATCGCTCGATGCGCATCATGACCCAGTCGACTGCCTCGATGGGGCGTGACATGGCGGTGATGAATCAGAGCATCAGCCGACCGATGCAGTTCATGAACGGGTTCATGCCCTGGTGATGTCCGTCTGCGCGGCATCCTCTGTGGCTCGTTGACGGCTGAGCCGCCAGACGTCAGCGCGCCTCGTCAGACTCGATCAGATCGATCTCGATACGGCGGTTGATCCAGGGGCCGAGTCGACGTTCCTCCTCGCGCGTGAATTTCGGCTCAGACATGCCTTTGCCCTCGTGCGTGATGCGGGATGCCCCGATTCCCTCAAGGCGCAGAATCAGTGCGATGTCAGCGGCGCGCCGCTCCGACAGGACTTGATTATTGGTCGTCGCGCCCTGGGTGTCGGTGTGAGTGACGATATGGAGCCGGACGCGTTCGTCCTCCTTCAGGAGTCCGGCGAACCGCGCGAGCAGGGTCCGGGCGGACTCATCCAGGGCCACGCTTCCATCTCGGAACTGGATGAGGCGTGAAAGATCGGCCCGGATATGGTTGGGAGCGAGCCGCTCGACCTCGATGGACAGTGCGGCGAGGCCGGATTCGAGCCGTTCCAATCCAGGACGATCCGGCGCGGGGACCGATTCGCTGGGGGCTTCGGTCTCCGGCTCGGCTGTCGCCGCCGCCTCAGGCACGGATTCCGTCTCACTCGACGCCGCGTTCGTCTGCAATGGACTATCGCCCGCCACGGTGCCGGGCGCCTCTTCGATGACCGATTCCTCGACGGTCACGGCATCGGCTTCGGGGCCGCTGGGTTCCTGAGCCAGACTGATCAGGACGTCGAATGGTGGTGTCTCCGGTGTCTGCTCGGTGACTGGGACGCTCGGGACGAGTCTTTCAGCAGCCGACCTCGCGGCCTTTTCGGTCGTATCCTGGCCCTGGGTCTCGATCGGACTCGCGATGGGCTTGAGACTGGAGGACTGTATGTACCAGCCCACCAATCCGATCCCTGACAGAATGCCGATCACCATGGCGGTGATCTCCCAACCCAGGCGCCGGCCATGCCGTCTGGAGTCGACCGAACCATGACGGTCGAACCCTGGTGCGCCGTCGGCCGAACTCCAACCCGAATAGTCGAAATTGGACAGGGGAGCGCTCGATCCTGGCGATGAGGTGGCTGTGTGGAGCCTGGGGGCGACGCGCTCGGACTCGGGCTGTCGCGCTGTCCTGGGCAAATCTTGGTCGGTCGGAATCGGCTCGATACTTGGATGATCCGGCTCAGGTCCAGGCTCGGCCTGAATCGCCGGCATCCTGGCGTTCATCTGGCGCGGCTCTTCGGCTTCCAGCGGCTCTTCCTCCAGCTCGTCGACCAGGATCGGTCGATATTCCGGCAGTGGCTGGATCTCCTCGCCATCGATGGCGAACAGCAGGTGCGAGCCATCGGAGCGCACGAACACGTCGATGGAGCATCCATCGATGTGCGACTCGCCCGCGCCATAGGCGAAGACCAGGGCCGTGTCACAGATCAGATTGATCAGTCGCGGGATGCCCCGGCTGTAATGAAAGATGGCGTGGCAGGCATCAGGCGTGAAGATGTCGGGACGACCGCCGACAGTCTTGAGGCGGTGCCGAATGTAGCGACAACTGTCTTCCTGGTTCAGGCGCCCGAGATGATAGGACGCCGAGATGCGTTGAATGAACTGTTCGAGTCCCGGCTGACGCAGTTGCTCGCGCAATTCCGGCTGACCGAGCAGGAGCAGCTGGAGCAGGACGTCGTGCTCGGAGTTGACGTTGGACAGCAGCCGGATCTCTTCGAGCGTGTCGCGGTCGAGGTTCTGTGCCTCGTCGATGATGAGCAGCGTCTTGCGTCCCTTCGCGTATTCGGCGAGCAGGAAGTCGACGAAGGCCTGATGTTGCGCAACCCGATCGTTGCGCGGCGCCTGGATCTCGAATGCCGCGCAGATCCAGTCCATGATCCGTCCGAGCGACTGGTGGGTGTGCGAGATGAGTCCGACCGTCATGTCCTGCTCAAGCCGTTCGAGCAGATACCGCATCAGGGTCGTCTTGCCCGATCCGATCTCGCCGGTGATGACCGTGAATCCAGCCTGGTTGTAAAGACCGTATTCGAGGAGCGTCAACGCCTCCCGATGGATCTGGCTGGGATAGAAGAGGCTGGGGTCGGGCAGGAGCGAGAACGGCTTGTCTTTGAAGCCGAAAAAAGATTCATACATCTTTCAGGTTCCTAAACCGCATCCTGAGAGCTTGGCGTGGTTCCAGGGTGTCTGCTTCGCCCGCGCTGACGGCGATCCGGCCCGTGAGCCGGGAGGATCGAATCGGACATGCTAGTCTAATGTACATGACGCCACGCCATCCGTTCCTTCCTTCCACTTCAGTCGATACAGGTCGGACCCATGCATCCCGGTCGAATGCTCCTGCCCACCCTGTCGTTTTTGATCCTGCCTCTCGCCCAGGCCGATCCATCACTCGCCGCGCCGGTCGCCCAGGAGGTCGAGCGTCCGTCATTACCCCGGCCATCCGTTCCCGCCAAGGGGCACATCGAGGCCATGATCGACCGTCTTGCGCGTACTCACGCGCTCGATCCTGTCCTGGTCCATGCGCTCATCCGCGCCGAGTCCGGTTATGACCCGCTGGCCGTATCGCCAGCGGGCGCGGTCGGCTTGATGCAGGTGATGCCGGAGACAGCCGCCGATTACGGCGTCCAAGGCGTCGATCAGCTGTTCGACCCCGAGGTCAATCTGCGCACCGGGATGCGGCATCTCAAACGCCTGCTTGCAAAATATGGCTCCATTGGTCCGGCGGTGATGGCCTACAACGCCGGCGAAGGCGCCCTGGAACGCAGCGGGGGCTTCGTGACCTACTCCGAGACCCAGCGCTATACCCATCGCGTCCTGACCGACTATCTGCTCAAGAAGGGTCTGCGGCCCTATTCTGAGCAGGCGCGCGATCATATCGGCCTGGATCTGCGCCCCGAGATGGCGATCGCCGGCGACACGGCGGCGGTCGATTCGGCCGTCCGGTCCCGGCCGCCGCGCGATCAAGACCGCTGGTCGTCACGGTTCGATACCGGTTCACTCCAGCAACCCAAGCTCTTGCGCCCGCTACCGCAACGCCGCCAGCGGCTGTCGAGCCAACTGGATACGGCGTCCAGTTCATCACTCAAGAGCCGCTTGATGAAGCCGTCGCGCGAGCGACTCATCGATACGAATCGACGCCTGTCACCCCGACTCGCGATGCGGCAGCCATGATCGTCATCACGTTGAGTGTGTCCGGGGCCGGGCGATGACTCAAGCCTGGACCTGAAGCGTGGTCGAGGGCCGCTGGAGGAAATTCCCCTGGACATAATCGACGCCCGCCGTCCAGAGCACGGTCAGGGCGCGCGCATCCTCGACACCGGTGACGACGCTCTTGACGTTGAACTCGCGGGCGAGCGTGGCCAGTTGCAGCAGACGCTGCTGCTTGGCGGAATCGTCGGCCAGACCCTGCGCCAGTAGCGGCCGCAGGAGCACGAAATCGAGCGCGAGCGCCTGGAGCAGCATCTCCGGGCGCTCGGTGGCGCCGAAATGGTTGATGGCTACGCGGCACTTGATCTTGTGCAGTGTCTCGACCAGCTTGCTGAGGCTGGCCAGATTGCCGATGACGACCTCCTCCTGGAGCTGGATCGTCAACCAGTTGCCGCGCACGTCGAACTCGCGAAGACAGTCGCAGATCCAGAGCACGGTGTTTGGATTCTTGAAGGTGTCTTCGGAGAGCGAGATGAAGAGGCTCAGATTCTGGCCCGCGCGCCGCTGTTGGGCGATGATCTGGATGGCCGATCGGATGGTCCACTTGTCGAGTTCCTCGATCAGCCCCTGGCGAATCGCTGTGCCGATGAAATCCTTGGCCTCGAGCAGATTTTCGTCCTCGTCGAACAGTCGCAGCAGGACGCTGTAGTTCTCCTGGTTGTCGCCCATGAGACTGATGATGGGCTGATAGACCAGTTTGAGCTGTTCGTTGCGCAAGGCGTATTCGATCTTGCGCGCGATGACCGTCTCATCGTCCGCGTCATGGTTGACGGGCTTCTCGTGCTCGGCCGTGCCGCCGCTGGTATACCGATGGCCGATACAGAGCCTGTGCGCCGCGTTGATGATGTCCTCGGGAGCCGAGGCCCGGTCGCGCACCAGGAAATAGCCGATCTGACAATCGGGTACGGTGGCGTCCTGTACGGCCGCGCGGGCCGGCAGACGTGCCTGGGCATTCAACTCGGCGGCCAGCGCCTGGGCGCCGACTTCATCAATGCCATCGACGATGAGTCCGAATCCATCCTCGCTCACGCGCGACAGGAAGCCGCGTTCGCCGATGAGCGTGGCCAGGGTCTCGCTGAATTCGTCGAGCAGCTCGAGACCGATCGACAACCCCATGTCGCGCATCACATCGAGAATCTTGGCAACGCGGATGAAAAAGATGGCGAAGGGGCGGGTGACGAGACGCTGTTCGTCGATGTGGGATTCGATCTCAGCGATCAGGGCCGTGAGTCCCGCCGCCCCACGCGGGCTGTCGCGCTCCACGACCGTCTCGCCCTTCGCCGCCGTCTCGATCGGCTGGAAGATCAGACGCAGACAGGGTTCGCCCTCGAACTCGCTCGGCGAGGCCAGCAGGCGAGCCTGGAAACGGCTTGCCCCGGCACGCTGACAGGTGACATCGAGCAGGGTCGCGCTGTTCGGGGTGGCCGGATCGCTCGCCTTGAGCAGATCGCGAATCGCCGCATGATGCTCGGGGGCGATGAGATCGAGCAGCGGCGTGGCCAGTACCTCGTCGGTCGAGGTGTGGCCGAAGAGACGCGCGTAGGTATCGTCGACCTCGATGTGCAGACCGTCCTGCACGAAGGCCACACCGGCCCCCGTGATCTCTGTGAGCCGCAGCGTGTTCTGCTCGCACTGTCGCAGACGGGTGTCGAGCGCGCCGGCGGCGCGCCGGGCCTTCCAGTCGGCCAGTTCGCGCCCCAGGCTCAATCGCAGGTGCTCGGGATCGGCACGCCGGACGAGATCGCGCGCGCCCGCGCGTCGCGCCTTGCCGGCCAGTGTCTCCCACTGCTCCGGGTCGGCGAGCAGAATCAGTGGGATGTCGGTCTTCAGGCGCTTGTAGGCCGTCAGAATCGTGTCGACCTCAACGTCCCGATCATAGCCGCAGCAGAGGATCAGGTCGCACCCGCGTTCGGCGATCACCTTGTCGAGATGCTCGGCGCTCGGAATCGAGAGACTGCGTTCGGCCAGGCGCGCCTCACGGAGCACCGCCATCAGCCGCTCGGCTTCACTGGTCTCGGATGTGATGATGAGCAGCGTCGGTTGTTGACTGGGCGTGGGCATACGGGTGTCGTTCGCGTCAGGTCCATCGCTGATGGTCGGATTATCGGCCTTCCCGACCGCAAAGGGAAAGCGCTGAAAGACAGTTTATTCGAGTGGGCGCTTGGAATGATCCCCAGGTATCTCGCGGACCAGTCGCGGCACCAGATAACCGGGCAGGCGTGCGCGCACGCCATCCAGCAAGCGTCTGGCCTCCGCGTCGTCGACCTCGAAGTGGGCACTGCCGGCGACCGGGTCCAACCCATGCAGATAATAGGGCAGTACACCGCAGGCGAAGAGCCGCTCGCTCAGTTCGGCCAGGATCTCGATCCGATCGTTGACGCCGCGCAGCAGGACGCTCTGGTTGAGCAGGGTGACGCCGGCTGCACGCCAGTCGAGCAGAGCCGAGCGGACGACCTCATCCAGTTCGCGTGGATGGTTGGCATGGATCACGAGCGTACTCGCGAACCGACCGCGTGTCAGGCTGGCGGCCAGACGTGCGGTCAGACGCGAGGGCGAGACGACCGGGACACGGCTGTGCAGTCGCAGACGCTGGAGGTGCGTGATGCACTCCAGATCCCGGATCAGGGCATCGAGCCGGTCGTCGTCGAGCATCAGCGGATCGCCGCCGCTCAGCACGACCTCGGTCAGACTGGGGTCGCGGGCGATCTCGTCCAGGGCGCGCTCCAGGCGTGCCTGACTCGGCCCCAGATCCTGATAGGGGAAATGGCGGCGAAAACAGTAACGACAATGGATGGCACAGGCGCCCGTCACCATCAGCAGCGCCCGTCCTGCATATTTCACCAGCAGTCCGGGAGCGCGTTCGGCGCAGGCGTCTCCGACCGGATCGGTGACATAGCCGGCGACCTGTTGGCGCTCGGCGGTCAGCGGCAACACCTGACGCAGCAGCGGATCGTCCGGATCACCGCGTCGCATACGTTCGACGAAGGTGCGTGGAACGCGCAGACCCCAGGACTCCGGCTCAGCGTCCAGATCCGGTATCCGCGTGCGATCCAGTTCCAGGAATGCGAGCAGTTCATCGACCTGGGTGAAGGCCGTGACCCGGTCGCGCCGCCACGTCTCACTCTGACAAGCGCCTGTCCTTCGCGGTAACATTGTCCGGTTTGATTTCACATGCAATGAGGATGACATGGCGTTCTACAGTACCAACGAATTCAAGGGCGGACTCAAGATCATGCTGGATGGAGATCCATACAGCATCGTCGAGAACGAGTTCGTCAAGCCGGGCAAGGGCCAGGCCTTCAACCGCGTTCGCATCCGCAACCTCAAGACCGGGCGCGTGATCGAGAAGACTTTCAAGTCCGGCGACACCGTCGAGGCGGCGGACGTGCATGATACCGACATGCAGTATCTCTACAACGACGGCGAGGAATGGCACTTCATGCACCAGGAGAGCTTCGAGCAGATGACCGCCACAGCGGCGGCCGTCGGCGAAGCGGCCAAGTGGATCAAGGAAAACGACATCTGCAAGGTCACGCTCTGGAACGGCGCGCCGCTGTCGGTCGAGCCGCCGAACTTCGTGGTGCTCAAGATCACTGAGACTGATCCGGGCGTGCGTGGCGATACCTCGGGCGGCGGCGGCAAGCCGGCTACGCTCGAAACCGGCGCCGTGGTGCGCGTGCCTCTGTTCGTGCAGACCGATGAGCTGATCAAGGTCGACACCCGCACCGGCGAATACGTCTCGCGCGTCAAGGAGTGATGTCCGAGGTCTCCAGCGCGGACTGGCGGCCGAACGCCGACCTGACGGCGATCCGGGCGCGCGCCGAACTCTATGCCAGGATCCGGGCGTTCTTCAGCGAGTCCGGCGTCCTGGAGGTCGAGACGCCCATCCTGTCGCGCGCGGCGGTCACGGATCCGGCGCTCGCCAGCCTCTCGACCCAGGTCGACATCGCCGGATTCGGCCCCAGGCGACCGCTCTATCTCCAGACCTCGCCCGAGTTCGCGATGAAGCGGCTGCTGGCCGCCGGCATCGGGCCGATCTATCAGATCTGCAAGGTCTTCCGCGACGAAGAGCGCGGGCGTCGTCATCATCCCGAGTTCAGCCTGCTGGAATGGTACCGGCCCGGCTGGGACTATGGGCGCCTGATGGACGAGGTCGGCGCCCTGGTCAGGCTGGCGCTGAATCGACCGACGATGCCGATCGAGCGCCTCACCTATCGCGATCTGTTTCGCGATGGACTCGGACTCGATCCCTGGTACACCGAGGTCGACCAACTGCGCCGAACCGCCGAGCGCGCCGGACTCCGGGGACTGGATGGACTCGACCTGGATCGTGACGGCTGGCTCGACCTGCTGCTGACCCAATGTCTGGAGTCCGGGCTCGGGCGGGGCCGGCTGACCTTTCTCTGCGACTATCCGCCCAGTCAGGCGGCCCTGTCGCGTGTGCGGACCTCGGGCGAGGTACCGGTCGCCGAGCGCTTCGAGCTCTACATCGACGGGATCGAACTGGCCAATGGCTTCGGCGAACTGGTCGACGTGCGTGAACAGCGCGCGCGTTTCCAGGCCGATCTCGCGTTCCGGCGCGAACAGGGCCGACCCGAACCGCCCATCGATGAGCCCCTGCTCGATGCGCTCGAACATGGAATGCCCGAATGCGCGGGCGTGGCGCTCGGACTCGATCGCTTGCTGATGATCGCCACCGGCGTCGAGCACATCGATGCCGTGTTGACCTTTGCCATCGAGCGCGCCTAGCCGGTGCTGGCGAACGCTCCAGCCGAACAGCCGACAACCGTTCGAGTCTAAGCCGATGTCCAAACGCTTGAGCCGTCTTACCGTTCGCACCCGCCATTGGATCGACCGCTCTGATCTGCCGTCGCGCTGGCGTGCACGACTCACCCAGGACGCCGATTCCGTACCGCTCGCCCTGGCCAGTGGTGAGCGCTGGCTAGGGCGCTGGGCCGGGATCGCGACCCTCATGGGTCTCTGCCTCTATCTGATCTGCGGCTATCACGCCGGTTTTCTCCGGCTCAACGCCCTGGCGGCCGACTATCCGAGCTGGGTCTGGGCCTGTCTCACGGTGCTGGGCGACGAGCGCGTGGCGTTCGCCTTGACACTCTTCTTCTCGTTGCGCCATCCGCGGTTGTTCTGGGCCCTGATCCTGTCGGCGTTGCTCGCCATCGCCGCCAGTCGAGGTCTGAAGGAACTGTTCGACGCCGCCCGGCCGCCGGCGGTGCTGGCGGCGGACGCCTTCAACCTCATCGGCCCGGCACGCGAGCGGGTGAGCTTTCCGTCCGGGCACAGTGTCACGGCCGCCGTCTTCTGTGGCGTGCTCATGCTGCATACGCGCTGGATCGAGTGGCGCCTGCTCCTGCTGTCGATCGCGATCCTGGTCGGCGCGAGCCGCGTGGCGGTGGGGGTGCACTGGCCGCTCGATGTGATCGCCGGCCTGACGCTCGGCGCGCTCGCCGCCTGGCTCGGTGGACGGCTCGCGGTGCGCTGGCCGGGGCCGGCGACCCGGTTGGGCGTGCATCTGACCTTCGTGGCGCTGGCCGTGCTGGCGGCCTTCAGCCTGCTCTTCGACGATGGGGGATATGCGCAAGCGGCGCTCATGCAGCGCCTGCTCGGACTCTGTGCGCTGGCGAGCGCTGTCTGGTGGTATCTTGTCGCCAAGCCGGTGCCGATGGAGACATCACCCGGCCGTTCCAATCCGAGCTGATCGCCAGCGTCCGTGGTACCCGACATGACCGAACGCCCCAAACTCCTGGTCGTCGATGACGAAGACAGCATCCGCGCGGTCATTCGTACCCGCTTCAGCGATGAGTTCGAGATCCTGGAAGCCGCCGACGGCACCGACGCGCTGGTGACGCTGGAGTCCGAAACCGGGATCGAGATCGTGCTCCTGGACGTCATGATGCCCGGCCTGGACGGCTTCGAGGTTCTGGACATCCTGCAATCGAATCCGCAGCTGGCCACGTGTCGGGTCATCATGCTGAGTGCACGGGCCGACGTCGACAGCAAGGTTCGCGCCCTGGCGGCCGGGGCCGTCGATTTCATCAACAAGCCCTTCGACCTGATCGAGCTGTCGGCGCGGCTGCAAACACAGGTTCGGCTCGCCCGAACCGAGGCGGAGCTGGCGCGCGCGCGGCACGAGGCAGAGTCGGCCAATCGTGCCAAGAGTGAATTCCTGGCCAATATGAGCCACGAGATCCGCACGCCGCTCAATGCCATCATCGGAATCGGCGAACTGCTGGCGAAGACCCGGCTGGATGCGACTCAGCGCGAGTACGTCCACATCATCGAGACCAGCGGCAATGCCATGCTGAGTCTCATCGAGGACATCCTCGATTACTCCAAGATCGAGGCGGGGAGGCTGGAACTGGATGCCGTGCGTTTCGCGCCGGCCGTCTGCATCCGGGAGGCCGTCGGCCTGGTGCAGCTCAAGGCACGCGAGAAGGGACTGAGGATCGATGTCGCGGTTGATCCAGGGATACCCGGCTACTTTCTCGGCGACAGTCATCGCTTTCGTCAGATCGCGATCAATCTGCTCGGCAATGCCGTCAAGTTCACCGAGCAGGGGCGCATCGGTGTCTCATTGAACGGCCATTCGATCGTGCCCGAGGACGCCGGTCAGGACCGGACGATGAGTCAGTCGGACGAGGCGTGGTACCAGTTGGTGCTGACGGTCGAGGACACCGGGATCGGGATACCGCCCGACCGGCAGTCGCACATCTTTGCGAAATTCAGCCAGGTCGACGCCTCGACCACCCGGCGCTATGGCGGCACCGGCCTGGGATTGGCGATCTGCCGTCAGCTCGCGCGCCTGCTGGGTGGCGATATCGAGGTCGAGAGTGCGGGTATCCCCGGTCAGGGCAGTCGCTTTCGCTGTACGGTGACGATGCGCGCCTGCCGCCGACAGCATGAGGCGCCCGAGGACCAGACCCGTGTTGCCGTCATGGGCGAGGAATCGCCGGCCGCCGTGTTACGCGAACCCCTGTCGACCCTGCGCGTGTTGATCGCCGAGGACAATCCCGGCAATCTGATCCTGATGCGCAAGTTGCTCCAATCCATGGGGGTGAGCGCTGACTTTGCCCACAATGGACTCGAGGCCGTCGAGGCCGCGCGTCAGGTCGCCTATGATGTCATCCTGATGGACGTGCAGATGCCCGAGTTGGACGGCATCGAGGCAACCCGCCGGATTCGCCGGTTCCAGCCGGACCGACAGCCGCTCCAGATCGTCGCACTGACGGCCAATGCCACCGAAGAGGATCGGCTGGCCTGCTTCGAGGCCGGAATGAACGGCTTCATCACAAAACCCGTTCGGATGCAGCGCCTGACGGAAGTGCTGGAACACTGCGCCCTGGTGCGTTGGTCCGGAGCGTCTTGAGTCAGCCGGCCCGACATTCATGAAAATCCGCATCACCACCAAGCTGCTCGTCGTCCTGATCATCACCGCCTTCGCGCCGTTGCTGATCCTGGGCTGGTTCGGCTATCAGAGCACGATCGGGATTCGCGAGATCGCGTCCCAGGCCAATCGTGACGTGGCCGAGCTGGCCATGTCTGACAGCAGCGCCGCGCTGTCGGCGGAACTCAAGACCCGCTTGCTTCATCTGACCGAGCGTCATGCGGGAGACGTCGACGAGATCCTGCTGAAGGTGCAGGGCGATACGGTCAAGCTCGCCGATTTCGCGCGCTATCTGTTCAATCACGGCGACACCCTGAACCGCTATGCCTTCCCGAGCGTCTATGAGCCGGCGCCGGAACATCGCAGCTTCGGCAGTCGCCGGCCGAACCGGAACTCCTGGCTCAGCGTGTTCGGCAACGCGGTCGACGATCAGGGCCGGATCAGCGCCGGGACGCTCGAGGACATCCATCTCACCGAATACATGGACATCCTGTTCCGCAGCGTCGCCGCGACCAACCCCTATGCGGTGCAGACCTACATCAACACGGCCAGCCAGTTGTCGCGCGGCATGCCGTTCGTGAACGGCGAATTCAAATGGGTCGACGGAACCGAACAGTTCGCCAATCTGCCGGATGTCACGGCCTTCGATTTCTACTATCTGGCGGATGCCGTGCACAACCCGGAACGCCGGCCCAAATGGACCGAGCTCTACTGGGATCCGGCGGGTCTCGGCTGGATGGTGTCGAGTATCGCCCCTGTCTATCGCGGCGATGATCTGGCCGCCGTCGTCGGAATCGACATCACGCTCGAGCGCATCGTCAAGGGCATCCTCAATCTCCAGGTCGAGCAGAGCGGCTTCGCCTTCCTCATGTCGGACGGCGGTCAGGCGATCGCCTTTCCCGAGCGTGCCGCCGGGTTCCTGGAGTTCCACGGCAGCTTTCAGGGCGAGTTCAAGGAGAACGAAGCCTTCAAGCACTCGCTCACCGAGATCCGCGATCCGGCCTTCCGGTCGATCATCGAACGCATGCGGCAGGGTGCGAGTGATCTGACCACCTATACCGACCCCAAGGATGGGCAAGACTATTTCTTCGCCTATCATCCGATCCCGGTCACGGGCTGGAGTGTGGGGATTGTCGTCCCGGTGCGTGAGGTGATCGCGCCGGCCGTGGCGACCAGCGAGAAGATCGAGCAGAGCCGGGCACTCACGGACGCCGAGCTCAACGCGCGCGCCGATGCGCTGGTGCAAACCTTCCTCTGGCTGCTGTTTGGCATCATGGCGACCCTGATCCCGGTGGCGCTCGTCTTCGCGCGCAGCATCTCCAGGCCGATCCAGGCGCTCGCCGAGGGTTCGCGCCGCGTCGGCGCAGGCGAGCTCGACCATCGCATCCAGGTCGACTCGGGCGACGAGATCCAGGATCTGGCGCTGACCTTCAATCAGATGGCCGAGGATCTCAAGAACAAGATCGACGAGATCGAAACGGCCAATCAGGAACTCCAGCAGCTCGACCAGCTCAAGTCCAAGTTCATCTCCATGGCCTCGCATGAATTGCGCACGCCCCTGATCGCCATCCAGGGCTATGTCGACCTGATCCGCGAGGGGCGGGGAGGGGAGATCTCGGCGGCCCAGCGCACGATGCTCGACACCGTCTCGCGCAACGCCACGCGTCTGGCGCGGATCGTCAGCGAGCTGCTCGACATCTCGCGCATCGAGGAGAACAAGCTGGTGCTGGAACGGGTGCCGGTCTCCCTGGGCCAGATCGTCAGCGAGATCACCGAGGAACAGCAGCCCTACCTGGAGAGCCGCAGGCACGCGCTCACCCTGGAGATCGCCGACGCGCTGCCCCGGGTCGACGGCGACCCGGATCGGATCTCGCAGGTCGTCATCAATCTGCTGGGCAATGCCATCAAGTACACGCCGGATGGCGGCCGGATCCATATCCGGGTCTATCCCGAGCCGGATCGGGTCCACCTCGAGGTCACGGATACGGGGATCGGCATCAAGCCCGAGGACATCGGCAAGCTGTTCAAACGCTTCTCGACCCTGGGCGACGTCACCAAGCACCGCACCGGCAAGAACGAATTCCTCGCCGGCGGCACCGGACTCGGACTCTCCATCGTCCAGGGCATCGTGCAGGCGCACGCGGGTAAGATCTGGGTCGACAGTGAATACGGCCGGGGAAGCACCTTCCATGTCCAATGGCCGATCGCGCATGAGCAGAGCCAGAGTCGCGAGACGCCACCGGCCCAGACTCAGCGCAGCGAGAAGGCTCAGTCTGCTGCTCCGGCCTTCAAGGTCATCCATTTCGAGCAGTCCGCCGCCACGCCGATCGACGCGGCTCCAGACGAACCCCTATCCATCCTCGTGGTCGACGACGAGCCCGACGTCATCACCTTCACGCGCGATCTGCTCGAGGATCGCTACCAGGTCTTCAGCGCCCAGACCGGGGCACTGGCGATCAAGGAAGCCATCGGCTGCCGGCCGCATCTGGTGCTGCTCGATGCCTGGATGCCCGGCATTTCGGGTTACGACGTCTGCCGCACCCTCAAGCGCAACAGCCATACGCGCGACATGCCCATCATCATCTTCACCGCCGCCACCCAGAAGATCGACGAGGAGCGGGCGCGTGAATCCGGCGCCGACGGCTTTGTCACCAAGCCGTTCCGGCGCGAACAGATCATCGAACTGATCGAAAGCTTCCGTGGAAGCCGGCCTTAGTTGAGTTCGGGCGTCTCGGCCGTCTCGATATAGACGAG
The DNA here is from genome assembly GCF_000025485.1 of Allochromatium vinosum DSM 180. Taxonomy (NCBI): domain Bacteria; kingdom Pseudomonadati; phylum Pseudomonadota; class Gammaproteobacteria; order Chromatiales; family Chromatiaceae; genus Allochromatium; species Allochromatium vinosum. The sequence continues at coordinate 2,000,436 of NC_013851.1, read as the reverse complement.
ACGCTCGGCGATGTTGGTGGCACGGTCGGCGACCCGTTCGTAGTGGTGAGCAATCCAGAGCAGTTGCATCCCGAGCAGGCACGAGGAAGCCTGTTGGTCGCACAGCCAGGCGATGACATCGCGGACGGCCGCTTCTTCCAGGGCATCGACCTCGTCCTCGCGTGCCACGGCGGCGCGTGCCTGATCGGCGTCGCCGTTCTCGGCATACACGGCCATGACGCGGGTGAACATCGCCAGCGCGATGTCGCCCATCAGACCGATACGCTTGGCCGGCTCCTGGGGGAGCGGCAGGGCTGGGGCCTTCAGCAGGATTCGCGCGACATCGGCGGCATGATCGGCGATGCGTTCCAGCTCGGCGATCATTTCGAGCGAGGCGCCGATCAGACGCAGATCGCGTCCGGCCGGCTGATGTGAGGCCAGCACGACGAGCGCCTGCTGTTCCAGGAAGCGCCGTTCACGGTTGATGAGGGCATCATCGGCGACGATCCGGCGGGCCAGATCCGAGTCCTGGTGGCGCAGGGCCTCCAGTGAACGATGCAGGCCGGCGGCGACCTGTTCACCCAGCGACAGGATGCCTGCACGCAGAGCCTCGCGTTTCTTCTCGATCAGGAGTTGCATCGTTTCCATCTCGCTCAGACCGTTTCATACACCGATCGGCGGAGTATAGCGAGCGGATTTGACGATTCAGTGACGGCTCAGGCCGTCGTCTCAAGTTCTTCCGGCGGCTGCGGCCAGGCGCTCAAGACGGCCTGTACCAGCGTGGCGAGCGGAATGGCGAAGAAGACGCCCCAGAAGCCCCAGAGTCCGCCGAAGATCAGGATGGCGACGATGATGGCCACCGGATGCAGATTGACGACTTCCGAGAAGATCAGCGGCACCAGCACGTTGCCGTCGAGCGCCTGGATGATGCCGTAGGCGAGCGTCAGCCAGGCGAACTCCGCCGACCAGCCCCACTGGAACCAGGCCACCAGCAGCACGGGCACGGTGACGACCGCCGCGCCGATGTAGGGAATGATCACCGAGAGGCCGACCAACAGCGACAACAGCATCGCGTATTTCAGCCCGAAGGCGGCGAAGGTGACGAGGCTCGCGCCCCAGACGATCAGGATCTCCTAAGCCTTGCCGCGAATGTAGTTGGATATCTGACGATCCACGTCGCGCCAGACGTGCCCGGCGATGCCATGATGCTTGGGCAGGTATTGTCTGAACCAACCGAGGATGAGTTCCTTGTCCTTCATGAAGAAGAACACCAGGATCGGCATCAGGATCAGATAGACCAGGATGGTGATGACCCCGGCGACATTGGCCAGCGACCAGGAGAGCACCTGCTGGCCGAACGCGACGGCCTCGGCGCGCATGAAGGCGATCAGCTCTTCGATCTGAGCCTGGGTGAGCAGATCCGGATAGTGCTCGGGGAGATCCATCAGAAAGCGGGTTCCTTCCGAAACCATGTTCGGCAGTTGCTGGACCAGATCCGTGACCTGGCGCGAGAGCAGCGGCATGACGCCGATCAGGACCAGGACCACGAAGAGCACGAAGAGCAGATAGACCAGCACCACGCTCGGCAAGCGCGGCAGTCCGCGTCGCTGGAGCAGGCCGACGAGTCCTTCCAGCAGATAGGCGATGACGATGCTGGCGAGCACGGGCGTGAGCATGTCGCCCAAAAAGAGCACGACCGTGAAGACGGTCAGCAGCAGAAGGCCGAGGAAGACGATCTGCGGATTGGAGAGATTGCGTTTGAACCAGCGCGCGACGATGTTCATGGTAGCCTGTCTTCAGTCCTGCGCCGCGATCCTGGCTCGGTAATCGTGATAATGACGCGCGAAGAGTGCCTCCAGCTCGTCGATGACAGCATGGGCCGAACGTCCCTGAAGCACATGCGCCGACATCAGGGCGGAGGTCTCGTGCAGCAGGACATCACGTTCGAGCATGTCGTAGCTCTGCGAGAGACGCTTGATGGCGCCGACCACGCTCTCCTGCTCGGGCCTAGGGACGGGGCGCGGTTCGCGCGCGACGGCGGGCGGGCGCGAAGACGGTTCGGCGCGCGCGGCCAGGAAGTCGGCGAATGCCAGCAGCGTCTCGCGCTCGGCTGGCCCCAGGGCGCGCAAACGCTTGAGCAGACGCCGTTCGTCGGCGGAGATCGGGTTCGGATTCATGCGATGACGGCCATGCGAAAGAGACAGCGCTTATATCACAGTCGACCGCCGTGCCGGTAGCCGCTGGTCCGGCCCCAGATGGATGGGGCCGGACAAAGATGGATTTGCCGCTGTGCATCGCCTAGAGTGTCCGGCGCCCGCTGTGGGCTTCGCGGCCGAGTCGGGATCAGCGTATACGCGATCCGGCTCTGGCCACTGAAACCATCATAAGGATAACCCCTAAATGCTCAATACCCCGATCACCCGCTCGCTGGCACTCTGTCTGGCCACGAGCGTCTGTGGCGTCCAGACGGCCCTGGCCTCCGGTTTCATGCTGCCGGAATCCTCGACTGCCGGTATCGGTCTGACCAACGCCCTGGTCGCCAACCCCGAGGAACGGGGCGCCTTTGCCTACAATCCCGCCGCCATGGGCTTCCATGACCGCTCCAGCCTGGCGCTCGGCACCTATTTCGTCGGTCCCAACTTCAGCGTGGACACCACGAGTGGCCACCACGACAGTGATGGTGCCGAGTGGATGGTCGTCCCTATGATCCAGGGGGCTTTCGCGCTCGACGATCACTGGCGTCTCGGACTCGGTGTCAGCGTCCCCTTCGGACTGGAGACGCGCTGGTCGGATGGCGCTTTTCCGGCGGTCAGCGGCACGCGCACCCTCGGTGGCTTCAGTATCCCGCTCGGTCATCCGCTGACCAGCAAGGTCGAGGTCGTCGACCTCAGCCCGACCGCAACCTATCGGCTCAGTGACGATCTGAGTCTGTCGGCCGGAATCGACATCTATTGGGCCAGACAGGCCAAACTGGACTCGACGCTCGGCACACTCAGCGGCGATGGTCACGGACTGGGTTTCAACCTCGGAGCCCTCTACCGCCAGGGCGCCTGGAGTGTCGGCGCGGTGTTCCACTCATCGGCCACCCTGGAACTCGAGGGTGACTTCACACCCAAGAGCTCGGTTCTGGTCGGTCTCGGGCGTCTGGCGCGCGGACAGTCGGCCGAGCTGGATCTGTCCTTGCCCTGGCGTCTGCAGCTGGGCGCGCGCTATGCGTTCGACGAGCGTCTGGCCGTCGAGTTCGATATCAGCCGTACCGGCTGGAGCGCGTTCAATGACATCAAGGTCACGGGCCGGCACGCGGACACCGTGATCTTCGTCGACCAGAACGACTGGGACGACGCCAATGCCTATCGACTCGGCGCGACCTATCGACTCGACGATCGGACTCGGCTGAGTGTCGGTTACACCTATGATGAGACCGGACAGGGCGACGATCACTTCAGCGCCCGCGTGCCCGACAACGACCGTCATCTCTTCGGCCTGGGTCTGGCCCGATCACTTGGCAACGGACTGTCACTGGAGGCGGCCTACATGTACGTTCGCGCCCTGGATCGTGACTATCGTGGCTCCAGAAACTACAGGGGCGGCGACCTGAACGGCTCGACCGCGCTGAGCGGAGAGTACAGCATGGATGCGCATCTGATCGGTCTGGAGGTCGTCAAGGTCTTCTGAATCTGACCAACGGGGGCGAGGCGATGGAGAGGACGGGACGCTGGCGGCGACTGAGCGAGGCACTGCTGAATCCGCGCGTGGACGACCGCCGACTGGAATCGGCCCTCGCCTCGGCGCGCGAGCGCGCCCCCGTGCCGCTGATCTGGCTCATCGGCAAGACCCAGTCGGGCAAGACCTCGATCATCCGTGCCCTGACCGGCAGTCCGGCCGCCGAAATCGGCAACGGCTTCCAACCCTGCACCCGGACCGCGCGGATCTACGACTTTCCGGCCACGGCCCCCGTGGTCCGCTTTCTGGATACGCGCGGTCTGGGTGAGGTCGATTACGACCCGGAAGACGACATCCGGTTCGGCGAGTCCCAGGCCCATCTGCTGCTGGCGGTCATGCGGGCGTGTGATCTGGATCAGGAGGTGGTCCTGGGCGTGGTGCGCACGGTACGCCAGCGTCATCCCGAATGGCCGCTGGTGATCGTTCAGACCGCACTGCACGAAGGTTATCCGCCCGACTTCGAGCACCCGCACCCCTATCCATTCGACGCCGAACCCTCGCCGGCGGGCCTGCCGGCCGATCTGGCGCGCGCGCTCAGGGTGCAGCGTGACCAAGCGGGCGATCTCCCCGGACGTGCCCCGGTACGCTGGGTTCCAGTGGATCTCACGCTACCGGAGGATGGTTACGCGCCCGCCGACTACGGTTTGGAGGCGCTGTGGAAAGCGATCGACACGCTGTCCGCCCTGCCGCTGCGCCATCTGCTCGGGCGCGACTCCGAGGTTATGGATCTGTTCGAGCAGGCGGCACATCCGCACATCGTCGGCTATGCGCTGGCCGCAGCTGGAGTCGGAGCCTTGCCGCTGGTCGACCTGGCCGGTGTGCCCGCGATCCAGGCCAAGATGCTCCAGAGTCTGGCCGCCCTCCACGCGCAGACCTGGGATCGCCGCACCATCCTCGAATTCCTGGGGTTGCTGGGAACCGGCGTCGGAATCGCCTATGGGACACGGATGGCCGGTCGAACTCTGATCAAGCTGGTGCCTTATCTCGGGCAGACGCTGGGCGCGGTCTGGGGCGCGAGCGCCAGTGGCGCGACGACCTTCGCGCTCGGCAAGGCGGCGGCCTATTATCTGCGCCGGCGCAATCTCGCGCTGAGCACGGAGGCACGGGCGCTGCGGCGAGTGTTCGCCGATCAGATCACCCAGGGCGCCAAGCTGCTGCGCGAATCGAGTTGAGCGCTTTGGTGCGCGCACGCTCATGACGGGGGGAGGGGGACGCAAGATGAATCGAATCGATCCCTGGTGGCTGGTCTCGCTGCTGCTGTGGCTGGTGCCCTTCGTCGCGCTCCTGCCGCTGGGATTCGTCTGGCTGCACCAGCACGACGCGGCGCTCTACTGGTTCGCCACCATCATCCTCTGCGGACTGCTCGGATTCGGCGTGCAGTTCTGGCTCAGGCGACGCGAGCGTGCCGCGCTCGATCTGGAACACACGGGACCGGACCCGGCCTGGCCGCCATCCGCCGACGGGGCCTGGACCCAGGTCGAGGAGCTGGCCGAGACGCTCGACCCGGCCGATTGGCCGCTCGACGAAGAGATGCGGCTTGGGGTGCTCGCCCTGCGTACCCTGGAGCGGGTCGCCGGTCATTTCCATCCCGAGGTCGAGACCCCCCTGCTCGAACTGCGTGTCCCGCACGCCCTGCTCATCATCGAGCGCGCGAGCCGCGATCTGCGACGAAGTATCACCGAGCACGTCCCGCTGAGTCATCGTCTGACCATCGGCACGCTGGCGCGCGCCTATCGCTGGCGGGGGTTTGCCGAGCGGGTGCTGAGTCTCTATCGCGCTGGTCATCTGGTCCTCAACCCGGTCGGCGCTCTGTTGAACGAAGCCCTGGGTCAGCTGCGCCAGCGCGGCTTTGCGGCGGCACGCGAGGATCTCTATCGCTGGCTGCTCCAGGAATATGTGCGCCAGGTCGGGCGCTACGCCATCGAACTCTACAGCGGGCGCCTGCCGCTGAACGACGCCGAGCCGGTCGAGCGGCTGACCCGGGATTCGCGACGCGACCTGGAGCGTGCCGTCGAGATCGAACGCGCACCCCGCGAGCATCTGGAACAGGAGCCAATGCGTTTTCTGGTGCTCGGACGTTCGAACGCCGGTAAGTCGAGCCTCATCAACGCACTCTTCGGGCATCCGCGCGCGGCGGTCGACATCCTGCCGGACACCACGCGGGCGCTCACGCCCTATCGGTTGGAGCACGACGGTCTCGATCAGGCGCTGATTCTGGATTCGCTAGGTGCTGAGCGGCTGAGCTACCAGACCCTGCACGATGCAGCCAACGTGGCTGACGCCATTCTCTGGGTGAGTGCGGCGCACCGACCGGATCGTCAATCCGAGCGCCGGACACTGCAAGCTCTGCGCACGGCGCTGGCCGCGCGGATCGATCGGCGTCCGCCGCCCGTGCTGGTGGTCGTCACGCATATCGATCAATTGCGTCCACTGCGCGAGTGGCGACCGCCCTACGATCTCACCGACACGACCTGTCTCAAGGCGATGAGTATCCAGGCGGCGGTCGCCGCCCTGGCGACCGACCTCGACGTACCCATCGCCCATGTCATACCTGTTTGTCTGGCCGAGGGGCGGTTCTACAACGTGGAGGATACGCTCTGGGCCGCGCTCCTGGAGCAGATGGATCGTGCCCAGCGTGCGCGGTTGCTGCGGTGTCAGGTGGCACAGCGGCGCCAGGAGAATTGGACGCTGCTTCGGCGCCAGCTCGCCAACGCGGGACGCTTCTTGCTTGCCTGGCCCGGACGATCATCGCGCCATTCGGCACCGCCTTGACCGCTACGGATGTCGGGCGGCAATGGAGCTGACCCAACATGGCCATCGCGTGCTGCACGCCGACCGCGCCACATCCGCACGCGAGGTGCCGGACGCCGATCTGCTGATCGGCGCGGTGCTCATCCCTGATGCCACCACTCCGCGTCTTGTCGAGCGCGCGCTCGGCCAGGGGGGCCAGGCAATCGTTGGGGCGGCCGGTGGCATAGTGGCGGCAGTTGCGGCCGACATGGGGCGGCTTGCCGCACGCCAGGCAGTCGGCCTCGCGCCCGTAGTCCGATTGGCTCAGAGCGGCCCGGCAGTTCCAGCATTGCCCGACGATCTCGGCGTTCATTCAGTGCCCTCGCGCGGATATTCGATCCACCGCACCGAAGGGGGCGTGGGCGGAAGCTCTGCGAAACTGTCACCGTTGGCTGCCCCGACGAACTGGAAACGCGCCTCCGGTCCGATGGCTCGGGGGTCCGGGTTCAGATAAGCGGTTCCGATCCAGCCGCGCGGCTTGAGGCTCTGATCCGGCGTATCCGGGCCGGCGAGACGGGAGCGCACGCGGATGATGTCGCCCGGCTTCACCCGGATGCTGGATTGCAACACAGAAATGACCTCCATCCGGTAGAGCGCTTCGTAACCTGTCTGCTGCGGAGCCTCCAACACCTTGACCTCCAGCTTTGCTGCCACTCCCGTCGGCGGTGACTGGTCGGCCCGGACCGTTCCCCACTGGACCGACAGCGCGCCGAGGGCGGCGATGGTCGCGATCCGAATCACATCGAACTTGAACATGACGGAGTCCTCATCGGAGTGGATGTCGACCGTGCGGCCTTGACCAGGCCACAACGGATTCCAGTCGCAGTCTAGTCGAGACGGCGCCGATATGCGCTTGCCGACGATCGGAGACTGGACTGTCTACTCCTGGTTCTGTTCGACGACTGACGGCGGAGACGGCGGTTCGAGCACGAGCCGCCGGCCGCCGATCAAGGCGGCGGCGACGGTCTGCCGCGCCCGCGCCAGCGTGCGCGACAGCGTGGTGCGCGACACCCCCAGCCGTTCGGCGGCTTCCTCCTGGTACAGCCCTTCGAGATCCATCAGACGCAGGGCTTCGAGCTCATCCGGGCGCAGCGTGAGGGTTTCGAGCTGACGTCCGCGTCGTCCGCAGGGTTTGAAGCAGAGTTCGCCGGGATCGAAGCCAATCCGGCGTGTGCGGCGGTGTCTGGGCATGAACAGAGGCTCCTGGGTGGATCGACAGGGGTTGGATGTGGCGTCTATTGAAATGCACATATGTGCGACTGGCATTGCGAAATGTCAGGGTAAATCGATCGGGAATAGACGGATACTTCCAACACGGATGGCGATCCTATCGCGGTCCCGGAGTCCGGGTGGTTCCGATCCGATGTCGGACACCGCGACGCGAATTGATTCAGGTGGATAGAGGCCGTCGGGCTGATGCAATCACCGGCGTTCACGGCCCATCCGCCACCGACGAGGAGTCCAACAATGCCGATGCAAGATGGAACAGGTCCGCGTGGAGCCGGACGGGGTCAGGGTCAAGGACGTGGACGCGGTCCCTGTGGCCGTGGTCGACGCGCCATGGCCGGTCAGGGTTTCGGTCGCCTGGGGCGTTCGGAATTCGGTGTTTCAGCGGCCGCCAGGCCGTTGAGTGAAGAGATCGCCCAGTTGCGCGTGCAGCTGGAACAGTTGGAGCGTGGTGTCCTGTCGGAGTCGGCGCGATGAAACTGGCGATCTCGATGGCCGGTGACACGCTCGAGGCCGCCTTCGATGCCCGTTTTGGGCGTGCGCCGTTCTTCGTCCTGGTCGACAGCGAAAGCGGCGAGTGGACATGTCTCCCCAATCCGGCGCTGGAGGCTGACGGCGGTGCCGGCGTGCGCGCGGCGCAGTTCCTTGCCTCTCAGGGCGCGCAAGCCGTGGTCAGCGGCGCCTATGGGCCGAAAGCCTGGACCACGCTGCACGCCGCCGGCCTCCGCACCTTACTGGCCCCCGAAGGGCAGGACGCCCTGATCGGGCGTCAGTTGCTAGACCAGTTTCGCGCCGGCGCCCTGCGCGCGGCCGAGGCGGCCAGCCACGACGGTCATCACGGAGGCTGACGCCGATGCGTGTGGTGGTAGCCAGCGGCAAGGGCGGCACGGGTAAGACGACGCTCGCGACCGCACTGGCCCAGGTCGCGGCGGAAACCCAGGCGGTGCGCGTGCTCGACTGCGACGTGGAAGCGCCGAACGCGGCGCTGTTTCTGCATCCGCAGTGGTCGAGCGGGGCGGAGGTCACGCGCCCCGTGCCGCGCGTGGACGCCGAGCGTTGCACCGCCTGCGGGCGCTGTGCCGAGGTCTGTCGGTTCAATGCCCTGGCCGTCGTTGGCGGCGCCGTGCTGGTGTTCGATGATCTCTGCCATGGCTGCGGACGCTGCACCTGGATCTGTCCCGAACAGGCCATTCACGAAGAGCCGCTGACGGTCGGTCGGATCGAAGCCGGCTGGACGCCCGAGGGCATCGATCTGGCGCAGGGCCTGCTGCGCATCGGTCAGCCGATGGGGCTGCCGGTGTTGCGAGCCCTGAAGCACTGGCCGCCTACGACCGAGTCCGCGTCTGTATCCGTATCCGCACGTCCGTCGCCCTGGATCGAGATCCGCGACGCCCCGCCCGGTGCCTCCTGCCCCGTGGTCGAGACCCTGCGCGGGGCCGATGCGGTGATCCTGGTGACTGAGCCGACCGCCTTTGGTCTGCATGATCTGCGGCAGGTGGTGGGCATCGTCCAGGAGCTGGGGCTACCGGCCTGGGTAGTGATCAATCGCGACGGCATCGGCCAGGCCCCGATCGACGCCTATTGCGCCGAGCAGGGGCTGCCGATCGCGCTCCGCCTTCCGCTGGAGCGGCGGCTGGCCGAGGCGCTGGCGCGCGGCCAGTCGCTGCTGGCGGCCGCGCCCGAGTATCGCCCCGCGATACGCCATCTGTTGGAGCGTCTGCGGTGCGAGGTGAGCGGAGCATGAAGGAGATCGTGATACTCAGCGGCAAGGGCGGCACCGGCAAGACCAGTGTCACTGCGGCGCTGGCCCATCAGGCGGCCCTGGCCCAGCCGGGGCGCTGGCTGTTGGCCGATGCCGATGTGGACGCCGCCAATCTGGCGCTACTGCTGGAGGCCCGCGCCACAGTGGCCGAGCCCTTCGTCAGCGGCGCGGTGGCGGTCATCGACCGCGACACCTGTAGCGACTGCGGCGCCTGTGAAGCCGCCTGCCGTTACGAGGCGCTGGCGCAGATCGATGGGCGCTGGCAGGTCGATCCGATCGCCTGCGAAGGTTGCGGGGCCTGTCTCGATCGCTGTCCCAGTGAGGCGCTGTCATTGGTGCCGCAGACGGTCGGTACCTGTCGGCGTTCCGAGACGCCCTATGGTCCGCTGCACCATGCCCATCTGAATCCGGGCCAGGAGAACTCGGGCAAGCTGGTGACAGCCGTCAAGCGCCGGGCGCGCGCTCAGGCCGAAGCGGAGGGCTGTGCGGGTCTCCTCGTCGATGGCCCGCCGGGCATCGGCTGTCCGGTGATCGCCGCCGTGTCCGGGGCCAGTCTGGCGTTGCTGGTGACTGAGCCGACAGTCTCGGGGCGCGAGGATCTGGAGCGCGCCCTGGCGACGGTACGACATTTCCGGGTACCGGCACGGATCTGTATCAACAAGGCCGATCTCTATCCTGAGGGCACGCGTGCCATCGAGGAACTGGGTGCGGCGTTGGGTGTGGCCACGATCGCCCGGTTGCCGTTCGACCTGAGCCTGGCCGAGGCGCTGGCCGCCGGACGGCCGGTGACGGCCCATCGTCCGGAGGCACCGGTGAGCCGGGCGCTCGCCGCACTCTGGACGACTTTACAAGCGCCTCTCGGCCACACGGCCGGATCGGCTTGATCGACGATATCATTCACTTGGAGTTGACCGCATGAAGATTGCCGTAACCGCTGAAACCAACCAGGGACTCGACAGTCCCGTCGCCCAGCATTTCGGGCACGCCCCCTATTTCGTGCTGGCCGAGCTGGAGCAGGGGGGCGTGCGGACCTCTGAAGTAGTAGCCAATCCCTTCGCTGAAGCGCATGAACCGGGGCAGATTCCCGCTTTCATCCATCAGCAAGGCGCTCAGGTGATGATCAGCGGCGGCATGGGCGGACGCGCCATCGCCTTTTTCCATGAAGCCGGTATCGAGACCGCAACCGGAGCCGGCGGAACGGTCGGCGAGGCGCTGCAAGCCTATCTGGCCGGTCGGCTGACGGGCGCGGCTCCCTGTGCCGACAGCGTCGCGCATGGGCATGGGTGAGCGCCGCGATTGCTTGGGGCCAGCTGTCGGCTGAACGCCGGAAAGCGCTTCAGTCGGCGCAGCGGTTGTGGATTCAGTATCGGGATGCGAACTGCGACTTCTACCTCGACCCCGAAGGTGGGACGCTCCATCGTGTGATGGCCGCCGACTGCGTGTTGCGGGAAACGGCCGAACGCGCGAAGGAGTTGGACGGTCTGGCCGACGTCTACGGTCACTGAGTGACGTGCATTTCAGCGATCGCCACCAACCGCTCCATCTGCCGCGCAAGCGCAATATCGCGCTCGGTGATCCCGCCGCTCTCATGCGTGCTCAGTGCCACGCGCACCTGTCCGTAGACGTTGCTCCAGTCGGGATGATGGTTCATGGACTCGGCGATCAGGGCCACCTGGGTCATGAAGCCGAAGGCGCGTACGAAGTCCGTGAAGACGAAGGTTTTGCACAACTGGCCGCCGGAGAGCGACCAGCCGCCCTGGCCCAAGGCGTTGAGGTCGGTGAGGGCGGTCGTCAAGGTATCGGTATCGAGTCGTGTCGTAGACATCGCTGTCTCCAGTCGGTATATCGGGCGGTTTTTTGGGATCTGAGTGCGGATATGGGCGCACGGTCTCCTGATTGCCACACGGACTTGCTGCCATGCTCTACGCCGGTTTGAAAACACTCCATCTCATCGGCGTCGTGCTGCTGGTCGGCAACGCGATCGTCACCCTGATCTGGAAACTCGCCGCCCACCGGACCCGCGATCCGCGTGTGTTGGCCTTCGCCCAACGGCTGGTGGTCATCACGGACGTTTGGTTCACCGTCGGCGGTGTGGTGCTGCTCGCGCTCGGCGGCTACGGGGCGGCGCTCGTCGCGGGCCTCGATGTCCTGAACGTCGGCTGGTTGGTCTGGGGACAGGGGTTGCTGGCCCTCTCGGGCGCGCTCTGGGCCGGCGTGCTGGTCCCGGCGCAGATCCGCCAGGGTCGGCAGGCGCGGGCCTTCGCTGAAAGCGGGGAGATTCCGGCGAGCTACTGGCGGGCGGGGCGGCGCTGGGCCGTGTGGGGTGTGGCGGCGACCGTGCTGCTGCTGGTCGCCGTCGGGGTCATGGTGGCCAAGCCAGTTTGAACGACCTGCTCAAACCTGACCGTAGATCGCCTGGGGTTGCTGCGCATACGCCGCCCAATAGCCATCGCCATAGGAATAGTGCCACCATTCCGAGGGCATGGGCGCAAAACCGGCCTGGAGCATCGCCAGCAGGAGCAATCGGCGATGTGCCTGGGCGAGCGGCGGAATCCGTTCGGACAGTAGGTGTGAGCGTTCCTCAAGCGCGTTGACGCCCGATCCCATGTCGACGCGTTCCTGGTTCTGCATCAACGCCAGATCCACCGCGCCGCCGGTCTGAACCGCCCCGGGTTTCTCGGAGGCTCCAACCTTGAGAGTATGGAGCCATGAAGACAGCAACGACGTATTCCCCCGAAATGCGCGCGCGTGCCGTTCGGATGGTGCGTGAGCATCAGGGGGAGCATGAAAGCGAATGGGCGGCGATGGTCTCGATTGCCGGCAAGATCGGCTGCACAGCCGAGACGCTGCGCCGCTGGGTGCGCCAAGCAGAGAAGGACGCGGGTCAGCGCGAGGGGCTGACCACGCCCGAGCGTGAGCGCCTCAAGGAGCTGGAGCGCGAGAACCGGGAGCTTCGGCAAGCCAATGAGATTCTGCGCAAGGCCTCAGCGTATTTTGCCCAGGCGGAGCTCGACCGCCCCTTGAAGCAATGAAGGCCTTCATCGACGACCATCGCGAGGCCTACGGGGTCGAGCCGATCTGCAAGGTGCTGCCGATCGCCCCATCGACGTACTACCGACAGGCGGCTCGGCAGGCGGATCCGGCGCAGCGCTCGGCGCGTGATCAGCGCGATGCGGTCGTGATGGAGCAGATCCAGCGGGTCTGGGACGAGCACTTTCAGGTCTATGGCGTGCGCAAGGTCTGGCGGCAGCTGCGCCGTGAAGGCCTGGTCGTGGCCCGCTGTACGGTGGCACGCCTGATGCGCCAGATGGGGTTGAAAGGCGTGGTGCGTGGGCAGGCGGTCAAAACGACACGCCGCGACCTGGCCGGCGCCTGTCCAGACGATCTGGTCAACCGGCAATTTCAGGCGCCGCGACCCAATGCGCTGTGGGTGTCTGACTTTACCTATGTCTCGACCTGGCAAGGCTTTGTCTATGTCGCCTTCGTCATCGACGTGTTTGCCCGGTGTATCGTGGGCTGGAACGTCTCCAATTCGATGCGCACAGAGTTCGTCCTGGAGGCCCTGCAACAAGCCTTGGCCGCCCGTCGCCCCGCCCGCCAGGGCGCGTTGATCCATCACAGCGATCGGGGAGCCCAGGGCGGATTCAACCGGTCGTCGCAACATCTCGATATTGGAGGTATTGCATGGGACGATCACATGGCTGGGGTGCTGAGCAGACAGGACGCGCAGCGATGCGTTCGCCTGGCGGACCGAGCGTCAATCAGCGGGATGCCAAGCGCGCGTTCTGGCAGCGCATTGCTGAGGGACTATCGAGTGAGGACGCCGCCTTGGTGTGTGGTGTATCGCCGCCGGTGGGATCGCGGTGGTTTCGCGAAGCAGGAGGCATGATACCGGCTCACTTGGCGCAGCACTCAGGGCGCTATCTGTCATTCTCAGAGCGCGAGGAATTGGCGCTGTTGCGCGCTCAGGGGACTGGGGTTTGCGAGATCGCCCGGTGTCTGGGGCGGTCGCCGTCGACAGTCTCGCGCGAGTTGCGACGCAATGCGGCCACCCGGGGTGGCATGCTGGAGTATCGGGCCACAGTCGCGCAGTGGAAAGCGGAGCGGGCCGCCAAACGACCCAAGGCGGCCAAGCTCGTCAAGAATGACCGGCTGCAGGCCTATGTGCAATCACGTCTCGCCGGTACGGTGACTGATGTTGACGGCAGACCTATCCCAGGCCCTAACGTCGCCTGGAAGGGCCGGCGGCATGGACGCCGAGCCGACCGACGATGGGGCATCAGCTGGAGCCCAGAGCAGATCAGTCGTCGACTGCGGGTCGACTTTCCGGATGATGAGACCATGAGGATCTCTCACGAGGCAATCTATCAGGCCCTCTACATTCAAGGACGCGGTGCACTGCGCCGTGAGTTGTCGGCGTTTCTGCGTAGCGGCCGGACGCTGCGGGTGCCACGAGCCAGGAGACGGCAACGAGGCAAACACTTCATCTCGCCCGATGTGCTGATCAGCCAGCGCCCGGCAGAGGTCGCCGACCGTGCCGTTCCCGGCCATTGGGAGGGCGACCTGATCATTGGTCTGAATAGTTCGGCGATTGGAACCTTGGTCGAACGCACGAGCCGGTTCACGCTACTGCTGCACTTGCCGCCCATGCCGGATCACGGCTCCGGTGCCCGAGCCAAGAACGGGCCAGCACTGGCCGGTCATGGGGCTGAAGCCGTCCGCGATGCCATCGCCACAAAGATCGCGACGCTGCCCGAACAGCTCTGTAAGTCGCTGACCTGGGATCAAGGCGCGGAACTGGCGCAACACGCGCAGCTACGGATTGATACCGGCCTGGCGATCTACTTCTGTGACCCACGCAGTCCTTGGCAGCGTGGGACCAACGAGAACACCAATGGCCTACTGCGCCAATACTTTCCTAAGGGGACTGACATCAGCCGGTACTCCGCGCATGAGCTTGATGCTGTGGCGACCACCCTCAACACCAGACCCCGTAAAACATTGGGCTGGAAAACGCCTGCTGAAGCTCTCAAAGAACTACTATCTTCGGAATCATGAACCCGCGTTGCGACGACCGGTTGAATCCGCCCACTACAGGACGCTTTTTAGGCGATTTGAGGCGACTCGACGCGCATCCATGCGATCGTAAGTCTTTGAATTTATGGAGCCGATGAGCGGATTTGAACCGCTGACCCACGCATTACGAATGCGTTGCTCTACCAACTGAGCTACATCGGCTAAGGAGCCGAAAATAATATCCGAAGCCGTCGCTCACATCAAGTCATGCGACACACCCGACGCTCACCCCTGGTTTTAGGACTTCACGCGCTGACCATGTCGTTCAGGCATGCCCGATCAACTCATCGATATGGGTGTTCACACAACGCCCGAGCGCCGAGAGCGTATAGCCGCCCTCCAGGCAGGAAACGACCCGATCCTGGCTATGCCGTTTCGCCAGTTGGTGGATCTCGCGCGTGATCCAGCCGTAGTCGGAGGTGTGCAGATTGAAGTGCGCCATGTCGTCCTCGATGTGTCCGTCGAAGCCGGCGGAAATCATGATCAGCTGCGGCTTGAAGTCATCCAGTCGCGGCAACCAGGCCTGCTCGATCGCCGCCTTGAAGGCGGCCCCATCGGTCAGACGCGGCAGGGGCAGATTGATGACGTTGGGCGCGTCGGTATCCGCCCCCGTGCCCGGATAGAAGGGATGCTGGAAGCTGGAGCAGAACAGGATTCGCTCATCCCCGATCACGATCTCCTCGGTGCCATCCCCATGATGGACGTCGAAGTCGATGATGGCTACCCGTTCCAGCCCATGATGCTCCAGGGCATGCAGCGCGCCGATAGCGACATTGTTGAAGATGCAGAACCCGCTCCCCTTGGCGCGTCCGGCATGATGCCCCGGCGGACGCACGGCACAAAACGCGGCATGATGCCGTTCACCCATCACCAGATCGACGCCCAGAATCGCCGCGCCCGCCGCGTGCAACGCGGCCTCCAGCGTATGACTGTTCATGGCGGTGTCGCCATCGATCCAGGTCAGCACGTCCTCGACCTGGGGCGAGGCGGCCATGATGGTCTCGATGTAGTCACGATCGTGTGCGCGCGCGATAGACTCGACGTCGGCCTTGGGTGCGTCATAATGGGTGAGTAACATCTCCATGCCGGAGGCGATCAGCCGGTCCTGGATCGCATAGAGCCGTTCGGGGCATTCGGGGTGATGGGCTCCCATCCGATGCTCGCGACAAGACGGATGTGAGATGAAGGCGAGGTTCATAGAAAGCTGTCCTCAAGACTCGATCGCCACGCTTGACCCATGGGGGTAGGAAGCAATTCTTTTCTTCAACTGGCTTGCGGCCAAACTCGTGGCCGCCGTGCGGTGGCCATGCCACAGATTAAACCCTTTTTCGGCTCGGAGTGCGGATCTCATGCGTTTGACGGATATCGACCAACTCTTCACGCCGGGGGCCGTGGCCGTCTTCGGTGCCAGTGACAACGACGGCTCGATCGGCGGACTGGTCTTTCGCAACCTGCTCGCCGGCGGTTACAAAGGCCAGTGTTACGCCATCAATCCCAAATATACCGAGGTGGCGGGCCAGCCCTGCTACAGCAACCTGAACGAGCTGGACAAACAGATCGATCTGGCCCTGATCGCCACGCCGGGCGAGTGTGTGCCGGCCATCCTCGATCAGTGCGGCAGCTATGGCGTCAAGGCCGCCGTGGTGCACTCGGCCGGATTCGGTGAGCACGGTGAGCGCGGCATCGCACTCCAGGAGAAGATGGTCGAGGCGGCGCGGCGCAACCGCATCCGTGTCATGGGACCGAACTGTCTGGGCGTGATGCGTCCGCAGCACGGCCTGAACGCCAGCGTCGGCGAGGATCTGCCGCGCCGGGGCAATGTGGCCCTGGTCTCGCAGTCGGGCGCCATCTGTACCGCCATGATCGACTGGTCGGAGTCGCGCGGCGTGGGTTTCTCGGCGGTGGTCTCGATCGGGGCGGCGGCGGATGTGGACTTCGGCGACATCCTCGACTATCTGGCGCTCGACACCCAGACCCAGTGCATCCTGCTCTATGTCGAGGGCATTCGTCACGCCCGCCACTTCATGAGCGGTCTGCGCGCGGCGGCGCGGCTCAAGCCGGTGGTCATCGTCAAGGCCGGACGCCATCCGGCCGGCACCCGCGCCATCAAGTCGCACACTGGCGGCTTCGTCGGCTCAGCCGAGGTCTTCCGCGCCGTCACCGACCGCGCCGGCGTGGTTCAGGTGGCCAATCTGGATCAGCTCTTCGCCGCCGCGCAGGTGTTCGGCACCCGGCGCCGGCTGGCGGGGGATCGCATCGCCATCATCACCAATGGCGGCGGACCGGGCGTGCTGGCAGCCGACCGCACGGTGGAACTAGGCCTGACGCTGGCGCAATTCACCGAGTCCACGCGCCAGAAACTCGAACAGGCATTGCCCGACTACTGGTCGCACGGCAACCCGATCGACATCATCGGTGACGCGCCGCCCGAGCGCTATCGGGTCGCACTCGAAGCCTGCCTGGCCGACCCGGAGGTCGACGGCGTGCTCTGCATCCTGGCCCCGCTGGTGTTCGGCGATCCGGTGGCCACGGCCCAGCAGGTCATCGAGGCGGCCAAGGGCAGCCGCAAGCCGGTACTGGCCTGCTGGATGGGCGGCAAGCGGGTGCTGGAGGCCCAGGCGTTGCTCTCCGAACACGACGTGCCTCAGTTCGACAGCCCGGAGGCGGCGGTCGAAGCCTTCTCCTTCCTGGCCATCCATCAGCGCAACCAGAAGCTGCTGATGCAGTCGCCGGCACCGCTCTCCTATGAAGATCCGCCCGATGTCGAGGGGGCGCGTCTGATCATCGAGGGGGTCATGTCCGAGGGGCGCAAGGTGCTCGGCACCATCGAGGCCAAGGCCATCCTCTCGGCCTTCCGCATCCCGACCATGCAGGCGATCCTGGCCCGCACCCCGAACGAGGCGCTGATGGCAGCTCAGGCGCTGGGCTTCCCGGTGGTGATGAAGATCAACTCGCCCGATCTGGAGCACAAGTCGGACGTCGATGGCGTCAAGCTCAACATCGACGACGCTCAGTCGGTTCGACGGACCTTCACCGAGATCATGGAGCGCGCCAAGCGGCTGCGCCCGGATGCGCGTTTCGACGGCATCACGGTCGAGCGCATGGTCTCCACGCGCGCGGCGCGTGAGCTGATGATCGGCGTCTTCCGCGACAAGATCTTCGGTCCGGTGATCCTGTTCGGTGCCGGCGGTACCAAGGTCGAGGTGCTGGGCGACCGGGCACTGGGGTTGCCGCCGCTCAACGCCTTCATCATCGAGACCATGATCGATCACACGCGGGTGGCGCGACTGATGGGCGCCTTCCAGCACATGCCGCCGATGAATCGGGTGGCGCTCGCGCGCATCCTCCAGCGCGTCTCGGAGATGGTCTGCGAACTGCCCGAGATCATCAGCATGGACATCAACCCCCTGATCGGCAACGACAAGGAGGTGATCGCCGTGGATGTCCGCATCAAGGTCGACTACCGTCCGCCGCAACAGCCGACCTATGGTCACATGGCCATCCATCCCTATCCGAGCCATCTGATCGAGCGCGTGCAACTGCCCGACGGCCGGGATCTGGTCATCCGCCCGATCCGGCCCGAGGACGCCGAGATGGAGCAGGCGTTCGTGCGCGGACTCTCGGAGCAGACCAAGTATTTCCGCTTCATGCAGGCGATCAAGGAACTCACGCCCGAGATGCTGGTGCGCTTCACCCAGATCGACTACGACCGCGAGATGGCCCTGATCGGCGTGCTGGAAGAGAACGGCGTGGAGATCGAGGTCGGGGTGGCGCGCTACATGAGTCGTCCGGGCGGCGAGAGCTGCGAGTTCGCCATCGTGGTCTCGGACAACCATCGCAACCTGGGCATCGGTGCGCGCCTGATGCGCTCGCTGATGCAGAACGCGCGCTTACGCGGGTTCCGCCTCATGGACGGCGAGGTGTTGACGGCCAACTCGCGCATGCTGGCGCTGATGAAGTCGCTCGGCTTCCGCATCGAGAGCGATCCGCAGGATCTGGCCGTCAAGCTCGTGACCAAGGTGTTGTGAGACCGAGTGTCACTCCAGGTGTGACCTGGGTTGATAGGCATCCGGGATGAGGATGGTCGGCTCGCGCTGGCTGGTGTCCTTGAGGGGATGGTCGAGGGTGTAATGCAGCCCGCGGCTCTCGCGCCGGCGCAGGGCCGACTGGATGATGAGATCCGCGACCTCCAGCAGATTGCGCAGTTCGATCAGATCGTTGCTGACCCGGAAATTGCTGTAGTACTCGATCACCTCCTGCGCCAACAGGTCGGCGCGGCGCTTGGCGCGCCGCAGCCGCTTGTTGGTGCGCACGATGCCGACATAGTCCCACATGAAGCGTCGCAGCTCGTCCCAGTTGTGGGTGACGACCACTTCCTCATCCGGCTCGGTGACGCGGCTCTCGTCCCAGTTCGGCACCTCCGGCGGTGGCGGCACCTCGGCCGCCAGGCGAACGATGTCGGCGGCGGCCGCCTCCGAGTACACCAGACATTCCAGGAGCGAGTTGCTGGCCATGCGATTGGCCCCGTGCAGCCCGGTGTAGGCGGTCTCACCGCTGGCATAGAGTCCGGGCAGATCGGTGCGTGCCTGACGATCAACCATGACCCCGCCGCAGGTATAGTGCGCCGCCGGCACCACCGGGATCGGCTCGCGGGTGATGTCGATGCCCAGCTCCAGACAGCGCGCATGGATGGTCGGAAAGTGCTCGATGACGAAATCGGCCGGTCGGTGCGAGATGTCGAGATAGACGCATTCACTGCCAAGGCGCTTCATCTCATGGTCGATGGCGCGCGCCACGATGTCGCGCGGGGCCAGCTCGGCGCGCGGATCGAAGCGCGGCATGAAGCGCTCGCCGTCCGGCAGCAGCAGCCGTGCGCCCTCGCCGCGCAGCGCCTCGGTGACGAGGAAGGAGCGCGCCTGCGGATGGTAGAGACAGGTCGGATGGAACTGCATGAACTCCATGTTGGCGACCCGACAGCCGGCACGCCAGGCCATGGCGATGCCGTCGCCGGTGGAGACGTCCGGGTTGCTGGTGTAGAGATAGACCTTGTTGGCCCCGCCGGTGGCCAGCACCACGAAGCGGGCGAGGAAGGTCTCGACCCGTCCGCTGCCGAGATCGAGGATATAGGCGCCCAGACAGCGATGTTCGTCATACCCCGGCAGATGCCGGGCCGTGATGAGATCCACCGCGATATGCTGCTCGTAGAGCGTCACATTGGCGCGATCGCGCACCTGGCCTTCGAGCGTGGTGGCGATCGCGCGCCCGGTGGCATCGGCGGCATGGATCACGCGCCGATGTGTGTGACCGCCCTCGCGTGTGAGATGATAGCCGCCGGTGGCCCCATGCTCGGTGTCGCGTGTGAACTCGACCCCTTGATCGAGCAGCCAGCGGATGTTGTCCGGGCCGCGCTCGACGACGTGGCGCACCACGGAGCGATCGCACAGTCCGGCACCGGCCTTGAGCGTGTCCTGGACGTGCGATTCGATGGAGTCGCCCGCGTCGAGGACCGCCGAGATGCCGCCCTGGGCATAGAGCGTACTGCCCTCGCGCAACTCGCGTTTGGAGACGACGGCAACCGATAAGGTATCGGGAAGCCGCAGGGCGAGACTCAGCCCGGCAGCGCCGCTGCCGAGGATCAGGACGTCGTGGCGATGACAGGTGTCAGGCATGGAGGTGCACTCGTGATGACGGTGGATTCGCTGTAAGCTCGTCGATTTGGTGATCTGGATCAAGTATCCGTGTCTTACCCTGAAAAATACCGGCCATCCGCGATCATGGCCACGAACTTCCCAGGCGGTGAATTGTCCATGCCAACGGAACCGATGGCAGGCTTGGCGGACGGTGTGTCCCGATGACTGAACGACACACCGATCACGAATTGGTCGACCGTGCCCAGTCGGGTGACAAGCGCGCCTTCGATCTGCTGGTGCTCAAGTATCAGCAGAAAGTGTCTAATCTGATCTCTCGCTATGTGCGCGACTCGGCCGAGGTCATGGACGTGACCCAGGAGGCCTTCATCAAGGCGTATCGCGCGCTGCCCGGCTTTCGCGGCGAGAGCGCCTTCTATACCTGGCTCTACCGGATCGCGGTCAACACCGTCAAGAACCATCTGGTGGCTCAGGGGCGGCGTCCGCCGGGCGCCGACATCGAGGCCGAGGTGGCCGAACAGATGGACATGGGCGGCCGGCTGCGCGAGCACGCGACTCCGGAGCGTCATCTGTTGAGCGACGAGATCGCCACCACGGTCCAGCGTGCGCTCGACGATCTGCCGGACGATCTGCGCACGGCTATCGTGCTCCGGGAGTTGGAGGGCCTGAGCTACGAAGAGATCGCGACGGCCATGAACTGCCCCATCGGCACCGTCCGGTCGCGGATCTTCCGCGCGCGCGAGGCCATCGACAAGCGACTCAGACCATTGCTCGATGGCTGAGTCCAGGTGGGACTCGCCGCTACTGGCGAGTTCCTTAAGTCAGAACCCTCAGCTCAGGCACAACGACGATGACCGACGAGCCTAGACAACGACTCTCCGCTTTACAGGATGGCGAACTGGCACCGGCGCAGGTGCCGGCCCTGCTCGATGCATTGGCCGCCGACACCGAGCTGCGCGAGTGCTGGGAACGCTACACGCTCATCGGCCAGGCCATCCGTGGCGAGGCGATCGACCCGAACGCCCGCGCCCTGGCCGACCGCGTGCGCAACGCCCTGGCCGCCGAGCCGACCATTCTCTGTCCGCCGCGTCAGAAGCCTGCGCCGCGCCGCTGGACGGGCCGCTATACCGGTTTGGCACTCGCCGCTTCGGTGCTGCTGGTCACCGTCCTGGCGACACCCGTCTTCGTGGGCGACCCTGTGACTCAGACGGCGGTCGGGCCCGTGGCCGCCCGGCTGGTCGAGCGTCAGACCATTCCGCTCCAGCGCTGGCATCTGGAACACCCCGGGCTGGCCAGCAAGCTCGATCGTTATCTCGTCACCCACCAAGCAACGGCCCCGGCGACCGGGGCCAAGGGATTGCTGCCCTATGCAATGCTCGTCGGTTATGAACCGGGTCGTTGACTGGCGCCTGGCGTCGTATTGGCTGGCCCTGGGGCTGTGCTGTCTGCTGCCGTTCCAGGCTGTTGTCGCCGAGGCGACGGCCTCTCCGGATACCGCCGAGAGCCGCCTCTCACCCAAGGTGCTGCTCGCGCGCATGACCGAGGCCGTGCGCTCGTTGAGCTATGAAGGCACCCTGGTCTATCTGCATCAGAACCAGCTCGAAACCCTGAGCCTCGATCACCGCATCGCGGACGGACAGGTCGAGGAGCGTCTGATCGCGCTCAGCGGACCGATCCGGGCGGTGGCCAGCGGCAAGGACCGTGTCAACTGTGTCCTGACCGACGGACAGCCGATCTCGGTCGAGCGTCAGGGTGGGCGCTTTCTCGACACTGAGGGGATCGATCCGGGGGCGCTGCAGGACCATTACAGTGTCGAGTATCTGGGGCGCGCGCGCATCGCCGGACGCGAGACCGAGGTCGTCGGCATCCTGCCTAGGGACGATCTGCGCTATGGCTACAGATTCCACATCGACCGCGAGACGGCGCTCCCGCTCAAGTCCGATCTGATCGACCGCCATCAGGAACCGCTCGAACAGCTCATGTTCACCTCGATCAAGCTCAATGCACCGGCGGCTCCCGGTTCCGAAACGCCGCCCGACCCGGTTCGATCGGTTCGCGGCGCGCCGGCCACACGCCCGAGCAGTCAGTGGCGTTTCGAGCCGATGCCAGCCGGGTTCGAACTGGTCATGCAGCATCAGATCGATCAGGCCGATGGTTCGCGCGTCGAGCACTTCCTCTTCACCGACCGGCTCTCGTCCTACTCCATCTATATCGAGCCGGCGAGCGACGACGGACTCGAGGGCGGCGCCAACATCGGCTCGGTCCATGCCGCCGGTCGCCGGTTCGACGAGCATCAGATCACCGCCGTCGGCGAAGTGCCCCTGGTCACGGTCCAGGCCGCCATCGCCAGCGTCCACCGCGCCGCCCCGCCCACTCAGTGAGAGTCCCGACACCATGATCGAAGAACGTGGTCGCATCATCGCCCTCGTCGGCGATCAGGCCCGTGTCACGGCCGAGCGGCGTAGTGCCTGCGGTCAGTGCAGCGTCAACAATGCCTGTGGCACCTCGCTGCTGGAGCGGGTCTTCGGGCGCCATCCAGTGGAGCTGCTGGCGCGCAATCCGATCGGCGCCCAGGTCGGCGACGAGGTCGTCGTCGGGCTCAGTGAGCAGGGATTGCTGCGCACGGCGGCGGCGGCCTATCTGGTGCCGATCCTGGCGTTGATCCTCGGGGCTACCCTCGGCGAGCGCTTCGGTGGTGCGTATCCCGATGTCGCCAGTGTCCTGGGCGCGCTGATCGGGCTGGCGCTGGCGTTCTGGTGGCTGCGCGGCTACAGTGTGACGTTGACTCGACGCCCCGAACGTCAACCCGTGATCCTGAGGCGTCTGGACGCTCGACTCTCTGTCACGCTGTCCGACGCCCATCAGAGGATCGACATCCATCGATCGGAGTTCTAATGCGCCCACTCTCCACACCGTCACTCACCCGGGCCGTCCTCCTGGGCTGCCTGCTGGCCGTTGGCCCGGCGCTCGGGCGGGATCTTCCCGATTTCACCCGGCTGGTCGCCGAGAACGGACCGGCCGTGGTCAACATCAGCACCAAGCAGTCGTCCTCCATCACCCAACGCCTTCAGCCGTATTCGATCCCGAATCTGCCCGAGGGCAGTCCGCTCGAGGATCTGTTCCGGCACTTCTTCGACGAGGAGGGGCCGATCCCCGACGAGAGCCTGCAAGCGCGCTCACTCGGTTCGGGCTTCTTCGTCTCCGGTGACGGCTATGTGCTCACCAACTCGCACGTGGTCGAGGGCGCCGAGGAGATCATCGTGCGCACCAGCGACCGGCGTGAGTTCGTCGCCAGGCTGATCGGCACCGACAAGCGCAGTGACATCGCCCTGCTCAAGGTCGAGGCCGAGGGGCTGCCGGCGGCACGTATCGGCTCGGGCAAGGATCTCCAGGTCGGCGAATGGGTGCTGGCCATCGGCTCGCCCTTCGGCTTCGAGTCCTCGGCCACCGCCGGGATCGTCAGCGCCAAGGGCCGCAGTCTGCCAAGCGAGAACTATGTGCCCTTCATCCAGACCGATGTGGCCATCAATCCCGGCAACTCGGGCGGACCGCTGTTCAATCTCGACGGCGAAGTGGTCGGGGTCAACAGCCAGATCTACAGCCGCACCGGCGGCTTCATGGGACTCTCGTTCGCCATCCCGATCGAGGTGGCCATGGACGTGGTCGAGCAGCTCAAGACCAAGGGGCGCGTCAGCCGTGGCTGGCTGGGCGTGCTGATCCAGGACGTGACGCGCGAGCTGGCCGAATCGTTTGGGATGTCCCAGCCGCGCGGCGCCCTAGTGGCCCAGGTGCTGCCCGACAGCCCGGCGGCAACAGCCGGTCTGCAACCGGGTGATGTGATCCTCTCCTACAACGGACGCGATGTGCCGACCTCCAGCAGTCTGCCGCCCCTGGTCGGTGCCACGCCCGTGGGCGAGAGTGCCGGCCTGGTGGTGCTGCGTCGCGGCGAGCGGATCGAGCTGACGATCAAGATCCAGGAACTGCCCGAGGACGATCAGTTGGCCGCTGAGCCAGGGCCGACCGACAAGCCCGAAGCCAACCGCCTCGGTGTGGTGGTGCGTGATCTGACGCCCGAGATGCGCCATCAGTTCGAGATCGAGCAGGGCGGGGTGCTGATCGAGTCGGTCGATCAGGGACCGGCCGCATCCGCCGGTCTGAACGCGGGCGATGTGATCCTGATGCTCGATAATCAGCCCGTCGGCAACCTCGCTGACTTCGAGCGCATTCTGGGCGCCATCGAACCTGGACGCGCGACCGCCGTGCTGGTGCAGCGCGGCGACACCCGGATGTTCTACGCACTCAAGCTGCCCAAGTCCTGAACGTCGACGCACGCGCCGCCGGCCGGGGAGGGCGGCGGCGCGTGATCGGATACGCCTGGACGCCGCACTCTGGTATCATGGCGCGCTGTTTTCCACGCCGCGCCGGATTCGATAGCTCACGCGCCCGCGTGGTCTCGCCCGCCTTTTCCTCTGGATCACCCCGTTAGGTTATCGATGACCGACCTCAGTCATATCCGCAATTTCTCGATCATCGCGCACATCGACCATGGCAAGTCGACGATCGCCGATCGCTTCATCCAGATCAGCGGCGCCCTGACCGAGCGCGAGATGTCCAGTCAGGTGCTGGACTCGATGGATATCGAACGCGAGCGCGGCATCACCATCAAGGCCCAGAGCGTGACGCTCAACTACAAGGCGCGCGACGGCGAGACCTATCAGCTCAACTTCATCGACACCCCAGGTCACGTCGACTTCTCCTACGAGGTCTCGCGTTCGCTCGCGGCCTGTGAAGGGGCGCTGCTGGTGGTCGATGCGGCTCAGGGTGTCGAGGCGCAGAGTGTGGCCAACTGCTACACCGCCATCGAGCAGGGGCTGGAGGTGCTGCCGGTCCTGAACAAGATCGACCTGCCGTCCGCCGAGCCGGAGCGCGTGATCAAGGAGATCGAGGAGATCATCGGCCTGGAGGCGCAGGACGCCCTGCGGGTGAGCGCCAAGACCGGCGTCGGCATCCCGGATCTGCTCGAAGCCCTGGTCGCGCGCATCCCGCCGCCCAAGGGCGACGTCGCCGCGCCGCTCCAGGCGCTCATCATCGACTCCTGGTTCGACCCCTATGTCGGCGTGGTATCGCTGGTGCGGGTGATGAACGGCGAGATCCGCCGCCGCGACAAGGTGCTGATGGTCTCGACCGGACGCACCCATCAGGTCGACAACGTCGGCGTCTTCACGCCCAAGAAGACCGAGCGCGACACGCTGCGCGCCGGCGAGGTCGGCTACATGATCGCCGGCATCAAGGAGATCGACGGCGCGCCGGTCGGCGACACCATCACATTGCCGGATCGTCCGGGCGAGAAGCTCCCCGGCTTCAAGGAGATGCGCCCGCGCGTCTTCGCCGGACTCTATACCGTGATCTCGGACGACTACGAGGATCTGCGCGAGGCGCTCGGCAAGCTGCGCCTGAACGACGCCGCTCTGAACTATGAGCCTGAGGTCTCACAGGCCCTCGGCTTCGGTTTCCGCTGCGGCTTCCTCGGCATGCTGCACATGGAGATCATCCAGGAGCGGCTGGAGCGCGAGTACAATCTCGACCTCATCACCACCGCCCCGACCGTAGTCTACGAAGTGCTGCGCGCCGACGGCGAGACGGTGCGCATCGACAACCCGGCCGATCTGCCCGAACCGTCCCAAATCCGCGAGGTGCGCGAGCCGATCATCGAGGCCCATATCCTCACCCCGCAGGACTATCTGGGCGCGGTCATCAATCTCTGTATCGAGAAACGCGGGATCCAGAAAAACATCCAGTATCTCGGCGGCCAGGTCCAGGTGACCTATGAACTGCCGATGAGCGAGGTCGTGCTCGACTTCTTCGACCGGCTCAAGTCGTGCAGCCGTGGGTTTGCTTCGTTCGAATACGAGTTCAAGCGCTTCCAGGCATCCGATCTGGTCAAGCTCGACGTGCTCATCAATGGCGACAAGGTCGATTCGCTCTCGTCGATCGTCCATCGCTCGCTGTCGCAGAATCGCGGGCGCGACATCACCGAGCGCATGAAGGATCTGATCCCGCGCCAGATGTTCGAGGTCGCGATCCAGGCGGCGATCGGCTCCAAGATCATCGCCCGTTCCACGGTCAAGGCGCTACGCAAGAACGTGACCGCCAAGTGCTACGGCGGCGATGCCACGCGCAAGCGCAAGCTGCTGGAGAAGCAGAAGGAAGGCAAGAAGCGCATGAAGCAGGTCGGCAAGGTCGACATCCCGCAGGAAGCCTTCCTGGCCGTGCTCCAGAGCGGCAAGGACTGAGGCAGGCAACCCGATTCCAGACTTAAAAAACCACGCCTAGCTCAAGGAGACGCGGTTCACAATGACATTCGACTTCCCGGCTTTTCTCGTCCTAGCCTCGTTCCTGACCGGCGGCATCTGGTTGCTCGACGTTCTGGTGTTTGCACCGCGCCGCCGTGCCGCGATCGCGGCCGCCGGCGGCAAGACCCTGACCGAGGACGGCCGGCCCATCGCCAAGGAACCGGTGCTGGTCGAGTACGCGCGCTCCTTTTTCCCCGTCATCTTCGCGGTGCTGGTGCTGCGCTCCTTCCTGGTCGAGCCGTTCCGCATCCCGTCGAACTCGATGATGCCGACTCTTTTGACCGGCGACTTCATTCTGGTCAACAAATTTTCCTATGGTTTGCGGTTGCCGGTGCTCAACGTCAAGTTCCTCGATCTTGGCGAGCCGCAGCGCGGCGATGTGGTGGTGTTCAAGTTCCCGCTCGACACGCGCACCGACTACATCAAGCGTGTCGTCGGCGTGCCGGGCGATCTGGTCGGCTATCGCAACAAGACCATCTTCATCAACGGCGAGCCGGTCGGCCAGTTGCCGGTCGGCACCTATACCGGCGTCGGCTCGGGCCAGGAGATGACCGGCGCGCGCGAGGCGCTGGAAAGTCTCGGCACGGTCGAACACCATATTCTGACCCGTCCGGCCGCGCCTGATCTGCCCTTCGGCTGCCAGAAACTGGCATTCGGCCCGGTCGAGGTTCCCGAGGGGCAGTATTTCGTCATGGGCGACAACCGCGACAACAGCAACGACAGTCGTTGCTGGGGGTTTGTCCCAGAGGCGAACCTGGTCGGCAAGGCGTTCGCGATCTGGATGCATTGGGATGGCGCACGTGACGGCTTCCCCATCGCCTGGTCGCGCCTGTGGGACGGAATCGAATAAACCGCGAGGTTCACAGCAGATGTCCATGACAACTGGATTGGCCAAACGTCAACGTGGAGCAGGCTTTCTGCTCCTGATCGTCCTCATCGGCCTAGCGTCCTTCTTTGGCACCATCGCGCTCAAGGTCGGCCCGCTCTATCTCAATTTCTGGACCGTGCGTTCGATCATGGAGGAGACTGCGCAACAGCTCGATCCGACCCAAGAGGGCGGTGTGCGTGGAATCGTGACCTCCATCGAGAAGCGTCTCTATATCAACTCGATCGAAAACATCAAGGGCAGCGACTTCGAGGTCGAGCGGATCGACGGGGAGCGCTTCCAGGTGAGTCTGGCGTATGAGGAACGGGTGCATCTGTTCTTCAACGTCGACGCGGTCGTCTCGTTCAGCCATCAGATCGAAGTCGGTCCAGAGTGAACGCCGATCCACGTCGACTCGCCCAGGCGCTCGGGCACCGCTTCACTCGAGAGGAACTGCTGATCCAGGCCCTCACGCATCGCAGCGTCGGCTCATCCAACAACGAGCGGCTCGAATTCCTCGGCGATGCCCTGATCGGGTTCGTCATCGCCGAGGCGCTCTGGGAGCGCTTTCCCAAGGCCGACGAGGGGACGCTGAGCCGGATGCGCGCCTCGCTGGTCAAGCGCGAGTCGCTGGCGCGGCTGGCGCGTGATCTGAAACTCGGCGACTCGTTGCGGCTCGGGGCCGGGGAACTGCGCACCGGCGGTCATGCGCGCGACTCGATCCTGGCCGACGCGCTGGAGGCCGTGCTGGGCGCGGTCTATCTGGATGCCGGCTTCGAACGCACGCGTACTGTGGTGCTCGAACTCTTCGCCGCCCGGCTCGAACAGACCGATGCCGAGCGCGCCGGAAAAGATCCCAAGACCCGCTTGCAGGAGTGGCTTCAGTCCTACAAACGCCCCCTGCCCGAATATCTGGTGCTGTCGATCGACGGCGACCAGCACGATCAAACCTTCATTGTGAGCTGTCAGCTCCAGGATGCCGATGTGACGACACGCGGAACCGGGACCAGTCGGCGTCGTGCCGAGCAGGCCGCCGCCGAATCCATGCTGGAGCGTATCCAGCATGGCTGAATCGAACCCCAACGAATCGAGCACCTCCGTCGTGAGTCGCTGCGGCACTGTGGCCATCATCGGCCGGCCCAATGTCGGCAAGTCGACCCTCTTGAACCGCATCCTGGGTCAGAAGCTCGCCATCACCTCGCACAAGGCGCAGACCACCCGACACGCGATCCTGGGCATCAAGACCCGCGCCGGGGGGCAGATCCTGTTCGTCGACACGCCCGGCATCCACGAGCGCGGCGGCAGTGCGCTGAATCGCTATCTCAACCGTGCCGCGCGTGCCGCCGTCGCCGATACCGATCTGGCGCTGCTGGTGGTCGAGGCCGGACGCTGGACCGAAGAGGACGCCAAGGCGCTAGAGGCGATCGCGGCGGCCGGCGTGCCCGTGATCGCGGTCGTCAACAAGGTCGACCGGATCGCCGATAAGTCGACCCTGCTGCCCTATCTGCAAGCACTCGGCGAGCGTCATGCGTTCCGTCATGTCGTCCTGGTCTCAGCGACCAAGGGCGATCAGGTCGAGACCCTGGAGCGACTGATCGTCGAGTCGCTGCCCGAGGGCGAGCCGGTCTTCCCCGAGGATCAGCTCACCGACCGTTCTGAGCGTTTCTTCGCCGCCGAGCTGGTGCGCGAGCAGTTGATGCAGCGTTACGGCAAGGAATTGCCGTATTGCACCACGGTCGAGATCGAGCGCTTCGAGATGGCCGATGGCCGCTATCTGATCCATGCGCTGATCTGGGTCGAGCGGCCGGGTCAGAAGGGCATCATCATCGGCAAGCACGGCGAGGCGCTCAAGGCCGTGGCCACCCAGGCGCGGCTGGAGATGCAGAAGCTGTTCGACTGTCCGGTGCATCTGGAGGTCTGGGTCAAGGTCAAGAAGAGCTGGTCGAGCGACGAGTCGGCGCTCTCCACGCTCGGCTACCACGACTGATTCGATCGCCCGGCGGCGCGCGTGTCGTCTCGTCACGACCTGTTCCTGGCCTTCGTGCTCCATCGGCGCGAGTATGGCAATACCAGCCTGTTGCTGGAGATCCTGGGGGCGGGGCAGGGTCGTTGCGCGGCCATCGCCAAGGGCGCGCGACGCCCGCGCCGGACGGCGAGCGCGCTCTTGCAGCCCTTTCAGCCGCTGTGGCTGGCGATGACCGGGCGCGGCGAGGTGCGGACCCTGACCGTCGTCGAGGAAGCCGGTGCGCCGCTCGCGCTCCAGGGCGCGTCACTGTTGGCGGGCTTCTATCTCAACGAACTGCTGTTGCGGATGCTGGCGCGTCACGATCCCCATGATGCGCTGTTCGTCTTCTACCAGTCGACGCTGTCGCATCTGGCCGAGGCCGACGATCTGGAGACGCCGCTACGTCATTTCGAGTGCCGGCTACTCGCCGAACTCGGCTATGGGCTGAGACTCGATCGGGTCGTCGACGATGGTGCGCCTGTGACCGCCGACGCCGTCTATGTCTACGAGCGCGAGCGTGGCCCGTGCTATCCGTCCGGGCCGGCGCGCGGACCCCGTGTCTCGGGCGCGACCCTGCTGGCGCTCGCGCACGACGAACCGCTCGCCGGCGAACAGCGACGCGAGGCGCGCACCCTGTTGCGCCATGTGCTGGAACCCCATCTGGGCGATCGACCGCTCAAGAGTCGCGAACTCTATCGACGCTGGTTCGCCGCAGAACCCATTGACGAGAAATAGCCATGTCATCCCTCTCATCGATCCCATCCGAGATTCTGCTCGGCGTCAACATCGACCATGTGGCCACCGTGCGCCAGGCGCGCGGCACCCGTTATCCCGAGCCGATCCAGGCCGCGCTGGTGGCCGAGCAGGCCGGCGCGGATGCCATCACGCTCCATCTGCGCGAGGATCGGCGTCATATCCAGGATCGCGACGTCGAGATGTTGCGCGACATCCTGCAAACACGGATGAATCTGGAGATGGCCGTCACCCCCGAGATGGCCGCCATCGCCTGCCGAATCCGGCCGGCCGATTGCTGTCTGGTGCCCGAGCGGCGCGAGGAGTTGACCACCGAGGGCGGGCTGGACGTGGCCAGTCGTCAGGACGCGATGCGCGAATTCTGCGCCCGGCTGGCCGAGGCCGGCATTCGGGTCTCGCTCTTCATCGATGCCGATCCGGTGCAGATCGAGGCTGCGCACGCGATCGGCGCTCCGGTGATCGAGATCCATACCGGACACTATGCCGACGCGCGCGATCCGGTCGAGCGCGCGGCCCAGTTGGAGCGGATTCGTTCAGCCGTCGCACTGGGGCTGTCGCTCGGACTTCAGGTCAATGCCGGCCATGGACTCGACTACCACAACGTCCAGGCGATCGCCGCGATTCCGGGCGTGCGCGAACTCAACATCGGGCACTCGATCATCGCGCGCGCCCTCTTTTCGGGACTCGACCGGGCGGTGCGTGACATGAAGGACGTCATGGAGCGCGCCGCCGCCGGGCGCCGCCACCTCTGACGGGATGGGGATGAGCGGCGGCATGGCGCTTCGGCTCTATACCGCGCTGTGGCGCCTGGCGCTGCCGCTGGTGCTGGCGCGGCTCTACTGGCGCGGCCGCACGCAGCCGGCCTATCGGCAGCGGATCGGTGAGCGGCTGGTCTGGGACGCTAACCGGAAAGGGGAGGGCGAGGCCCGAACGTCAAAGGCCGATATCTGGATTCACGCTGTCTCGGTGGGCGAGGTTCAGGCCGCCGAACCCCTGATCCGGCGTCTGCTGGAATCCGAGCCGGCGCGCACGATCCTGGTGACGACGACCACGCCCACAGGCGCCGAGCGCCTGCGAGCGCTCTTCAGTGAGCGTGTCGCCCATCTCTATACTCCCTTCGATCTGCCGAGCCTGATGGCGCGCTTCATCGAGCGTGTTGCACCCCGGTTCGTCATCGTCATGGAAACCGAAATCTGGCCCAACATGCTCGCGGCGCTCGAACGACGCAGTATTCCGGTGGCCCTGGTCAATGCGCGGCTGTCGGAGCGTTCGGCGCGCGGTTATGCGCGGTTGGCGCGCCTGACACGCCCGACACTGGCGCGTTTCGCACTCATCGCCGCCCAGGCATCGGCCGACGCTGAACGGTTCGTTGCCCTGGGCGCGCCGCGCGAGCGCGTGCAGGTCATGGGGAGCCTCAAGTTCGATCTGGTCCAGCCCGAGGATCTCGCGACGCGCGCCGCTGAGATGCGCCGTCTGTGGGGCGCTGGGCGTCCGGTCTGGATCGCCGCCAGCACCCACGAGGGCGAGGAGATCCAGGTGCTCCAGGCCCACAGGCGTCTGCTGGAGCATCGGCCCGATGCACTGCTGGTGCTGGTGCCGCGTCATCCCGAGCGTTTCGACGCCGTAGCCGCGCTCATCGCGCGTCAGGGTCTGGAGTTCGCGCGTCGCAGCCAGGAGCGGGCGGTCGCACCGAGCGAATCCGTCTGTCTCGGCGACAGCATGGGTGAGTTGACGTGCTTCCTGGCGGCCGGCGATCTGGCCTTCATCGGCGGCAGTCTGGTGCCGAGAGGCGGGCACAATCCGTTGGAGGCGGCGGCCTCGGGCATCCCGGTCATCCTCGGACCCCATACATTCAACTTCGCGGCCATTGCGCGGATGTTGTACGAGGCTGGAGCCGCCGAACAGGTCAAGGATGCCGAGGCTTTGAGTCAGTGTCTGATCGACCTGTTAGACGATGCGGAGCGTCGTGCTTGTCTGGGCGCGCGCGGCCGTGAAGTCGTCGAGCTCAATCGTGGCGCGCTGGAACGTCTGCTCACGGCGCTCGCGCCCTGGCTCGTCGCGCCCGCCGCGTCCGATCAATCTGCTGAGGTGACGGGCGAGCGCGATTAGCCGCTATTTGAACAGCGACCAGACATCACGGAACTGTGCGTCGGTCGAATCACCCAGCCACTCGAAACCGACCGATTCGGTACAGACGACCTGGATGCCGCAAGAACGCATCCGGTCGAGCACGTTCTCCTTATGGGCGGTCTTGCGCGAGATGATGGCATCGTTCGGCACGAAGACCTGATAGCCCCAGCGCTGCAGGCCGGAGACGGTCTGCGCGATACAGATATGTGCCTCCATGCCGACGACGACCAGTTGACGCCGATCCGGGTGCGAGGAGATGTTGCGCTCGAATCCGGGCGCGGTGCAGCAGGAGAACGCCGTTTTCTCGGTCGGCTCGTGGACCTTCGGCATATTGGCACGGATGGTCTCGATGATAGGGCCGAGTCCCTGGGAATTGTGCTGGGTCGCGATCACCGGAATATCCAGGATCTTGGCGGCCGTGATCAGGCGATTGATGTTGTCGACGACCCTGTCCAGTTCATCCGGCGGCATCGCGGCGGCCAGCCGTTCCTGCGCGTCGATGATGAGCAGTTGCGAAAAAGCCCGCTGACACAGCGGCATCTGCGCTTGATGGGTACTCATGATGCTGTCCTCCGAAATTGTTTTTGGCAATCGACATACCCAGGTGCGTCACGCTCCGGCCATCGCAGGATACAGTGGCCTGGGGATCGATGGAGTTTGCATCATTGACATTGTTCCAAGCAAGGATTTGATTCTTCAATGAGCCTGCTTCAGCCTGTAGCTGTCGCCATCAGACTCGCAGCGAGCATTGAGGCGAACGGCGTTTTCGCGCTATATTTACGCGCTCGCACATGCTGGCGTAGCTCAGTTGGTAGAGCAGCTGATTTGTAATCAGCAGGTCGTCGGTTCGAATCCGTCCGCCAGCTCCAAACAAAACAGCGGCTTAGGCGGTTTCTCGCCTAAGCCGTTTTCGTTTGAGTCACCATAGAGTCACCGCGCGGCAGAATTTCCGCCAGAAAGGGCGAAAACCCGACCGTTCAGCCAGGGCTTTTCAGCATTCCCTCGATGCGCCGCAGCCGCTTCTGGATCTCCACCAACTCGGCGACCTTGGCACGCTCGACGGCCAGACTCATCAGCCGCTCGGCTTGCTCGAAGGTGAGTCGACCCTCGGCGGCCGCTTGCAGGATCTCGCCGGGATCGGTCGGGCCGGGGGCGGCCGGTTGGCGGGTCTCGGGTTTGATGGGCGGGACGATGCGGTCCAACAGGAGCTTGGCGGCGGCGGTGTCGCCTCCCTTGGCGGCAGTGACCATCGCGGCCAGGATCTCGGGCGCATCCTGCTCGATGGCCTTCCGCAGCTTCTGGACCGGGCCGCTGCCCGGCTTGGGGCCGCGCGGGTTGCCGGACTGGCCGGGTTGAAATCGCGCCATATCAGATCCCTCCTGCTATCGGCCTGCTACGGCAGACTCCGCACACAGCGCCAGCCAGCCGGGATGCTCCGGTTCGTCCTCGACGCGCGGTGTCGGCCAGTCGCCATCAAGACCGAGCTTGACCTCCCAAAACAGGCGGCGGACTTCCTCGCGGTCGGGTTCCTCGCCGAAGTGCCTCCGGTAGGACGCGCAGAGCGCATCGACCCAGCGCTGTTCATCGGCCTTGGGCGGTCGCTGCAAGCGCGCCGCAATGGCGCGACGGGTCAGAGCGTCAACGGGGACGCGGGGCTTGGCGGGCTTCATCGTTCGGATTCCAGACGGCCAGATCCACCACCAAACGCATCGCCGACAGGTCGCCCAAGCTGGCCTGCCGCTCAGCTTCCTTGAGCCAGACCGCTCCATGCCGACGCAGCAGCGCGCGGGCCTGTCGCTGAATGCTCGGCGGGCGTCCGCCCCGATCCAGTGTGATGGTGGCCTGGACGCTCATCTCACCAGACTCCTTGACCGGCGGCCTCACGCCAACGCGCCTCGACACGCATCCGGTAGCCGATGCCGCCAGGCGCGACGCGGATCTCCCGGTTGAAGTCCACCAGACGCTCAGCCAGGGTGATCGTGTGTTGCTGCAACCGCTCGGCCAGGGCGCGCAGGGCGTGGCCCTCTGCCTCGTTGCAGGTCTGGCGCCAGTGCGCTTCGCGGTGATGCAGATCATGGCGCGGCTCGGTCGGGCGTGTGGCGCGATGCGCGGCGAG
Source organism: Allochromatium vinosum DSM 180 (assembly GCF_000025485.1). NCBI lineage: Bacteria > Pseudomonadati > Pseudomonadota > Gammaproteobacteria > Chromatiales > Chromatiaceae > Allochromatium > Allochromatium vinosum. The sequence goes on along the minus strand of NC_013851.1, from coordinate 1,966,009 downwards.
CATCTGCTCCAGGGCGCGCGCGTCGGCCTCGATGAGCGCCAGCTCGGCGGCGTCCTCGGGGCGCTCATCGCCGTCCAGGCGCCGGGCCATCAGCCCCGCGCGACGGGCGGCGAGATCATCCAGCCGGGTCTGGATGCGCTGCTCCTTGGCGCGGTGCTCAGTCAGATCGGCCTCGACCAGGGCGTGCTGGTGCCGGGCGCGCACCAGGGCGACGGCCAGCGAGAGCGGCAGCTCGACCGGCTCGGGGCGCGGATAGGGCGAGAAGGCATTGACGCGCGCCGCGATCGCCTCGGCGGTCTCAGCGACCAGGGCGGCGGCTTCGGCCTGAATCGCGGCCTCGATCTCAGGGTCCGGGCCGGTGCGGGTGCTCTCGCGGCTCAGTTCGGCGAGCCGGGCCTCCGCTTCGATCAGGGCGCGACGGGCGGCGGTGGTGTCTTCGCCGGACAGCAGCGCCTCGCACAGCCGGTGATGGGCGGTTTCGGCCTGGGTGCGGGCTTTCTCAAGCAGCGGTGGGGTTGCCATGGCGTTGGGTTCCGTGTGGGGGTGGGGGCGTGGGCGTCTTCTTCGTGCGCGCCGACTGGGGCGGCTTGAAGAACAGGATCACGGGTTTCGGCTTGGGGACTTGGGTACTCATGAATGACTCCGATTCATAGACGGCGTGGCGTGGCGTGTGGCTTGAAGGCTCCAGGAATGCGGGGTTCGACGCACGGGGGTAAGCGTCTTCACCGTCTCGGTGAAGCGGCGCGCGTCCTCGGGTCCGGCTGGCGAGACGGCGACCGGCTCGCCGACGAGGCACCGATCGGGATACAGGCGCCGGGCCAGGGCGATGGCGGCTTCAGGGCTGGGCGCAACCAGGGTCAGGGTCATCGGCGGTTTCCTCGACTTGAACAATGAACACGTGCAGCCGGTGCGCCACGCCGGTTGGTGAACGGCGGCGGTACCGCTGGCGTGCGTACTCTCCGAGCCGGGCATGACAGGAGCGGCACAGTGTTTGCCCCAGCACCAGGCGCCCGGCCTCACCCAGCGATTTCCCGCACCAGCAGCATGAGAGGTTCCGCGTCGCGTCCGCGTCCGGCAACGCCCGCCCGGCGTGCTCGGCCCCGATCGGGCAGCCACGACAGTGAACAGCCGCCCCTGGATCAGCGGCCAGCCCGCGCCGGTAGAGCTGGGCGCAGGTGGCCGCCGAGATCGTCAGTCCTCCGGGCTGGCGCAGGCAGGTGAAGAATCCGGGCGGGGCATCGTTGGGCATGGCCTGATGCTGTTGTCACGACATCGGCAGCACCAGCGAAAACCCCCGAAAAACCCCGGCAAAACCCCCGGAAAACCCCCGGAAAACCCCGCCGAAACCGTTTTACGGCCGGGGCTGGATTCGGGACGGAGGTGGGGCTTGAGAGCGGGATGGCCGGGTCAAGGTGGGCGTCAAGGTCAAGGGCCGCGTTTCAAACGGCACCCTTGGCGGTCGTGGGGCCGCCTATAAGCAGCGCCCCGCCGTGGGGCGCGTTATTCGTAACGCCAGGACTGACCCAACGGGATTGGGTCAGTGGAGATGGTCCAGACTTGGGCCATCACGAACCAGGAGCGGTCTGGTTGCTCGCTTCCCAGCGGCGAACCGTCTTGCTCCAGTTGGTAATGTCCGGCGCCCTCCCGAACTGCTCGATGAGCATGGCGCGGATGGTCTCTCGGGTCTCACCAGAGCGGTGCATGGCCACGGCCTTGGCCTTGAGCCAGCCCGGATAGTCCTTGGCCTTGGGCGGCGGGGCGCTCGGCTCCAGGGCGAGAGGGGGGCGTATCCGATACAACCGGCATGGTGTCGCGTGCTGCCTCAGATACAGACGCTGGAACGGGTGCCGGTGTATCCGATACATGGTAAGCCAATGAGATCGGGCGCCCTCCCGCGACTGGCGGGCAGCGGCGGTGTAGTTCCACCAGGACCACAGCCAGCGAATAGGGGTTGCCGCGCTTGAGCTGCACGCGGGCCACTTCCCAAAGTGCTGTCGTCGAGAAGCCGGATAGGTCTTGCAGTACCGGGCCATTGTTGAAGGCTTCCAGGGCGCGCTGTCTCATGGCGGTCATGCGGGTGTTCGGCTTGGGCATGGCTGTATCCGATACAGGTTGAAGGCATCTCAAACCTAGTATCAGATACAAAGGGCGTCAAGTATCAGAGACGATACGAACAGGAGTCACATCCGCTGTGACCCCGCAGGGTGTCGAGCAGGGCCTCGGCCTTCGGGTCGGTGGCAGCGTCGCGTTTGAGGCGGGCGATCACGCGCTCGGGATCAGCAGACAAAGAAAACCCCGCGCAGTGGCGGGGCTTCGCGACCCGAATCCCGGTGAGGGGCTGTTTACCCCCAAGCACCGGATACCGGCCTGTGCCCTTTCAGTCGTGCGGCAGGCGGTCGGGTCGCTGGTGCAGCCATGTGTGCGACGGGCGACTTATTTGGCCGGACCCCGCCGCTACCAGCCGGTGCGGTTTCGGTCCCGGCATCGGCGGTTAGGCTGCAAGGGCAGTATAGAACCCCGCCACGATTGATGCAGCCTCGATCGACCATCCCCGACAGGATCGGGGATCGTCCCTATCCCTGTTCCTGTTCGTCGGTCATGCTCGGGATCATGGTGTGGTTCTCAGCAGGTGATCCAGGATCTCCGCGCGCCGGGTGCCATCGTCGGTGCTGCCGATGTCCACCAGTCCGGCCTTGAGCGCGTCGGCGAGGTGGATGGCTTCCTGTCGATCGACGGGTATCAGCACGGTCAGCAAACCCTCGACATACTCGCGGCGGGCCGTCACCACGGGTTCATCATCGCCAACGTAGGCTTCGGGGCGCTCGGTCTCGACCATCCGGGCACGGATCTGGTAGAGCCAGTCCCAATAGCGCAGCTCGGACGCGCACTCGGCGAGCGTGGCCGGGTTGACTGATCGGGCGAAGACCTCGGCCAGGGCATCCATCCCAAGGCGCGACCAGCCGTCGAAGTCCTCGGGCAGGACGGCGCTCTCAGCCAGCATCCGCTCGGGCGCGGTGTCGCTCATGGCTGCCTCATAGCTGCCGAAGATGGCCAGCCCTTCGGCGTGCAGCCGGATGCGCTGCCGGGCCTTGGTGACATGGCCCTCGATCTCGCCGATTCGCGACAGCGCCACGGCCAGCGGATGCGCTCCAAGCTGGCCCTTGAGCCAGTCGGTATAGCGCCGCTCCAGTTCCTCCATCGGCGTCTTGATCCGGCTCGCGGCCTCAAGCGCGCGGTCCAGGACGCCGACCTCTCGCGCGAGCTTGCAGAGATCGCGCAGCCAGAGCACGGCATCCACTTCGCGATCCCCGGTGACGGTGCGCGCCTCGGGCAGTGTCGGCACGGCCAGGGCGGTCGAGTCGCTGGGCTTGGGGTGTGGGATGGCGAACAGGCGACGGTGTTCGGGGTTGCCGGGTTTTTCGTTACGGGTGACGGGAATCGAGGCGGGTGAATTCGCGTCACTGTGACGTGATTTCTGCCGTTCGCGGTATCGGCGTTGGCGCTCGGCTCCAGAGAGTGCGGTCCCGCTCGATGGGCGGCCACGGCGTTTGGGTGTCGGGTGCATGGTGATTTCCGTTACGGGTGACGGGAAAGGGCCGGATTCAGAATCCGACCCTCGACGCCTCAGAAGTCGATCGCATCATCAAAGTCACGCGCTGGCGCTCGCCGATCGGGCGGCGGCGGATCTTGGCGCTTACGGGTACCAGGGCGCGCACTCTTGGCGGTGACGACGCTCTCGGCGAGCAGCGTCCAGGACTCGCGCTCGATGTCATCCCGGCCGGTGTAGCGGCTCCGGGTCAGCTTGCCGATGGCGGCGACCATCTGCCCTTTCTCGGCTCTCAGCAGCGCCTCGCACTGGTGCCCGAAGGCCATCAGCGAGACCCACAGCGTTTCCGAGTCGCCATCCTCGGCGCGCTGGCCGGTGACATCCACAGCCACGGACGCCAGGGCCATCGGCTTTCCGGTCTTCGTGGTCTTCTCGGTCGGATCGGCGGCCAGACGGCCATAGATGTTGCTGATCAGCATGGGGTGATCTCCTGAAATCGGGTGCAGTGAATTTCGGCATCGGGCCACGGCCAGAGTGAGCCGGGGCGCTTGGAGGCAGGCGCGGCGATGGTGCAGTGTCCGAGACCACCAGGGGGATTGATCCGGTCTGGCGTCCAGTGGGCACAGCGGGCACAGACAGCCTTGGCGGTGGTCTCGATGCCGGTGTCCGGCTCCGTCTCGGCGGTCGGCCAGTCGAACCGCTCGCGACCAGGGCGCTTGTCCAGGTCATCCGGTCCAGGCAGGTAGCCCACACAGCGATGAGGCGCGTCGATACCGGGCGGGTAGGTGTAGAACCGGCTGGTGTTCGGTATCTGCCCCCGACGCGCGGCCCGACATCCGCCATCGGCGTCCAGGTTCGCGCACTGGCGACAGGTGCGGCGCCCCGAGTCTGGATACTGGAAGTCAGGGTCAAAGCCGTAGCTGACCAGGATCTCGCGTCGGGTCTGCGCGTCGGTCTCGCCGGTCGAGTCCATCCAGGCCACCACCTCGCCATAGCTGGCTGTCGCCAACGGTGCCGGGTCGGCGGCGGGCCGGATCTTGGCCAGGGCTTCCGATCCCTCGATCAGACTCGACTCCAGGGCGTTGCCGATGGTCTCGGCGCTGGCGCGGATGCGAGCGTCCAGCAGTGCGGCCTGGATCTTCCGGTGACTCTCAGCACCTTGGCGCTCCAAGTCCTTGATGCTGGCGGGCGAATGCAAAGTGCCATGGACCTTGGGCGAACGGGGCGAATTGGGCGAATCTTCAGCAATGGCGCGGGTTCGCGGCGGGGCGAATGCGGGCGAATCAGGGGCGAATAGGGGCGAATAGGGGCGAATTTGGGGCGAATTTGGGGCGAATGGCTCGGTGGTAATCGTGTAATCATTGCGCGATGGCGTCCTGGATTCGCCCCACTTTCGCCCATGTTCGCCCTCGCGCCAGACCAGACAGGACGCGGGTTTTCGCCCTTTTCGCCCCGTTCGCCTCGGGTGCTTGTCGCTTTGCTCGCCCTTGGCGGGGGCGAAACGGGCACCAGCAGATCGGCAATGAGTGCCTGGACGCTCATTCCGGCACCTCCACGCTCCAGGTGTAACCGGCACTCGTCACCAGTCCCGCATGTTCGAGCACGGCCAGCGCGGTATCTCGCCGATCCTTCGGGCGCGTGGCCTTGGGGCCGATGCGAGAGATCGCGGTCAGGCTCGCCGATGCTTCGGGTTGCTCCAGGAGCCAGCGGTAAAGCGTCAACGCCAGTTGCCGGGCGGTGCGGACATCGCGGTCCCCGAACACTCCGCGCCATGTCTCCAGGGCATAGGCGGCCAGGGCGATCCCGTTACGCATGGCGGCAGCGTCCACGCGGTCCAGTCCCTCGAAGACCGACAGCACACCCGCGACCCGCAAGGCTTGCTCGGTCGAGCGCACGGCATAGGGCTTGATCTCCCGTAGCGGGGCGGGCTTGCCCTTGGCGGCCTGCTCCAGGCGCTCGAAGTACCCGCAGGCCAACTGCATGGCCTCGTCGGTCAGATCCAGGACAGGCAGGTCTGAACAGTCGTCCCCCATCGGGCGGTCCAGCAGGCGGGTGCAGGCCCGCCAGAACGCGCCGATCTCGGGGCATTGGTCGGCACGCCAGGGACGCGCCACGCGCGGTGCGGATGGTTCGGGCCAGGCGATCAGGAAGCGCGGCCAGAACCCGATGCCGGACAGCAAGGGGTCGCTCATGACTTCGTGAGCGGCCTCCGGTTGCAGCAGCCAGTGAATCGACAGGCGCCGATCATAGAGCTGCAAGCGTCCGGTGGTGCCTCGCGATACCGACAGCTCGCCATCGTCCCAAAGGGCGTTGAAGGTGGCGGCGGTCTTGGCGCGGTTGTCGGCGTTCATGCCGTAGCCCGACAGCATCGCGGCGGCCTCAGACGAAAACACGCCTTGGCTCGGCACGCCTTGGGCGAATGAGCGGCGGATGCCCTCGACGGTGCCATCTCGGGCGATCCGGTACGGCTCGGGCGGCAGTTCCTCGGGATCTTCGTCTTTGGTCCGGCTCTTGCCCTTGGCCTGGGCGTCCCGGACCTGCTCTAGGTATTCACGGGCCTCGGCACGCTGGCGAGCCTGGATAGCTGATTGGGCGACAGCATCGCCGGATGATTTGCCGTCTCCGCTCTCGCCGATCGTCAGCAGATAGAGCGACACCGGCTTGACCGATTCGATGGTCCGCACGTTGGCGACCGACTGCGCGAGCATCGCGGCAACCGCCAGGAGCGACTGCCCCGCCATCGCCTCACGGATCTGTACGCCATCGGCCAGGGCGCGGGTCGGCTCGGCGAGCGGCCCGAGTGCGTCAATGGGGTACTCGACCATCGGCGAGACTTCGGACACCAGCAGCCGGGCGGCTCGGGACAGCGCCGCGCGCTTTTGATCGTCGGTCAGATTCGCCCTTGATTCGCCCCTTTTCGCCCCGCGTTCGCCCCGATTCACCTCGGCGCCAGCCCGCGCCCCGCTTGGGTTTTCGCCCTTTTCGCCCCGTTCGCCCGTGGTCTGGCGCGTGTGGCGTTCGCCCTCCACCCCCAGCAGCCGGGCGGCCTCTCGAACAGCGGCCTTGGTGTCGCCACCATGCGCCAGGATGCACCAGACCGAGAAGGCATCGTGTGCATGGCCATCATTGAGCGGACAGCAGCCGTGACTGGAGAAGACGCGCGGCGGGTCGGACTCGGGCAGCAGCCGCACGCCAGCCATGCCGGTGGTGGATTCCGGGTGCATCCAGCGGTTTCCGCGCTTCGGGATGTACCCGTGATGACGCAGCAGCTCCCGGACATCGTGGGCCGCGTTGAAGGTATCGATGACGCTGGCGGTCTGTGGGCCTTGGCGTTTACCGGCAGCGGCGCGGAGGGCGTCCTGTGCGGCGCGCGCCGCATTCAGCAGGGACTCGACGGGCAGCGGGTCGCCCTCGATGGCGACATGCCCGAAATAGATCAGCCGCTCTTGGGGAGCGCGGGGAAGATAGAGCGGTTGGCTCGGCTTCAGTGTCGAAGGATCGAAGCAATCACTGATCCCCAGCACACTGGCCACATGGCGCCCGAACACATCCAGCTCGCCGGGCTGGAGCGGGCGATCCAATGCCAGCACCAGCCGGTATCGATGATGGGCCACGCCGGGCGGTTGGATGCCGGGGTCCAGGTGGCTGTGCGTCGTGTGCAGGATCGCGCGCCAACCGCACAGCTCGATCTCGGCGGCCATTTCCTGAAGCGTGGGCGGCTCCGGGCCGATGACGGTCTTGATGCCGGTCTCGGGGTTCCGCGCGGTCTTGGCCTCCACATCCAGCGCCAGCACGGAGACTGAGCGGACGTGCTCATTGCCGCGCGGGCCGGGGGCATGGTCGCCAGCGAGCCACAGCGGACCATCCTTGGCCCCGACCTCGACGCTCTTGAGCCGCTTGGCCAGTTCGCTCCAGGTCACTTCGCGACGGCGGGTGATGGGGCCGGTGACGGTATCGGCCAGCGCGATTGGGAAGCGGGCCGGTTCTTCGCCAAGTCGATCCCGAATCGACTCGGGCGCCTGGACCTCGGCGAGGGGTGCATCGGCGGTTTTCCCCTCGTCGGGGGAGAAGCACGCCAACTCGACCGGCTGGTGCTGGTGCTCATATTCGGCCAGCCGTTCGAGATCGGTCTGAAGATCCGAATCGGCCTCCAGTTCGCCAGCCCGCGCGGTGATCTCGGCGCCCTGGGCGATGGCCTCGGCGAGGTCGAACGGGGCCGGGTCTCCAATTGGAGACTCAGCCGACTCGAACAGATCCATGGTTGCAGCGCAGCGGATCGGCTCGACGCTGGTATCGGGCACTGGCGGGTCATTCGGCGCGGAACCAGCCGTGACCAGCTCCAGCAGACGACGACGAGGCTCTGACGAAAGCGACTGCTCGCCCTTCAATACCCTCGAAATCTGGGCCGGGTGAACGCTGATCTCTCTTGCGACGGCTGATTTCTTCCAGCCGCGATCCAGCATGGTCTGGATATGATCCTTGTCGGGTGCCTTATCCGGCTCAGGCGGCTCCAGCTCGAACGCGGGCGCCTGGGCCTGGATCGAAGCACGGACCTCGGCTGGCAGCCGATCAGGATCGACAACGGGAGCCGTGGCCCCCTGGGGAGTTGGGGCGTTCATCGGACCTCCCGAACAAGCTCAAGATGGATGCGGTAGACAGCCGCCCGACCATCGTCGAACCGGACGCGGAACTCACCAGAGCGCGTGCGGCCTGGAATGGTCCCGGTCTGGACGTTGGTCTTGCGGACGGCTTGAGCAGCGGCAGACGCCAGACGGGACGCGAGATCGGCAGCAGGAGCGGCGGGAACCGCCCCCTCCTTGGGGCGTGCTCTCATTGCCTTCCCCCGCCGAATCCCGGCCAGATCGCCGATCTCAAGGGCTTCGTCCAGGATGCGCTGTATGGCGTGGCTGGACGCCTGGATGCTGACCAGGAGCGCGCCAAGCGTCCCGCTGTTGATATGGGCCGGGCAGTCGGCCGATTGCATGGCGTCGTTGAAGGCGCCGCCCAGCTCGGCCAGCTCAGCGATGGACCACGCGAAGTTGGTCAGGCGGTCGCCGTTGAAGGAGAGCATCCCGCCCATGCGCACCAGGGCCAGCACTTCAGCCGGTGTGCCGTAGGGCTTCAGGAGGGTTTCGTAGCTGGTGCTGGGCTGTTCGCCAGCGGTGAAAGTTTCAGGCTTCATGGATCGGTTCTCGATCAGGGTGATGAGAAACCGACCGGCCAAGACAGGAGGGAGGACGCGAGCGGACGGGCGCGCAGGCGTGCAGGCGCACCCCGGCTTAGGTACAATCGTGCTCGGCGTCGTTGGTCCTGTGTCTTTACCGGACGGACCTTAACTCAGGGAGCTGCTAACTCCCTGGGACGACGCCCCCTCTGCTAAAGGCGGGTCGTCCTTTTTACAGACTAAGCCGGTTCTCGAATCCTTTGCAAGCTCGCCGTGGCCCCTACTCCCGGCGAGCTTCTTCGTATCTGGCCAGCGCATGGCCATTTTCTCGCGCCGTTCGGCGCGGATCTTCCTCGATCTTGCGGACATCTCTCTCTACTCCGGTCAAGCGGCCTCGTGACCGCTATCACTGGTTGAACGGCGGATCTGTTCATTGATCCAGGCATCCAGGTCGCTGTCGACGTAGCGAACAGCGGTGCCTCCCAGCTTCACAAACGGCGGTCCCTCGCCGGTACGCCTCCAGGCTTGCAGGGTGCGTTGACTGAGCGCCAGCTTGTCGGCGGCCTGTTTCTCGGTCAGTAAGCGGCGAATGGTTTCAGCCACGATGCCCCCTTACGCGGCCTGCTGGCCGGTCTGTTCGCGGGTGCTGATGTATTCCTCAATGGCGCGACGACTGATCAGGCGACAGCCGGCAACCATAAAAGTCGGGATTTCACCCTCGGCCATCAGGCGATAGAGCAGGGAACGACTGATATTGATCAGCTTGGCGGCCTCGCTGGGGCGATACGCCAGCGGGGTGATGGGGGACTGAGCTTCTTCGAATGACATGGCGATTCTCGCGTCTTGACGTGTTGAAAGACGCTGGAATCGTAGTGTCACGACATTCTTGAGTGGAAATCCTTATGCGCTAGAGCACGCTATGGGACTGATCTGGAAAGGGACTTTTTGGGTTGACGGCGGGTTTGGGGCGGGATGGTCAGCGGGCAGAGGGTGAAAAACGACCGTGATCCGGCGACCTTGGCCGGTTTCGTGACGCATTCCATGTGTCACGAAACTTGCGGCTATAGATTTAGCCCCTGTTGATTGCTCAGTGCTTGGCGCAAAAGAGAGGGTGATTGAAGAGCTTGGCGCACGATGGCGGCAACTAGGGCGGTCTCGCTGAGTCCGTGGTCCTTGGCGTGCCGCTTGATGGCGCGGTGCTCGGCATCGGATAAAGGGGGGATGGCGTCGGCGCTTTGAGTCTTGGCTTTTTTCTTCTGCCGGTAGCGCCGTGCGCGCTCGGCATCAGACAGCACATCCTCGTATAGTCGCGGTCTGCCCGGTGGGCGGCGCTTGGTGATAGACTCGTCATCAGCCATCTGATCGGTCCAACAGGTGTGTCAGTGGATGGCGAGAACCCCGAGACGGCGTGCGGTCGCTCGGGGTTCGCTCGTTTTGGGGTGTCAGTGCTCGCGGTAGACCTCGCGCCGATGGCCGACCTTGACGACCACGACGATCAGGCACTCATCCTGGATCTCATAGATGACGCGATAGTCACCGACACGCAGCCGGTACAGAGACTCACTCCCCGCCAGCTTGCGCGTCCCCGATCGGCGTGGATCGTTGGCCAGTGCCTCGATGGCCTCGGCGATCCGCGACCGATACGCTTGAGGCAGCGCCAGTAGCGCCTTGCGTGCCGGGCGCTTGATTTCGACTCGATAGGTCATCACAGCCCCATTTCGGCCTTGACCGTTTCCCAAGGGATCGTCGGCTCATCCCTCGCTTGGCGGGCGTCTGCGATGTCCTCCATATCCTCCAGGTATTCCATCAGCGCCTCGTACTCGGCGAAGGGCAGCAGAACCGACATCGGCTTGCCGTCCGAGTCGGTCAGAAATTGCGGGTGTAGCTCGGGCATGGCGGCATCCTCGTCTGTGGGGTGTTTCAAGCCGTGCGGCGGGTCTTGATCTCGGTCACGTCCGCCGATGGGGTCAGTCCAGCCGCGCCGATGATCCGGGCGCCGTGCTGCTCCAGGGCCGCGCGAACTGAATCCTCGCCGAAGCGCGCATAGATGGCTGTCGTCGATTGGTTGGAGTGATTCAGAACGCGCCCGATCAGGTGCAGCGAGTTCCCGGCCTGGGCCAGCCAGGAGCCGACCGTTCGACGCAGGTCATGGACGCGCACGTCCTCGACACCGGCCGCCCGGCGAACGCGATCCCATGGCTTATTGATGTTGACCAAATGCGCGCCGTCCAGCTTGCCGGGCAGGATATGGGGGTTGCCCGCTACGCGCGGGATCTCGCGCAGCAGCGCCAGGGCGGCGGCACTCAAGGGGATGTAGTGAACGCGCCCGGCCTTGGTGTCTGGAATGCGCAGTTCCGCGCGCGTCCAATCCACATCATCCCAGCGCGCACGCAGTAACTCGCTCTTCCGCGCGCCGGTCAGCAGATACAGCCACAGACCGAACCGAGCCGATTGATTGGGTTCCTCATTGATCGCCTGGGCCAGACGCGGCAGTTCCTCGGGCGTCACCCAGCGATCCCGCTTGGCTTCCTTGAAGCGGTCGATGTCGCGGGCCGGGTTGGGATGACCCTCGGGCACAAAGCCCCAGCGCCGCGCCAGATCGAACATCTTCGACAACAGCGCCAGGACGCGATTGGCCTCATAGGGGTGGGCCTTGCCGATCTTGGAGTGCAGCGCCGCCACGTCCGCGCGGGTGACGGCCGGAACCTTGAGCGATCCCCACAGGGGCAACAGGTGGCGATCGATGCGCCGCTGGTCGTCGGTGCCGCTCTTCTTGGCTTGCCCGTGGCGCTCCATGTAGGTCTGGCAGAGATCGCGGAAAGTCTCGCCCTGGGCCTGTCGCTGGCGCACGGCGAGCGGGTCGGCGCCCTGGGTCTCGACCTTGGCCAGTTCGGCGCGGGCCTGGATGCGGGCCTGATCCAGAGTCAGCACGCCATAGGTGCCGATGGTCATCAGGCGCTTGCGGCCTTGGGAGCGGTAGGAGAGTACGAACGCCTTGCGTCCGCTCGGGTAGATCCTCAGTCCGAATCCGGGCGGGTCATCATCCCAGACGACGAACCGCTCGTTCCCGGCTCCCTGATAACTCAGGGCGTCGATTGTCTTCTTTGTCAGTCCCATACGCCGATCCTCTGTCCGGTGAGTCACCCAGTCAGGCGGTCGGCTTGAGTCACCATAGAGTCACCACGAGAGCGGGTATCAGGTAGCATCGAAAGGCAACGGAGCGTAAACCGAGCGCGCCTAAGTCACTAATCTAGCGCACTCTATCGTAACCCATCGCAAGGGAGCGTAACAGCGAATTCGTGATTTGTAATCAGCAGGTCGTCGGTTCGAATCCGTCCGCCAGCTCCAATAAAATCAAGATCCTAGCCCCGTTTTCCGCCACCGATCACCTTGAGGTGTGCCGGAAAATGTGCGGCAGACTCGCGCGACTCGATCCGCGCCGCATACTCGGCTAGGTGTAGCTTGGCAAACGCTTTGGCACTGTTTTGCATTCTATTTGGCACAAGAGCGCGTTACTCGATTTTGCGGATGATTTGGCACTAACGCCAATTACAGCGGATAGACCCGCGCCGCCCGCGCCTGTGGGTACGCCGTCCCGCGATCGAGCGTGACCGTCTGCCCGACCCGCTGTAGCTTGGCAAACGCTTTGGCACTGTTTTGCATTCTATTTGGCACAAGGGCGCGTTATGCGCCAGTCGCGCCAACGGTCTGTTCCAGATACTCGCTGTCCTTGACCAGGGCCGCGACGCGCGCCAGCTAGACCTTCTCGCTCACACTCGCTCAGCTCGGCCGTGCCGTGCTCAATGGTGCCATCGACCAGTACCCATGCCTCCTTGATGGAGATCGATGCAGATCGCGTGCATACGGCGGATCTTGCGACGTGAGCGGTTGGCGACATAGGCCTCCAGCAACTGGCCGCAGCAGGTGCTCACTGATCAGGATATAGCCCACAGCAGTAAGACGGGCTGAGCATGTCAGAGGCCGAGAATCCAGGTCACCAGCGCCTTGATGTCGGCGGCCGGGACATGCGCATTCGGTGGCATCGGCACCTGGCCCCAGTTGCCGACTCCGCCGGCCATCACCTTGGCGACGAGCCGATCCTGGGCGGCGGCGTCGCCCCTGTACTTGGCGGCCACGTCTTTGTAGGCTGGGCCGACGATCGCGGCCTCCACACTATGACAGACGGTACAGCCGCTCTTCTGGGCCAGAACGAGATCCGCCAGCGCTGATGGCGCAACGGTCATGGCCGTGAAGGCCATGCATAGACGTCCGACGCGATGAATCATGTGCATGCGGAAAGCACCTGTCGAGGCATGTTGACTCAGTGATGGATGCGTCATAAAAGGCGTTCTCATTATAAGTTCGAGCGTGGATCACCAATGATTGCGCGTTCAAAGGCTGGAGAGCCATTGTCGGCCTGACTCGCGAAGGGTTTCGAGTGCCTCCAACTCGGCGTGCTCGATCCTTGGCATCCAGGCATCCGCGAAATCCAGTGGCGCGCGGATCTTGCCGCGGCGAACCGTCTGCTCGGTCTCAACGCCATCAAGGCGAACGATCCAGCGCCAGTTGTTCTCCAGTGCAGGGCTGGAGGGCGGAAGGATCGGCTCCTGACCTGGATATGGCCGATCCGGTGAGTGGGCGATTCGATGGATGTCCAGGCCCAGACGCGGCATGACATCCGCCGCGCGCAGCCGGTAGCCGTTGGAATCGACCCAGGACGTCGAGGCGTCCGGGTTCCAGGTCTCTATGTCCAGCGTCCAATCGATATCGACGATGCAGCCCTGCACGGGGCACTCACCCACCTGGATGACGAGACGATTGCCCTCGATCCGGCTCGGCGTCTCGCGGCACTGGACGCTCGTCTTCACGCGCTCGACTCCCGGCGGCAGGACGGCGTGCAGGAGGCCGTTTTCGGCTCGGGTACCAATCAGGATCATGAGGCCCTGGAGCGTGTGCTCCTCGGGCTGCACCCTGAGATGGATCCAGCCGCTCTCGACCGAGGCGGGAGCGGTCTGTTCCAGCCAGTCGGCATCCGTGATGAACGCCTGAGCGGGTGGTTCACCGGCTTCGAGGACGAGCGTCCGGACGACCTGAACACAGAGGGCCGCCACCGCGAGCCAGCTCAGAGAGCCGATCGAGAACCAGCACGGAAGCAGACCGCTGGAATGGGTCTGGGTGAGGTCGCGAATCGATAGTGTGTTGCTGTGAGGCATGAGCCATGCACCTCCCGAGGGTTGAGCAGTCAGGGTGAATGGCTGTTCACGCTCCGCCGGGGTTATCACCGGAAGATCGACGGGGGCGGACTGGCTAATAACAATGATTCTTGTTTTATTTTAAATTGTATCTAGGTTGTCTGACCAGAGGCTATGCGTTTTGCCGCCGGCCCCTAGAACCGATAGTTCACCATCGCCTTGATGTTGCGTCCCGGCGCCTTGAGGGACGAGAGGTAGGGCTGGTAATCCTCGTCGAGCAGGTTGTCGACACCCAGTTCCAGGCTGAGTCCGGCGAGTCTGTCCGCTGGCTTCCAGGTCAGCCAGAGATCGTGGATCGCATAGCTGTCGGACGGGGTGCCGTCCTCGGGTACCGCGTTCTGCGCCGCGACAAAGCGTCCGGTCCAGCCGACGCGCACACCCTGAGCCGGAAAGCGCAGCCCGGCCTTCAGGGTCCAGGTGTCGGGCTGAACGCTGGCGAGTGGCTCGCCCGTTCGGTCGTCCTCGCCGCGCGTCCGGGCATAGGCGATGCCCGCCCACCAGTGCCTGGCCTCGTAATCGGCTTCCAGCTCGAAGCCCTCCAGCTTCGCATCGCGCACGTTACGGAAGCCGGTGATGCCGCCGCTGCCGCTGTTGCCCTCCACGGGGCGCATCGTGAAATTGACGATCTGGTCGATGAAGTCGGTCACGTCGTTGCGGAAGGCGCGCACCTGGAAGCGGCCCTCATCACCCGTCGTGAAGAGATCCTGCTCGCGCAAGCGCAGGCCGATCTCGGTGTTGTGGGCCTTTTCAGGCTTCAGATCCGGGTTGGGGACGAAGAGGTTGGCGCAGGTGCGTCCGCAGGTGAAGTGGGTACCGGAGACGAACAGCTCGGTTGCATTCGGGGCGCGGAAGGCTTCGTTGTAGCTCGCCTGGAAGGACAGCCAGTCGGTCGCCGCCACGTCCAGACCGAGCTTGGCGGAGAAGGCCTCGTCCTCGTTGGTCTCCAGGCCCGCAGCCTCGGCCTGGCTGCGGAAGCTGTCCCAGCGCAGACCGGGCGTCAGGGTCCAGCGTCTGGCGAGGCGGATCTCGTCCTGGAGATAGAGACCCAGGACGCGGGTTTCGCCGTCCGGATAGGTGTCGCGCGGCCGGCCGTTGCGCTCTCCGTCTACCTGGTCCTGGTAGTAGTCGAGGCCATAGGTCAGGACATGGCCGATACGCTCCGGGTCGCCGAGGTTCGTGCTGTTGCGCAGGTCGAGTCCGAGCGTCTCCAGACGGGTCTCGTCCAGGCGTCCGTCGGATCGCCGCCGTTCCTCGATGTCCGTGGTGTTGCGGTAGAAGAGGGCGGAGGGGCGCAGATAGGTCTGGTCCGGATCCTCGTGCCGATAGCTCAGGGTCAGGTTCTGCTGTCGCGTGCTGTTGTCGACCAGAGTGTCGTCGGTCGCCTCGGTCTGGGGGTTGGACGGGATGGCGCCGTCCTGATCGAAGGCCATGACGGACAGGCCGAAACTGTTGATCCCGTCCGGACTCCAGGTGCCCTTGGCCAGGCCGGACACGCGCTCGAAACCCGAGTGGGTCAGATCGGTTCCATCGCCGAGCCGCACGTCGCCCGCGTCCCGATAGGCCAGATCGACCAGATAGTCCAAGCGCCCGTCCGCCGTGACGCCATAGATCCCGGCATTGGTCAGCCACTGGTCACTGGCGCCCTGATAGCCGAGCCTGACCCGCCCGCCGAACGTCTGATCCTCGCGCAGCAGATCGGCCGCGTCCAGCGTGCCGAGCGCCACCACGCCGCCCATGGCGCCGCTGCCCCAAAGGGCCGAGGCCGGCCCGCGCAGCACCTCGACCTGCCTGAGCAGATCCGGCTCGATGAAGATCCGGGTGCTGTGGCCGCGCGCGAAGTTCTGCCGTGCCCCATCGATCAGAAACAGAATGCGCTCATCGGAGAGGCCGCGGATGTTGACCGTCTGGCCCTGTCCGCGCGGGCCGCCGCCGATGGCCACATTGGGCAGATCCTCCAGCAGATCCCCAAGGTTCGTCGGCTGCTCACGCTCGATCGCCGGGCGGTCGAGCAGGCTCACGGATTCGGGGATCTCGAAGGCGTCGCGCTCGGTTCGGGCGGCCGTCACCTCGATGGCGGGCAGACTGACACCCGTGGTCTCCTGAGCCGGAAGCGAGCCGACCGGCGCGAGCAGCGCCAGACCGATCGGGAGCCGGCCGAGTCCGGCTGTGTGTCGTGGCGAACGGATGGACATGGATGCGTACCTCTGTAGCGTCGTCCGGGCCGCTCGCTGATCCCCGCGTGGGCGGAGATTGGCTGGCTGTCGTTGTTGAGTGATTCAGGCGGTCATGATGATCGGGCCGGCGCCGCCGGCCGCGGCTCACGCGCGATCACCAGCGGACAGTCCAGTTCCGGATGCGGGATGACCCGCACCGGCAGACCGAAGACATGCTCGATCGGCGTCGGCTTCAGGACGACCTGCGGGCGGTCCACGGCCAGCAGGCGCCCGTCCTTCATGAGTGCGATCCGGTCGCCGTACTGGGCGGCCAGATTCAGATCATGCAGCACCACCAGCACCCCGATGTGCCTGTCGGTCCAGCGCCGCGCCAGGGCGAGGGTGGCGTGCTGATGGGCTAGGTCGAGACTCGCCGTCGGCTCGTCGAGCAGCAGATAGCGCGGCTCGTCGTTGGGCAGCGGCGTCCAGAGCTGGGCCAGGATGCGTGCCAGGTGCACCCGCTGGCGCTCGCCGCCGGAGAGCGTGGTATAGCGCCGCTCGGCCAGATGCTGCACCTCGGCCGCCGCCAGTGCCGCCGCCGCGATCCGGGCGTCGCCCGGCCCCGGACCACCGTGGGGGAGGCGTCCCATGGCGGCGACCTCGAGCGCGGTGAAGGGGAAGTTCAGGGCACTCTGCTGCGGCAGGATGGCACGTCGTCTGGCGCAGTCGCCCGACGTCCAGTGCGCCAGCGGACGACCATTGAGGCGGATCTCGCCCGCGTCGGGCTGAAGCTCGCCGCTCAGACAGCGCAACAGGGTCGATTTGCCCGCCCCGTTCGCCCCCAGGATCACCAGCACCTCGCCCGGATGCAGGCGGAGACTGACTCCGTCGATCAGGGTGCGCCCGCCGCGCCGGACCCGCAGATCCTCGACGTCCAGGCTCATGCCGCCACCCCGCGCTGACGCATCAGGAGAACCAGGAAGAAGGGTCCGCCGAGCAGGGCCGTGAGGATGCCGATCGGCAGCTCGGCGGGCGTCACCAGAGTGCGCGCGAGCAGATCGGCCAGCAGCAGCAGACTGCCACCGAGCAGGGCCGCGCCGGGCAGCAGAATCCGGTGATCCGGGCCCAGGGCCAGGCGCAGCAGGTGCGGCACCACCAGCCCGATGAAGCCGATCAGACCGCTCACCGCTACCGCCGCGCCCACCGCCAGGGCGGCCAGGGCGACGATGAGACGCTGCATGCGCTGGACCGAAATCCCCAGATGTCCTGCCTCGGCCTCACCGAGCAGCAGGGCGTTGAGCGTGCGCGCCAGCAGCGGCAGCGCGAAGAGGGGCAGAGTGACCAGCAGGGCCAGACTGCCGACCTGGCTCCAGGTCGCCCCGCCCAGGCTGCCCAGGCTCCAGAAGGTGAGGTTGCGCAACTGCTGATCGTCGGCCAGATAGGTCAGAAGTCCGGTCCCGGCGCCGCAGAGGGCGTTGATGGCGATGCCGGCGAGCAGCAGGGTGGTGACCGAAGTCTGTCCGTCGCGGCTGGCGAGCCGGTAGACCACCAGGGTGGTGATCAGCCCGCCGCCGAAGGCCGCCAGCGGCAGGGTGAAGGCGCCCAGTGCCGTGGTGAGGACGGTCAGCCCCTGACCGCCGAGCACGATGATCGAGACGGCCGCCAGCGCCGAGCCGGCCGAGACCCCGATGAGTCCCGGATCGGCCAGCGGGTTGCGGAAGAGCCCCTGCATGGACGCGCCGGCCACGGCGAGCGCGGCTCCGACCAGCAGCCCGAGCAGGGTGCGCGGCAGACGGATGGTCTCGATGACCGCGACGTGCTGGGGCTGGACCTCGCCGACCGGCAGGCCCAGGCTCGCGGCCATCACCCGCAGCACCTCGCTCGGCGGGATGGTGACCGGGCCGATCGCGATCGACAGCAGCGTGACGCTGAGCATGAACGCGAGCAGTGCTGCCAGGGTCCAGCGCTGCCGATGCGCGCGGCGCTGCAGGCCGGCGATCGCGGTCGCGGTGAGGGCGGTGCTATTCACGGGTCTCCACGAGCCGGTTGTCGTTCAGGGTACCGAGCCGGCGCGCCAGCTCCCCGGCCGCCTCGGCGATCCGCGGGCCGAAGTGGAAGAGCAGGGTGCGGTCGAGCGCGATCACCCGTCGGGCCTGACCGGCGGGCGTGGCGGCCAGACCGGCGCGGCCGAGCACGCCATCGATGCCGTTCAGATCCTTCAGGCCGTGGTCGGAGACCAGGATGACGTCCGGTACGGCGGCGAGTGCGGCTTCCGGACTCAGCGGCTTGTAGTCCTCGACCGTCTCGTGCAGCACGTTCTCGCCGCCGGCGAGCCGGATCAGGGTATCGACAGGGGCGCCCCGTCCGGCGGAATGGGCGATGCCGGAGCCGACGACCATGAGGAAGAGCACCCTGGGCCGGTCCTCGATCCGGCCGAGCGCCTGTTCGAGCTGTGCGAGCTGGAGTTCGATGCGGGCGATCAGCGCCTCACCCGCCTCGGGGGCATCGAGCACCGTCGCGACCGCGCGGATCTTCGCGCGCAGTCCGTCGAGGGTCGCCTGGTCCGGGATCCGGCGCACCTCGACCCCGGCGGCACGGATCTGATTCAGCACCTCGGGCGGTCCGGCGTCCTCGGTCGCCAGCACCAGATCGGGTGACAGACTCAGCAGACCCTCGGCCGAGAGGGCGCGCTTGTAGCCGACGCTCGCCAGTGTCCGGGTCTCGGGCGGATAGAGACTGGTGGTGTCCACGCCCACCAGCCGCGCGCCCTGTCCGAGCGCATAGACGATCTCGGTGAGCGCACCGTCCACCGAGACCAGCCGCTCGGCGGCCGGGATTGCGCCCGGCGCCAGTGTCAGGATCAGCGTGAGCAACAGCAGGTTCCAGGGACTGGGCTGTGTCGTCAGGGGTTCAGGACGCATCCTTCAGTTCCTCCAGGACGACCTCGAAGCCCTCGAACACCGGAGGTCCGGCATAGGTGCCCTGGGGCGCTTTGGCCTGGGCGTGCGCCTTGCGGAAGTGCTCCGACTGGGTCCAGGCCTCGAAATTGGCGCGGCTCGCCCAGCTCGTGTGCGAGGCATAGAGGGTACATTGACCGTCGTCCGGCCCCTTGAGTAGCCGAAAGGCGATGAAACCCTGGAGTTCCGAGAGATAGGACTCGCGTTCGCGCCAGAGGCGCTCGAAGTCGGACTCGAAACCCCGGTTGATGCGAAAGCGGTTCATGGCGATGAACATGGTGTCTGGCTCCTCGGGTCGGTTTGGGTTGGAACGGTCGGCGGCCGTGGCCGTGAGCCGTTGTCCGACCACGGCTCCGGTTTCGATATTTAATGCGAATGATTCTTAATTTATAGCAGATCGATGGCGACTGCAACTGCGGATCTCGGAGCGACAGGATGGAATCACTTCCACCAGGCTCCGAAGGCCGCGGCCCAGTCCTGGAAAATAAATTGACAGGGTGTATTTTTGATTTAAAATAAGAATCGTTATCACTTAGAGTCCGCCAGCCACTCCAGATCGGATCGCCACGCCGGATGTTTCATCAACCGTTCATCCCGGGAGAAACACGCCATGTCTGCCATGATGCATCATCTGGAACTCGGTGACCTCACGCACCTGGAGGCGTCGCAACTGCGCCGCCGGCTCGCCGAGCTCATCCATCAATACGTGCGCGAGCGCTCGGTTGCGCTGGCCGAGACCATCTTGTGCTATATCGAAGCCCTGTGCCTGCACCCTGACGATTGTCGTGAAGCCGAGCAGCTGTGCGCCTACCGTCGGCTGGCGCGTCATTGGCGTTGCCTGGCCGATGTGCAGCGCCTACGCGAACAGCAGGGCGATCAGGGTTGGCAGTCCTGATCCGGCCGTCAGCCCCTCTCGCGATGACACAGGAGCTTTCCATGACTTCAATACGTCTTCAGCCATCCGCCATCCAGCGCTGGGCGCACTGGGGGCAGGCGCTGATGACCGGTTTCGTTCCGCCGCTGTTGGTCATAGGTTTGGTGCTCGGCGGTTTTTTTGGTTCGTGCCGCGCGTGCCCTAACCGTCTGGGCGAAGACCTGAGCACTCGACTATCGGCGAATTGAGCACCTTGCTTCGATATCGGTCATAGCCGTTCAGACCTGCCCTCGATCCAGGTAGGGAAGGTCATTCGATATCAAATGATATCGATTCGCATGATCGTATGATAATGACACCCTTGGCGCCGGATCGATCGCTGCTCCTGGTGCCGCCTTCCCAGTCACTTACCCAGGGCTCACTCCATCATGCGCAAGCCACTGATTGCGACTCTTCTCGTTCTCACCACCACCCTGCCAGTCGCCCCGCTCCAGGCCGAGGAACCGGCGGCGGTTCGATTCAGGGTCAGCGAACTGGTGGAGTTGCCACATCCCATGGCCGCGGTGCGTAAGAATCCGGAGCGGTTCGGTATCACTCCGAAGCAGCGCGAGCGGTTCGAAAGGGAACTGGGCGCGGTCTTTCCGCCTGAGATCCATCCGCGCATGCAGCGCGCCTGGGAGTTGCAGAACCAGGTGCGACGCGCGGTGCTGAAGCAGGGCCAGGACAGCCAGACCCTGCAAGCCGAGCTCGACGAATTGAGCGTGCTCAAGCGCGAGCTTGCCAGCCTGCGCATCGACGCCTTCCGACGCTTCCGCGACATCCTGACCGAGGAGCAGTTCCAGCAGGTGCTCGCAGCGTCGGATGAGAGGCTTCAAGCGCAGGAGCAATTAAACAAGGGTCTCGACTACAGATGAGCGCCAGCCGTCCCATGGAACCACGCCCCTGGAAGCCCATTGAGGCTTTCCACGCCCAAGAGGGAACCGATCCCCTGGCCAACGCCTTCGCCGGGCGCCGCGCCGTCCATCCCTTCGTGGGCCTGTCGCCGGTGCCTGAGTCGGAGTGGTCGCGCACCTGGACCGAGATGACGTCCGCCGCACGCTCGGGAAAGTCGGTCGCCTATCTGCACATCCCCTTCTGTGAGAGTCACTGCCTCTTCTGCGGTTTCTACCAGAACACCTGGCATGAGTCGGCTGGAGCCGTCTATGCGGAGGCGCTGGTGGAGCATCTGAAGCGCGACCGGGACCGACCCTATCAGGCCGAGGGACCGATCCAGGCCGTCTATGTCGGCGGCGGCACGCCGACGCTGCTGTCGACCCGCGAACTGGCACGCGTGATCACGGCCGCACGCGAGCATCTGCCGCTGGCGCCTGATTGCGAGATCACGGTCGAGGGTCGGGCGCGTGATCTGGAACCGGACAAAGCACAGGCGCTCTTCGACGCCGGAGTCAATCGTCTGTCGATCGGCGTGCAGAGTTTCGACCAGGACGTGCGCCGGCGTCTGGGTCGCAGGACCGAGCGCGGGACGCTGCTCCGGCGGCTCGAGGATCTGGTGGCGGCCGACCGGGGTGCCGTGATCGTCGATCTCATCTATGGACTGCCGGGTCAGACACCCGAGGTCTGGGAGGAGGACGTGCGCACCGCCATCGGTCTGGGTCTGGACGGCCTGGACCTCTATGCGCTCAAGCTCATGCCACAGACACCGCTGGCGATCGCGGCGCGTGCCGGCAAGCTCGAGCCGGCGGCAGTCGAGTCGCACGGCGCCTTCTATGCGCGTGGGGCGGAGTTGATGGACGAGGCACGCTGGGAGCCGCTGTCGTCGAGTCATTGGCGCCGCAGCACCCGCGAGCGCAACCTCTACAACCTGGAGATCAAGGCCGGCGCCCAGTGTCTGGCCTTCGGCGCCGGCGCCGGCGGCTGTCTGGGCGGTCATTCCTACCGCATCCTGGCCGACGTGGCCGAGTATGCCGAGTACGTGCGTCCGGGCCGGCCGCTGCTCGGCGGTCTCATGCGTCTGTCGCCCCACCATGGGTTGCTCGATGGCATCAAGGGCGGTCTGGAGCGCGGCCGGCTGGACCAGTGGGCACTCGCCGACCGGCTTGCGACGACGACCGGACTCGACCTGGAGCAGGTCGCCGGACCGCTGCTCGATCAATGGCAGGGCGCCGGATTGCTGACACGGGACGGACGCTGGCTCGAACTCACCCTGGCGGGCCGGTTCTGGCAGGTGACCCTGACCCAGAATCTGCTCGAATGGCTGGATCAACGTCTTCGCGACGGCGCCGCTCCCGTGGAACGGCCCGCCGCACTTGCCTGAGGAACCCCGCATGACACTCACCGAAACACAGAGCGACGCCATCCGTGCGTCACTACAGAGCAATCCAGGCGCCGTGCTGGAGGATCTCGCCAGGGAACATGGGGTGAAGACACGGGATGTAATTTACTGGCTGCCGGAGAGCGAGGCCCGTTCGATCGATGGCGGTCATTTCGAGGCCGTGATGCTCGAGCTCTCGAGCTGGGGCGAGCTGACCCTGGTGATCAACACCGGCGACGTCATCCTGGAGGTCCGGGGGCCGCTGCCAGGGGGGCATGTGTCTCAGGGTTACTACAACCTGCACGGCCAGCCGGTCGGCGGACATCTCAAGGCCGCCAACTGCGATCTCATCGTGTTCGTCTCGCGCAAGCTGTTCCAATGCGACACCCATTCGGTGCAGTTCTACAACCGTCAGGGTGACTGCATGTTCAAGGTCTATCTCGGGCGCGACGCACAGCGCCGGCTCATTCCCAAGCAGGTCGAGCGGTTCCTGGCGCTGCGGGACGCACTCACGACCGATCAATGAGCACAGGCCTTCGCAACATGCCGACTCCATCGCTGTTCTGCTTCGGTCTCGGCTACACAGGCACCCGTCTGGCGCAGGCGGCCATCGCGCACGGCTGGCGCGTGGCGGGCACCTGCCGCGATGCCGGGAAGGCCCAGGCCCTGCGCACGCAGGGCATCCAGGCCCTGGTGTTCGACGGCCACCAATCGAGTCCGGAGGTCAGGGAGGCCCTGGCCGGGGCGACGCATCTGCTGGTCTCCATCCCTCCCGAGGCGGATGGCGATCCGGCGTGGCGTCTGCACGGAAAGACTCTGGAGGCGCGCGGCGGGTCTCTGGCCTGGATCGGCTATCTCTCCACGACAGGTGTCTACGGCGACTGCGGCGGCGACTGGATCGACGAGACACGCACGCCCAACCCGGCCACGCTGGAGAATCAGCGTCGCCTGGAGGCCGAGAGCGTCTGGCTGGATCTCGGAGCGCGGACGGCGTCGCCGACGCACATCTTCCGGCTACCGGGTATCTATGGTCCCGCAGGACGCAGCGTGATCGATGCGCTCGAATCCGGCCGCGCCCGGCGCATCCTCAAGCCGGGGCAGGTGTTCAATCGCATCCATGTCGACGACCTCGTGACCGTCCTCCTGGCCTCGATGGAGCGGCCGAGCGCCGGGCGGATCTACAACGTCGCCGACGACCAGCCCGCGCCGGCCGACACGGTGCTGTGCCATGCCGCCGTTCTCATCGGCGTCGAGCCGCCGCCGGCCGTGCGCTTCGAGGAGGCTGAACTCTCGCCCTTC
Organism: Allochromatium vinosum DSM 180; assembly: GCF_000025485.1. Lineage (NCBI taxonomy): Bacteria > Pseudomonadati > Pseudomonadota > Gammaproteobacteria > Chromatiales > Chromatiaceae > Allochromatium > Allochromatium vinosum. The sequence continues at coordinate 1,942,452 of NC_013851.1, read as the reverse complement.
GCGCGACATTTCTATGCCGAGTGCAAGCGTCTCAGCAATGAGCGCATCAAGCAGGAGCTGGGCGTGCAGCTGCGCTATCCGACCTATCGTGAGGGATTGCACGCCATTGCGGCTGAGCGCGTTCCGTGATCTCCAAGTTTGGCGTGTTCGACCGCACCACTGAAAAAACCTCCAGCAATGGACGGGGTGACGGGGACCATCCCCCGCGTCGGCTCGGCGAGCTGATGGGACGTTGTATCGTTTACCACACGACCTATACTGTATTGCCGCCGTTCAGCGAACAGCCGGCCAGAGGTGCTGAACACCGTGGCGTTTGTCGCCGCCACCGCGCCCCATTGTCCGATCATGAGATGGAAGAGAATAAGCATTCTCATCTACATTCCGCGCCCGAATTGCGGTAACCTTGGCGGCACGTGTCGGCCGCTTGCGTGGGCGGCCGGCATCTCTAAAGGGTCAAACACGATTGGAGAATCCGATGAGCGATCACCAAAGCGGCGCGCGCGGCGCGCCAGAGCAGCGTCCGGGCATGGAGACGCAGGGATACGGCGGCTCGTCCGAGGGCGCCGCGAAAGGGCCGGAGGGGCCGGGGGCCGCCGGTGGTTACGGCGAGGCTCAGGCCGGCCTGTCCCAGGGCAGCCAACCCGGCCGTAGCGAGTCCGCCGGCGGTCAGCCCGGCTACGGGGCGGCTCAGGGCCAGCCGCAGGGCTATGTCGCACCCCAGGGCAATCAGCCGGGCTACGGCGAATCCATGGGGCCGGTCTCAGGGCGGGAGCCCTTCATGCACGGCGGCGCAGGCGCCATGCCGCCTGGCTACGGACAGCCCCACACGGCTCAGCCCGCATTCGCTCCGGGCTATCATCAGACCGCTCCGCACTACGCCGCCGCCGCGATGTACTACGGCCAATATGCCGGTTATCCGCCGCCACCCCCGCCGCCGGGTGCCTATCCCTATCCGCCCGAGGCTTTCCAGGCGCCGCATCAGGGCTATGCCCATGGTGCGGCACATGGTGCCGGTCAGGCCCATGGAGCCAGCGTGAGCGATCTCGTCAACGAGGTCGCCAATGGCGGCAATGGGTTGTCCACGATCTCCAAGATGCTGAACTTCGACGACCCGGACTTCTGGAAGGGCGCGCTGGTCGGCGCCGCTGCCGTGCTGCTGCTGACCAGCGGTTCGGTCCAGAGTGCGCTGTTTGGCTCCAACGGCAACGGCGGCAAGGATTCGAGCGCATGAGCACGCACTACGAACCGCGCTACTACCCGGTTCCGGCCGGCCCCGTCTATCCACCCCACCCGCAGACCGCTCCGGATTGTGCGGCCCTGATGCGTCTGGCGACCACCGGCGCCATCGTTGCCGGCAGCGCGGCGGCGGCTCAACAGATCCGGCGTTTTCAGTCCGGCACCCAGACCCCGCAGGGCGCGCTGGTCGAGACTACCCGTACCGCCGTCATCGGCGGTGTCGCCACGGCGGCGGCGGGCGCCATCGCCTCCAGCGTCTCCGACCAGGGTTTTGGCCGGCTGGGACTCATGTTCCTGATCGGCACGGCGGTCGTCTATGGAATCCAGAGCCGGATGACCGGCAGTGAGGAGACCTCATGAGTCAATACAGCCCGCAACGCCATCAGCACGGCGTGAAAAAGAAGCTCGTCGAGGGCGTCGGCGGCGTCCTGGTCGGCGCCGCCCTGGTGCTCCTGATGCGCGGCCTCGTCAAACGCCGTAGCGCCGACACCGACCCGACTCCATCCACGACTCCAGCCACTTCGGGAGATCCAGCATGAGCCATTACAACTATCAGCCGTTTCCGGGCGCCGGTCAGTACGCCGGCGGTCAGACCCCCGGCGGCTATCCGGGACCGGGCCAGTCACAGGGACAAGGGCAGGGCATGGGTGCCGCTCAGCCCGGCATGCCGCCGGCCTATCCGTATGCCCATCCAGCCTACTATCAGCAACAGCAACAGCCCAACCGTTCGCTGTTCAGCCTGCCCAACGACCGCTTCCTCAAGGGACTGATGATCGGCGCCGCCGTCACCTATCTGGTCACCAACGAGCAGGTGCAGCGCACAGCCATCAAGGGCCTCGTCAAGACCTGGTCGTTGTTGCAGGGTGGCATCGAGGAGGTCAAGGAGCGCTTCGGCGACGCGGCGGCGGAACTGCATCACAGTCAGCAGAGCAAGGATGGATGACCTCGGTTCCCTACCGCATCCTCCATGAGCTGTCTGGCCGGCTGCGCCTGCGCGTTCCGGCGCTGGCGGCGGCCAGCGTCGGTGAGCCGCTGCGCTACTGGCTCGAATCGCTGGATGGCGTCCTGGACGTGCGCCTCAACCGCGCCGCGCGCAGTCTCGCCATCGACTTCGACCCGCGCCTGCTCCCTCGGGAGCGGCTGCTGGCGAGACTCGCCGATTTCAAGCCGGGAGAACCGCTGGAGACGCATCGCGAGCCGGCGGACGAGCCGTCCGTCACGCCGCTGGTGCGCAACGTTCTGACGCTCCTGCTGCTGCCGCTGCTGCCGCGTCCGGCCCAGCATGTGGCGACCTACCTGAACATCGGCACCAAGCTGGTCAAGGGGGCGGACACCCTGATTCACGAAGGCGTCAAGGTCGAGGTGCTGGACGCCCTGGCCGTCGGTCTGTCGGCGAGTCGCGGCAAGCTCTACACCGCGAATATCACCGATCTCCTGCTCACGCTCGGCGAGTATCTGGAGGAACGCACCCAGCGGCAGTCCGACCGTCTGCTGCGCCGGTTGCTGCGCCCGGCGCCGACCCTCGCCTGGGTCGAGCGCGATGGACAGCTCGTCCAGATCCCGGGCGATCAGGTGCAGGCCGGCGAGACCCTGGTCGTCGGTGTCGGCGAGACCATTCCGGTCGACGGTTACGTGGTCGAGGGCGCGGCCCTGGTCAATCAGGCCGCCGTCACCGGCGAAGACGTGCCGGTCGCGCGCGAGGCGCCCAAGCGCGTGGTCGCCGGTTCGGTGCTGGTCGAGGGCCGGTTGCGCATCCGGGCGACCCGGGTCGGCGAGGACACCACCACCGCCCGCGTCGCCCGCTTCATCCAGGAATCGCTCGACAAGAGTTCCGAGACCCAGCGTCTGGCCGACGAACTGGCCGACCAGCGGGTCTATCTCACGCTCGGCTCGGCGGCGGCCGTCTATGCCCTGACACGCGATCTGACGCGCGTGCAGTCGGTGTTCCTGGTCGACTATTCCTGCGCGCTCAAGCTCGGCACCCCGGTCGCCTTCAAGTCCGGTCTCTACGAGGCGGCCAACCATGGGGTGCTGATCAAGGGCGGCGAGGCCATGGAGCGTCTGGCCGAGATCGATACCCTGGTGTTCGACAAAACCGGAACCCTGACCCACAGCGAGCTGGAAGTCACCGATGTCGTGGTGCTGGATCCGCGCTGCGGCGAGTCGGAGGAAGCCCTGCTCGCCATGGTCGCCTCGGTCGAGGAACATGCCACCCACCCCCTGTCCCAGGCCGTGGTCGAGGCGGCGCGCGAGCGCGACCTCCAGCACATCTCGCACGGCGAGGTCGACTACATGGTCGCCCATGGACTCAACGCCCAGCTCGACTGCTGCCGGATCATCGTCGGTAGCCGCCACTATCTGGAAGAGCACGAAGGCATCCGCTTCGACGCCCACGAGATGCAGGTCAAACGCCTGCTCGACGAAGGCAAGACGCTGCTCTATGTCGCCAGCGAGCATGGCCCCATGGGTCTGATCGCGCTGCGCGACACCCTGCGCGCGGACGCCGAGGCGACCCTGGAGCGGCTGCGTGCGCTCGGGATCGAGCGGCTGGTGATGATCTCGGGCGATCGTCAGGAGAAGGCGGAGGCGCTGGGGCGGACGCTGCGGCTCGACCAGGTCCACGGCGAGGTGCGGCCGGAGGAGAAGGCGGCGCTCATCACCGCGCTTCAGCGCGAGGGGCGCAAGGTCGGTTTCGTCGGCGACGGCATCAACGACGGCCCGGCGCTGGTCGCGGCCGATGTCGGGATCGCCATGTCGCGCGGAGCGGATCTGGCGCGGGCGAGTGCCGATATCGTGCTCACCGACGATCGTCTGCTCGCGGTCGCCGACGCGCGCGAGATCGCGTTCGGCACCATGCGCATCATCCGCACCAACTTCAATGCCACCGTCGGCATCAACACCGCCATCATGGCCGGCGCACTCATGGGCCGGCTCTCGCCCGTCGCCAGCGCGCTGCTGCACAACGGCACCACGCTCGGGGTGTTGGTCAACGCCCTGCGGGGCGCGCGACTGACGGAGAGCGGGTCGGTGATCAGGGAGGCGGAGTCATCTCACCCCGTCTGAGATGACGTCAGGCGACGACGCCTCGCTATTGAGGCGAGCGAGATAGCCCATCTCGGTCTCGAACATGGAATTCCAGTGGCCGACTTGCAACAGCCGGCGAACCCGATCGATGTGGCGGATGTGCAGACTGAAGACGTGCGTGGCACCGCATCCGGCCAGGAACGCCGGGTGCGCCTGGGCCGAGAAGCCGACCAGCAATTTGAAACGGGCCTCGCGCGCCAGCGCCAGGATCGGCGCCAGGGTGTGATTGAGCAGGGTCGCGCCGGTGAGGATGAGGCCATCGGCCCTGGGCAGCCAGGCCCACTCCTGGGCGTCGGGCAAGGCACCGGCGCGATTGCCCGGGCTGCGTTCGAAGACCACATGGGGAACGCCCGCCTCGGCGAGTCCGGTCACCAGCGGTCCCATGTTGCCGATGACCACCACGCGGCGCACCTCCTGTTCCCTGACCCAGCGCACCACACTCGGGCGAACCTCCGTGGTCTCGACGCCGGCGAATCCCTCACGCGCCAGACGATGCTGCGAGATGGCGTTGATGACCGCCAGCGCGAGACAGCGCTCCAGCGGATGGTCGGCCAGGATCCGGCCGGGGAGCTCATGCAGCGGCCATTCGCTCCAGTCGAGCGGTAGCCCGGCATGGCGCGGCCCCGGCGAGCCGGACTCGCCAGCCGGCGTCAGGGCCAGGCCGAGCGCGCGCTGTCCGTTCCGGTCGCGGACCAGCGCCCAGGAGATGGGCTGGCCGAGGCTCAGATCCTCCAGGACCAGCGGATGTCTGGCCAGATCGTCGACCGCGCGGCGGGCCAGGGTTTCGAGCAGGGGATCACTCGGCCAGCGGGTATCGTCAGTCACGGGATTCACCGGGGGATGAAGAGCGAATGCCCGGCCAAGTCATGGCGGACCACCGACACCCGGTAGACCCGCTCGATCTGCTCCGGGGTCAGGGTCGTCATGGCCCCGGCGTCATGACCGCCGGCACCGTCGAGCAGCAGGAAGTGGTCGGCGAAACGCAGCGCCAGATTGAGGTCGTGCAGCACCACCAGGATGGCCAGATCGCGGTCGCGGGCCGTTTGCCGGATCAGGGCCAGCACCTCGAGCTGATTGGCCAGATCCAGATGATTGACCGGCTCGTCGAGCAGCAGCAGGCGCGGCGTCTGCGCCAAGGCGCGTCCGATCAGCACCTTTTGCAGCTCGCCGCCGCTGAGTTCGGTACAGAGCCGTCCGGCGAAGGCGCTCAGGCCGAGATGCGCGAGGATGTCGTCGACCAGCGCCAGATCGGCGTCCGCGACCTGCCAGCCGAGATGCGGAAGACGCCCGAGCAGAACGGCCTCGTAGACGGTGACGGCCACGGGCGGCGATTGCTGGGGCAGATAGGCGACGCGCTGCGCCCGGGTCGCGCGGCCAAGGCCGGTGAGAGGAACGCCGTCCAGGTGCAGGGTTCCGGTCCGGGGTCGGAGCAGATGGGCCAGCGCCTTGAGCAGCGTCGACTTGCCCGCGCCGTTCGGACCGAGTACCGCCAGCACCTCGCCCGCCGGCACCGCCAGATCCAGCCCGCGCACCAGGATACGCTCGCCATAGCCCAGACCGAGATCGCGGATCTCGAGCATCTCAGTGACTCCGCCGCCGCAGCAGCAGCGCCAGCAGCAGGGGCGCGCCGAGCATGGCCGTGACCGCCCCGACCGGCAGCACCACGGGGGCGATGATCAGGCGGCCCAGGGTATCGGCGCCGAGCAGTACGATCGCCCCCGCCAGCGCGGCGTAGGGCAGCAGATAGCGATGGTCGGCCCCGATCAGCAAGCGCACCAGATGCGGCGCGATGAGTCCGACGAAGCCGATCACGCCGAGGAAGGCCGTGGCCACCGCTGCAAGCACGGCGCCCGCTGCCAGTGCCCACAGACGCAGTGGACCGACTGCCACCCCGAGCGCGCGCGCGCTGTCCTCGCCCCAGGCCAGGGCGTTGAGCGACCAGGCCGCGCGCTTCAGCAGCAGAAACAGCGGTACGAGCATGGCCGCCAGCCAGGCGACCTCGCGCCAACCCGCCTTGCCGAGATCGCCGAAGGTCCAGAACAGGGTCGCCGCCGCCTGGGTCTCGGTGGCGAAATACTGCACCAGCATGGTTCCGGCGCTGGAGAAGGCCCCGAGCGCGATGCCGGCCAGCACCAGCGCCTCGGGGCGCAACCCGCGCAGCAGGGCCAGCAGCAGGATGGCGCCGGCGGTTCCGAGTCCCCCGATCAGGGCGGCGCCGACCACCAGAGAGGGTTCCTGGATGACCACTGCGCTCGGTCCCAGCCGGTTCAGCTCGCCCGCACCCAGCAGCACGATGGCGCAGGTGGCGCCCAGGGCTGCACCCTGAGAGACCCCGAGCGTCATCGGCGAGGCGAGCGGATTGCGCAGCACGCTCTGCATGACAGCCCCCGCCAGACCCAGGCTCATGCCGGCGAGCAGGGCCGCGAGCAGACGCGGCAGACGGATCGACCAGATGACGTGTGCCGCCGGATCGGCGGCTCCGGGGCCGCCGAACAGCGCGGCCAGGACGGCTTCGGGCGTGAGTGCATAACTGCCCTGACCCAGGGCATAGATCATCAGTCCGGCCAGCAGGATCAGGAGCGCCACACCTGTCAGCAGACGCCGCCCGGTCTGGCGCTGGAAGACCGCGCGCGGCGCACTCAGGACAGCGGCGTCCACTGTCCGGTCTCCAGATCCAGCCGGCCCAGACCCTGGCCGTTGCGGGCCAGGGCCGGCATGACGTCTGCGCCGAGGAAGGTCCGCATGATGGCGCCTGCCCGGGTCGGCACATCGAGATCCGCCAGGGCGGCGGGGTGAAGCACCCTGGCCATCATCCAGGCATTGGCCAGGGCGTTCTCGACATTGGTGTTATAGGCGTTGAAGGGCAGGGTCAGATAGACCCGGCCTTCGCGTACCGCTTGCAGACGTTGGTAGAAGCCGGGATTTTCGGCGTACTCGGTCAGGACACCGGCCAGCCCGCCGCCATCGATGAAGAGCGTCGGCGGATCCCAGAGCAGGAGCTGTTCGCGGTCGATGAAGAAATGCCCGGTGGGTCCAGCCCGGTCCGCCAGATTGTCGGCGCCCGCCCAGACGAGCGGCAGATGTCCCGACTGGGTGCTGGTGAGGCCATGGGCACCCTGGAGGCTGACGCCGCCCAGATAGGCCGCCGCCGGCGTGGCATCGGCCAGCCGCTCGCGTAGTTCGGCCAGGTTGGCGGTCAGGAATCCGGCCAGCTGCTCGGCGCGTGCCTCCCGGCCCAGAGCGGCGGCCAAGGCACGCAGCGAGGTCAGCAGGTCATCGATCCGCAGCAGGCCGGTGTCGCCATAGCTCAACGGCAGCACTCGGAGTCCGGCGCGCTCGCGCAATGCCTGGAGCTGCTGGCCGTCGAGGGTGACGGTCGCGACCAGATTCGGGCGCAGCGCCAATAGCTGTTCCAGGTCCGGCAGACGGCCCGGACCGCCGGGTCCGATCGATGGCAGGTCGGCCAATCCGGGCGGCAGCGCATAGCGATAGCTACTGGTCGAGAGCGGACGTCGCTCCATGTCCTCCAACCCGACCAGACGCTCGGTCGCCTCCAGATAGGCCAACAGCCGCAGCGCGCCTGGGCCGACGGCCAGCACCCGCTCGGCGGAAGCCGCGCTGCTCGAACGCCACACGGGCGCGGCGAGTCCGGCGACCAACAGACCCAGGACATGTCGGCGCGTGCAAGCTGTCACAGCTCGATCCCCAGCGTCAGCATGGCCGTGAAGGGCGCCCCCGGATAGTAACTGGCACTTCCGCCCTGGCTGTCGTCCGAGGCGTTGATCACCGCGACATAGTCTTCGTCGAACAGGTTGGTCAGTTCCAGCGACGCCTTGAGCGTCCGGCCCGGCCACAGCCGCTCGGTGCTGTAGCTCAGGGTCAGATCCGCGAGCAGCACGGCGTCGATCGACTCGGCGTGCCGGGAATCGCCATGACGCTCGCCCAGGTAGCGCAGCACCGGGCGCAGCTCGAAGCCCCCGATCCGGTAGATGAGTCCCGCGCGCGCCATCCACTCCGGCGTGTCGACCACCTGCTTGCCCTTGGTGTCGAGGGTCGTGCCCTGATAGGTCAGATCCGTGTCGTAGGTCAGGCGGGTATAGGTCGGGTTGAGATAGAGCGTGAGAGCGTCCGAGACATAGGCATTGATCGCCAGCTCCAGCCCGTAGCCCGTGGCCTCGCCGATGTTCTGCTGGTAGCTCACCGGCTTGCCGTTGACCAGTACGCGGGAGTCGGACACGCTGGTCAGGAGGTTCCGGTATTGGCCGAAGAAGAGCGTCGGCATGATCTCAAAACGCTCGCCGCGAAAGCGCAGGCCGAGATCCAGGGTATCGGACTCCTCCATGTCATAGCCGGCGAACAGCTCGTTCAGCGTGACCCCGGCGGCCTGGAAGCGTGCGCGGTTGCTGCTGTAGGTATTGATGATGGGCATGTAGGAATAGGGACGGATGAATCCCCGCCCATAGCTGGCATAGAGCTGGGTCTCGGGCGTCAGGTCGTAGGAGAGGCCGAGCGACGGCAGCCAGATGTCATGGGAACGCGCCTCGCGGTCCAGGTCGGATGCCCGCACCAGGGCATAGTCGGGCGCTCCGCCGGTCGTGTAGCCGTCGCTGGCAGCATCCTGGAACTGGAAATATTTGAGTCCGGCCTGCCAGTTCAGTGCACCGAGTCGGCCGGCGAGCTTGGCATAGGGGCTGTGGATGTGCGTCGTCCCGGTGGTCGCCAGCACGCCGTAGCCGCGATAACTGAGTCCGGTGCGGGTGATGGCGTAATTCTCAGAGGTAATCTCCATATCCGTGTGCTCATAGTGATACCCGAGCAGAGCGGAGATCCCCTGGAATTCGGTGCCGGCCTCGGCGATCAGACCCCAGCGCTCGATGTCGCGGTTGCGCTCCTGAACCCGTCCGCCGCTCGCCGTGGTGCCCTGGAGGATCTTGGCGTCCTCGTTGGCGTAGTAGGGCTTGAGGGTGAAGCGGGTGTCCGAACTGGGCCGGTAGGTCAGGACCGAGAGCAGATCGGTATTGAGGTAGGCGCCGCGGTTGTAGTCGTAGTAATGGATGTCATCGGCCGCGTTCCCGGTGCGCCGGGCGTTGAAGTCGAGATCCAGATCCAGATCCGCCCCCGCCCCGGCGACCTGCGCATAGGTCAGCGCCCGGTAGAGGTGCTGTTCCTGGTCGTTGTGATTGAGCCAGAGCTTGAGTTCGAGATCCTCGCTCACCGGCTGGACGAGCGCCAGATTGGCATTGATCCGTGGCCCCAGATCCCCCGGGCCGCGCCACTTGTCCGCCTCCGAATAGGAGGCCGCGCCGGCGATCCGGGTGCCGCTCGCGTTCAACCGTCCGGATTCCAGCCGCGCGTGGGTGCGCGTGAAGTCATTCCCACCCAGCCGCTGACTCAGCGCGGCGCCGGCTTCCTCGCCGGGCCATTTGGGATGCAGGACGATGGCCCCGCCGCGCGTGCCGACGCCGGTGCCGATGTCGGCCGGGGCCGCGCCCTTGTAGACGGAGATCGACTCCATGTTCTCCAGGTCATAGAGAGAATCCCGCGGACCGATGGGGTTGCCGCCGTAGTTCGGCACCCCTTCCACGGTGAGGGTGCCCAGCGAACTGCGCACTCCGCGCAGACGCACGCTCGATTGCTCCACCCCCAGTCCGCGGCTGTCCGGTTGCTCGGCGCTCACGCCCGGCAGCAGATCGATCGCCCCCCAGACCTGCATCGCGGCCTTGGCGCCCTGGATCTCGATCCCCCTGGTCGTCAGGGCGGCACCGGTGTACACGGTTTCTTCAGCCTGCTTGGTCGGTGTCAGGATCCGCTCGGCGCCGACCTCGATGGTCTCGAGCGTGATCGTTTCCTGCGCGTACGCCCCAGACCAGGCCAGACACTGAATGACGAGCGCGGCCTGAACGGGTGACGAGCGTCGTGAGTACATGGAGAGGTTCCTTGACGATGGGGAATGCCGGCCTGATACAGCCACGGCTGGGTGCCAATATGGGCTGTATGATAATTTTTATTAGCGTAATACGCTACCACCGGCCTCCGCCTCTTCATCTCCAGTCAGACGGACAGTCTGCGTTATCCTTGTAAGACGAAATTTCGGGGGAATCTCATCACTGGATGTCACCCCCATCCCATCCACCGCCAACCATGCGGAGTACTCATGCCCACACTCGGAACCGCTCTGACCCCCTCGGCCACCAAGGTGCTGCTCTGCGGGGCCGGCGAACTCGGCAAGGAGGTCGTGATCGAACTCAAGCGCCTCGGCGTCGAGGTCATCGCCTGCGACCGCTATGCGAATGCACCGGCGATGCAGGTGGCCGATCGCGCCCACTGTTTTTCCATGCTCGACGGGGCGGAGCTGCGGCGGGTGATCGAGCAGGAGCGTCCCGACCTCATCGTCCCCGAGATCGAGGCGATCGCCACCGAGACGCTGCTGGAGCTGGAGGCCGAGGGATTCCGGGTCGTGCCCACCGCCCGCGCCGTCCAGCTGACCATGAACCGCGAGGGCATCCGCCGTCTGGTGGCCGAGGAGCTGGGACTGCCGACCTCGAACTACCGGTTTGCCGACACCCACGCCGAGTTCGAGCAGGCGGTCGCCGAAATCGGTCTGCCGTGCGTGGTCAAACCGATCATGAGTTCCTCGGGCAAGGGCCAGAGCCTGGTGCGCCACGCCGACGACCTGCAAGCGGCCTGGGACTATGCCCAGGTCGGCGGTCGCGCCGGCGGTGGCCGGGTGATCGTCGAGGGCTTCATCGACTTCGACTACGAAATCACGCTGCTGACGGTGCGCCATCGCGACGGCACCGCATTCTGCGAGCCGATCGGCCATCGTCAGGAGGAGGGCGACTATCGCGAATCCTGGCAGCCGCAACCGATGACGCCGCGCGCCCTGGAGCGTGCCCAGGCCATCGCCGCCCAGGTGACGGAGGCGCTGGGCGGGCCGGGGATCTTCGGCGTCGAACTCTTCGTGCGCGGCGATGAGGTGATCTTCAGCGAGGTCTCGCCCCGTCCCCATGATACGGGGCTGGTGACACTGATCTCACAGGATCTCTCGGAGTTTGCCCTGCACGCCCGCGCGATTCTGGGGCTGCCGATCCCGGCCATCCGTCAGTTGGGGCCGGCGGCCTCGGCGGTCATTCTGGCCGAAGGCGTATCTACACAGCCGCGCTTCGGCAATCTGGCCGCCGCCCTGGCCGAACCCGGAACCGATCTGCGGCTGTTCGGCAAGCCCGAGGTGCAGGGGCGGCGCCGACTGGGGGTGGTCCTGGCGCGCGGTCAGAACGTGGAGGAGGCCACTGCGCGGGCCGTGCAGGCGGCGGCTCAGGTGCAGGTGATACTGGAATAGAGCGTCATGTCGTGACCGTGCCCAGCCGGCGGGCCAGTACGGAATGCGACCACCGATAACGGTTCCAACAGACTCCAGCATGAGGTGATCTCCGTGAACGACCAAGACAATGCGTTCGATATCGACCTGGCGAGTGGTATTGCCGCCTTCGAGTGCAAGCAGTTTTCACGCGCGGTGGGATTGCTTGCGCCTTTGGCCGAGCAAGGACAGGTCGAGGCCCAGTACCGCATGGCCATCATGGCCCAGAATGGTCTCGGGATGCTGCCCAATCCGCTCATGGCCTACAGCTACATGAAGAGCGCGGCCAAGGCCGGACTCGGGCTGGCTCAGCATGGTCTGGCCTTCATGTACATGGAGGGCGAATGCACCGACAAGAATCCCGCCAAAGCCGTCGAGTGGTTCAAGAGGGCGGCCGACCAGGGGCTCGTTGGCTCCCTGACCACGCTGGCGATGATGTACGAACAAGGGCACGGTGTAGCGCAGGATCTGGACGAGGCGAGGCGACTCTACAGGCTGGCCGGATTCGACGAACGCTGACGGACAGCGTGCCCCGCTCCACGGACACTGGATCAGGATCTCCCATTTGCGGCCCGACTTGGTTATAATCCGCCTCTGCGTTGCCGGGGTGGCGAAATTGGTAGACGCATCAGACTCAAAATCTGACGGTGGTGACACCGTGCCGGTTCGAGTCCGGCCCTCGGTACCAGCTCAAATGACTTAGACATCGGAGTTTAAGTCACGGCAAGGCGGCTCATGCCGCCTGAGCCGCTCTCGGATCGCCGCGATCGCATTCAGCGATCTCTTTGCAGGATTCCGCACTTCAGCTATATTGCTGCTTAGCAGCATTCATCGCGAGCTGAACCATCGCTCTCGATCGCGGTTCACTCGCCAACGCCATTGCGGCCAGCGGCCGGCCGTTCCAGAGGCTAATCCATGCTTCGTAAGATCCTGATCGCCAATCGTGGCGAGATTGCCGTGCGCGTCATCCGAGCCTGTGCCGAGATGGGCATTCGCTCGGTGGCCATCTATTCCGAGGCCGACCGTCACTCGCTCCATGTCAAGAAGGCCGACGAGGCCTACAGTCTGGGCAGCGATCCGCTCGCCGGTTATCTCAACGTCCACAATATCGTCAACCTCGCCGTCATGACCGGCTGTGATGCCGTGCATCCAGGCTATGGTTTCCTGTCGGAGAATCCCGAGCTGGCGCTGACCTGCGCACGGCGCGGCATCACCTTCATCGGACCGAATGCCGAGGTCATCGCCCGCATGGGCGACAAGACCGCCGCGCGCCAGGCGATGCAGAAAGCGGGCGTTCCGGTCACTCCCGGCAGCCCCGGCAATCTGAACAGTCTGGATGAGGCGCTCGCCTGCGCCGCGGAGATCGGCTATCCGGTCATGCTCAAGGCGACCTCGGGCGGCGGCGGGCGCGGTATCCGTCGCTGTGACGACCCGGCCGCCCTGCGCCACAACTACGAGCGCGTCATCTCGGAGGCGACCAAGGCGTTCGGGCGCGCCGAGGTGTTCCTCGAAAAGTGCGTGGTCAATCCCAAGCACATCGAGGTCCAGGTGCTGGCCGACCATCACGGCCACTGCATTCATCTGTTCGAGCGCGACTGCTCGATCCAGCGGCGCAATCAGAAGCTGATCGAGATCGCACCCTCGCCGCAGCTCGACGATGCCCAGCGCCAGTACGTCGGCGGACTGGCCGTGCTGGCCGCGCGCTCGGTCGGCTATACCAATGCCGGGACCGTGGAGTTCCTGCTCGATTCCGACGGGCGCTTCTACTTCATGGAGATGAACACCCGCATCCAGGTCGAGCACACCATCACCGAGACCATCACGGGCGTGGATCTGGTCGAGGAGCAGATCCGGGTCGCGGCCGGCTTGCCGTTGCGCTATCGCCAGGACCAGATCCAGCGTCGCGGTTTCGCCATTCAGTTCCGCGTCAACGCCGAAGACCCCAAGAACAACTTCCTGCCGAGCTTCGGTCGCATCTCGCGCTATTACGCGCCGGGCGGTCCGGGTGTGCGTACCGATGGGGCCATCTATACCGGCTACCATGTACCGCCCTATTACGACTCGATGCTGGCCAAGCTCATCGTCTGGGCGCTCGAATGGGACGACGTGGTCAGTCGCGGCCATCGGGCGCTGCGCGACATGGGCGTCTATGGCGTCAAGACCACCATTCCGTTCTACCAGGAGATCCTGCGTCACCCCGACTTCCGGGCCGCGAACTTCGATACCGGTTTCCTGGAGTCGCATCCGGAACTCCTGAACTATTCGACCAAGCGCCGCCGCGAGGACATCGCCTCGGCGCTCGCCGCCGCCATCGCCGCTCACGCGGGGCTTTGAGACAACCGACCGGCTTCAAGCGAGCTTCACCATGCCGAAGATCAACATCACCGACGTCATCCTGCGCGATGCGCATCAATCCCTGCTCGCCACGCGCATGCGTACCGAGGACATGCTGCCGATCTGTCCCAAGCTCGACGCCATCGGCTACTGGTCGCTGGAGTGCTGGGGCGGGGCGACCTTCGACGCCTGCGTGCGCTTCCTGAAGGAAGATCCCTGGGAGCGTCTGCGCAAGCTGCGCGAGGCGCTGCCCAACACCCGCTTGCAGATGCTGCTGCGCGGCCAGAACCTGCTCGGCTACCGGCATTATTCAGACGACGTGGTGCGCGCCTTCGTGCGCCGCGCGGCCGACAATGGCATGGACGTGTTCCGCATCTTCGATGCACTCAACGATCTGCGTAACCTCAAGACCGCGATCGAGGCGACCAAGGCCGCCGGCAAGCACGCCCAGGGCACCATCTGCTACACCGTCAGTCCGGTCCACACTGTCGACGGTTTCGTCAAGATGGGACGCGAACTGGCCGCGATGGGCTGCGACTCCATTGCGATCAAGGACATGGCCGGACTGCTGACGCCTTTCGTCACGGCCGAGCTGGTCAAGGCGCTCAAGGACAGTGTGGATCTGCCGCTGCATCTGCATTCGCACGCCACCTCGGGTCTGGCCGACATGTGCCACCTGAAGGCGATCGAGAACGGCTGTGACACCATCGATACCGCCATCTCGTCGATGGCCGGCGGCACCTCGCATCCACCGACCGAGAGTCTGGTCGCGGCCCTGCGCGGCACCGAGTACGACACCGGGCTGGATCTGGAGGCCATCCAGGAAGTCGGGATGTACTTCTACCAGATCCGCAAGAAGTACCATCAGTTCGAGAGCGAGTTCACCGGCGTCGACACCCGCGTCCAGGTCAATCAGGTGCCGGGCGGCATGATCTCGAATCTAGCCAACCAGTTGAAGGAACAGAACGCGCTCGACCGCATGAGCGCCGTGCTGGAAGAGATTCCGCGCGTACGTCAGGATCTCGGCTATCCGCCGCTGGTCACGCCGACCTCGCAGATCGTCGGCACCCAGGCGGTGTTCAACGTGCTGACCGAGAAGCGCTATCAGACCATCACCAACGAGGTGAAGCTCTATCTCCAGGGCCGCTATGGTGCGGCGCCGGCGCCGGTCAATCCGACCCTGCAACAGCAGGCGATCGGCAACGAGGATCTCATTGAGTGCCGCCCGGCGGATCTCTTGAAGCCTGAGTTGGAGCGTTTGACCAAGGAGATCGGGCCGCTGGCGCTGTCCGAAGACGACGTGCTGACCTATGCCATGTTCCCCGAGATCGGACGCGGCTTCCTGGAGCAGCGCGCCGAGGGCACCTTGGTGCCCGAGCCGCTGGAGCCGCCGCCGAGCAACGAGCCGGCCAAGGCCGCGCCGACCGAGTTCAACATCAACGTCCACGGCGAGACCTATCACATCAAGGTCACGGGCGCCGGGCACAAGGGACAGGCCGAGCGTCATTTCTATTTCACCATCGACGACATCCCGGAAGAGGTGGTCGTCGAGACGCTCGACGAGCTGGTGCTCTCGGGCGGCGCCGAGGGTGCGGTGCCGCGGGCAAGCGCGGGCAAGCGTCCCAAGCCGAGTCAGCCGGGTCACGTCACCACCTCCATGCCGGGCAACATCGTCGATGTGCTGGTCAAGGAGGGGGATACGGTAAACGCAGGCCAGCCGGTCATCGTCACCGAGGCGATGAAGATGGAGACCGAGATCCAGGCGCCGATCGCCGGCACCGTCACCGCCGTCTATGTCGTCAAGGGCGACACGGTCAATCCGGATGAGGTGCTGATCGAAATCACGTCCTGATCGGACGTGTGACGGCTGGCTGATGCAACCGAAAGACGGTACGGTGAATGAAGCCTACAAGGGCTTCACCAACCATGAATGCCCGTTCTATCCCTGCCATGCCGGGGTCAAGCGGGCCTTCAACTGTCTGTTCTGTTACTGCCCGCTCATCGCCTATGAGTGTCCCGGACCCTATCGGATCTATACCGACAAGCATGGACTCAGGCGCAAGGATTGCTCGGACTGTCGGCTGCCGCATGAGGGCTATCAGGCATCCTGGTCCTTCATCCAGAAATGGCTGGAACGGCCCAGGATCTGGGGCGGGAGGGAGTTGGACGCGCGCGAGCGCAAGGCCGCGCGCGGCGGCTGAGTCGGGCTACAGATCGCCGTTGGCGCCGGCCGTCATGATCTCGTTCATGGTGTCGCGCACCTTGATCGCCAGCTCCTTGAGGTTCGGCGGCAGGTCGGCCATCTGCATCACCCGGTCCAGATCCAGCGTCACCAGCCAGACTTTGCCGTCCTGATCCTCGATCAGCGTGATGCGGCAGGGCAGATAGGCGGCGAAATCGAGATTCTCGGCCAGCATCCGGGCGGCGATGCGCGCGTCGCAGAACTGGAAGATCTCGACGTGCCTGGTCTCCACGCCCATGGCCTCCAGCTCCTTGTAGAGCGGCTGGCGCGCGACCAGCTTGAAGTTCAGTCCGTTGGCGCGCAGCAGCATGGAGTCGATCGCGTCGTCGATGGAGACGTCCTCGGCCAGCGGCATCTTGACCACGGTGTCGGCGATGTTCATCCCCTCGGCGCGTGGCGCCAGCGTGGCGAACAGCAGGGGTAGGGCGGTGAGTACGGCAAGCCAGTGGATCTTTCGCATGTGACTGTCCTCGTTTCCTCGTTGGTGTTCTCGTTCGTCGACGCGCGGCGCGTACTGGAGACGCCTAGGCGAAGTCGTAGTGTTTTTCGACCGCCTCGATGATCTCCCAGGTGCAGGAGAGTCCGGCCGGGAAGGTGATGAGATCGCCGCGCCCGAACGCTTGCGGCTCGCCGCCCTCGGGTGTCACGCGAAAACGGCCGCGCAGCACATAGCAGGTTTCGGTCTGGTCATAGCGCCAAGAGAAGGTCGAGGGTTCCTTCTTCCAGATCGGCCAGTCATAAACGCCCATCACGTCCAGTTTGGCGGGGGAGGGCTTGTGTTCGCAACGGATCTCCAGGTCGCTCATGGTCTCTTGGGTCGTCTCGTCGGTTGGATCGGATCGTCTGAGATTGGGGTGTCGGCCGCTCTGCCGGCCTTGACAGTGTAATAGTGCGGTTTTCAGACGATTTTTTCCAACGCCGACGCTTGTCCGGTCCGTCGCCTTCGGCGAAGATCGTCTCCCATGACGACAGATCATCCTGCCCCGCATTCGGTTTCACCCCATGAACTCACCCGGCTCGCGGCGCGCGTGGGCGAGTGCCTGCGAGAACGCGGCTGGCGGCTGGCGACGGCCGAGTCCTGCACCGGCGGCTGGGTCGCCAAGACGATCACCGACATCGCCGGCAGCAGCGACTGGTTCGATCGCGGTTTCGTCACCTACAGCAATGCGGCCAAGCAGGAGATGCTCGGCGTCGACGCCGGGCTGATCGGACAGCACGGCGCGGTGAGTGCACCCGTGGTGCGCGCTATGGTCGCGGGCGCGCTGGCGCACAGTCAGGCCGAGATCGCGCTGGCCGTCAGCGGTATCGCCGGGCCGGGCGGCGGCTCGCCCGAAAAGCCGGTCGGAACCGTCTGGTTCGCTTGGGGGCAAGCGGGCGGCGCATCCGTGACGCGCCGCGCGTGCTTCGCCGGCGATCGCGAGGCGGTGCGCGCCCAGGCGGTGCGCACGGCGCTGTTGGGTCTGCTTGAATGGCTCAACGCTCCGCTCCCCCGGAAGACCGATGGCTGACTGACATGGGGTTCTGGCGGTCTGGCCGGACACCCGGTCCCGCGCCGCGCCGGTGGGTCTGAGTTATACTGGCGCCTGCCTCATCGGGGCATGAACGACATCAATACGCGGGCACGCTCAGCGGTGCCCGACCATCGGGTGATGAGCAATGCAAGAAGGAGCCAAGAAACGACTGGCCGGCGCCGTGGTGATGATCACCGTGACGGTGGTCTTCGTGCCCATGCTGTTCGAGGACGAATCGCCCGCACCGCCTTATGTCCAGGGGCCGCTTCCGCCCGAACCCGTATTCCAGGATCCATTGTCGCTCGACGCACCCTATGCGGTGCCCGGAACGCCGCCGATGCCCGCCGAGGCCGGTGGTCTGACCGATGAGGAAGCGCAACTGACACCCCCCGAACCGATGCGGGACTTCGGGCGTATCGATGAAGCCTTTGCAGAGGATGGTCCGGATGTGATCACCTTCGATCCGGTCTCGGAGCCTGCGCCGCCAACCGTCCCACAGCCTCGGACTCCGCCCCCGGCGCCGCCGCCAGCCTCCAGGATGGCGCAGGCGCCGACACCAAAACCGGCTCAGCCCCCGAAGCCGGCCCAGCAGCCAGCCCCCAAGCCGGAGTCGAGGGTGGCACTGCCCGAGCCTCCGAAGTCGCGCGCCGATGGTCTGCCATCCTGGGTGGTCCAGGTCTCCAGTCTCGGTTCGCCGGAAGCGGCCGGCAAACTGGCCGGCAAACTCAAGCAGTCCGGCTTCTCGGCCTTCGTCGAGCAGGCCGTGGTCAATGGCAAGACCTATTATCGGGTACGTGTGGGTCCGGACATCGACCGCACCAATGCCGAGCGCACCGCCGAGATGCTGCGCAAGCAGCAAAAGCTCGACACGCTCATCCAACGCTACCAGTAAGTGACGAACAACCCACAAACCAGATGAACTGGGTCGACTACATCATCATTGGCATCATTGCGCTCTCGGCCCTGGTCGGTTTGGCGCGCGGCTTGATTCGCGAAGTGCTCTCGCTCGGCACCTGGATCGCCGCCCTCGTGATCGCCTGGCTATTCCATCAGGAAGTGGCCGATCTGCTGAGCACGCAACTCTCGCATCCCATGGTGCGCAAGGGCGCCGCCTTTGCCGGACTGGTGCTCTTGACGCTGCTGGCTGGCGCTATCCTCGCGGCCATCCTGACGACCCTGATCGACACGGTCGGCCTGAGCGGACTGGACCGCGTGCTGGGGATGGCCTTCGGCGGTGCGCGCGGCGTGGTGCTGGTGGCCATGGCCGTCTATCTGGCGGCCTTGACGCCCGCGCCGTCCGATCCGGTCTGGAAGGAGTCGACACTGATCATGGACTTCGAGTCGATCGGCCAGTGGCTGCTCAGTCTGACTCCCCCCGAACTCGAAAGCCGGCTGAAGCACATCTGATCGCAACGCGGCACCGCTGACCACAGTCAGCGGCGAGCGCCTCGGCCACCCTCGATCGAGCAGGCGCTTCAGTCGTCGTAGTCGTGACTGTCGTAGACACCCGGATCGCGTGTGATCTCGAGCTTGAACTGCATCGCGAGCGCGGCCAGGGCGGCGAGCGCCATCAGCATCGGCACGATCAGGACCAGGATGACCAGGACGACTACCGCCGCGGTCAGGGGCAGATCGGCCAGGATGCGCCCGCTGGGGCGGCGCACGATCAGCCGCCTGAGATTGCCCTGATTGATCAGATCCTTGGCCTTGCCAAGCCAGTCCGAGCCGTTGAAATCAAGATCGTCGGACTGTTGGCGTCCGCCTCGGTTGCGCATGTGATGAGACCTCGGATGTCGAATCGGTGTTCATGCCGGCCCGGAACTCCACCGTTACCGGTCGGGGTGGGCGCGTGCATCGTGGTGCAGGAGCGGCGCATTCTAAACCGCGTCTTGGTGCCGCGCATCCGCTGCTCAGAATCCATGCAGGGGGCCGGCCTCCATCGCCGCGATCTGTTCGCGCAGTTGCAGGATATGATTCTGCCAGTAGTGCGCGTCGCCGAACCAGGTGAAGGCCGCCGGGAAGGCGGGGTCGGCCCATCGCCGCGCGATCCAGGCGGCATGATGGATCAGACGCAGCGTGCGCAGCGCCTCGACCAGATGCAGTTCGCGCGTGTCGAATTCCTGGAAGTCTTCATAACCGGCGAGCACGGCCGCGAGCTGTTGGCTCATCTCCTCGCGCTCGCCCGAGAGCAGCATCCACAGATCCTGAATGGCCGGCCCCTGGCGCGCGTCGTCGAAATCGACGAAGTGCGGGCCGGCGTCGGTCCAGAGCAGGTTGCCGAGATGACAGTCGCCGTGCAGCCGGAGGTGCGGGATCGATCCGGCGCGCGCATAACAGTCGCGCACGCCTTGCAGAGCCTGATCCACCACACTGACATAGGCCGCCAGCAGATCGGCCGGGATCCAGTCGTGGGCGAGCAGATAGTCGCGCGATTCGATGCCGAAATGCGCGATGTCGAGGGTCGGGCGATGGCGGAACGGCTCGACCGCGCCGACAGCGTGGAGGCGCCCGATGAAGCGCCCGATCCATTCCAGAACGTCTAGGTCGCCCAACTCGGGATGACGCCCGCCACGTCGCGGCGTCAGCGAGAAGCGGTAGTCGGCGAAGCTGTGGAGCGTCTCGCCACCGATGTCCAGAGGGGCGACGGCCGGGATCTCCAGCTCGGCCAGGGCCAGCGTGAACGCATGCTCCTCGCAGATGGCGGCATCGCTCCAGCGTCCGGGACGGTAGAATTTGGCGATGACGGGCGCCTCGTCCTCAAGGCCGACCTGATAGACGCGGTTCTCGTAGCTGTTGAGTGCCAGCAGACGACCATCGGGCACCAGCCCCAGGCTTTCGACGGCATCCAGCACGCAGTCGGGACCGAGATCGGCATAGGGGGTTGGATTGGCTGTGTTCATGACCTGATTCTAACGCTTTCCGGTCCCGCTGGGCCGCATTCGTCTCGAACGCGTCGCGCCAGCGGTTCTCTATCCTCCCCAGGGTCAGGCATCGAGCGGGCGCCACCGGCATGGCAAAGTGCCTGACAACTATATAAGCGATCCACGACGCATTGAATGCACAAGATATGGTCTTTATCTCTTGGAGCCGTCGCTGAAATCGCGTAGACTCGCCCCCCCTCTCGTTCACCCGCCGCAGCGACCTCGGAGGCCAGAAACCATGCTGAACTGGGATGACCCACTCGCAACCACCAGTCAGACTCCAAACCCGCAGCCGTCGCTGGAACCCGTGACGCGTCCAAGACCAGGGCGCCGACCGGACACGGCCGTTCATGGAGCTGCGACGCCCCAGTCGTCTCCACGCCCGGCGCATCCGCGTCCCGGTCTGGGGCTGGTCGACAATGCCGCGCTCATGACGACCGCCGGCGCCGCCCCCAGCGTCGATCCCGATCCCTTTGCCCACGCCGCCCCGGACCTGCAGGGCGATCTGCCGATCGATGATCGCATCCTGCCCGAGCCGCACCCGAGCGCCTCCAGCACGGGCGGCGCCACCGGCCTGGAATCACTCGCCATGGGCGCAAGCCGGGTGCGTGTCGACGACAAGCGCATCATCAACTGCCGCGCCGATCTCAACCAGCTCGTGCCCTTCAAGTACGACTGGGCCTGGCAGAAGTATCTCGACGCCTGTGCCAACCACTGGATGCCGCAGGAGATCAGCATGAACGCCGATCTGGCGCTCTGGAAGGATCCGCACGGACTGACCGAAGACGAGCGTCTCATCGTCAAGCGTAATCTGGGCTTCTTCTCGACCGCCGATTCGCTGGTCGCCAACAATCTGGTGCTGGCGGTCTATCGTCACATCACCAATCCCGAGTGCCGTCAGTATCTGCTGCGTCAGGCGTTCGAGGAGGCGCTGCACACCCACGCCTATCAGTACGTGGTCGAGAGCCTGGGACTCGACGAGGGCGAGATCTTCAATATGTATCGCGAAGTGCCGGCGGTGGCGCGCAAGGCTGAATGGGCGCTGCCCTTCACCCAGCATCTGGCCGATCCGCACTTCCAGACCGGCACGCCGGAGAACGACCAGAAGCTGCTGCGCGAGCTGGTCGCCTTCTATGTCATCTTCGAGGGCATCTTCTTCTATGTCGGCTTCGTGCAGATCCTGAGCATGGGTCGGCGCAACAAGATGACCGGCACCGCCGAGCAGTTTCAGTACATCCTGCGCGACGAGTCGATGCACATGAACTTCGGCATCGACGTCATCAATCAGATCAAGATCGAGAATCCGCACCTCTGGACGCCCGAGTTCCGGCAGGAACTGGTCGGCATGATCCGCGAGGCCGTCGAGCTGGAAGCGCGCTATGCTCACGACACCATGCCGCGCGGGGTGCTCGGACTCAACGCTCAGATGTTCGAGGACTATCTGCACTTCATCGCCAACCGGCGCTGCGCCCAGATCGGTCTGCCGGAGCAGTATCCGGGCGCGAGCAACCCATTTCCCTGGATGTCCGAGGTGCTGGATCTGAAGAAGGAGAAGAACTTCTTCGAGACCCGTGTCACCGAGTATCAGACCGGCGGCGCCCTGAACTGGGACTGAGCCGTCTGCGGACGTCAGTTTTTTCGCGCCTCGCGCCCTCAGACTCGCCCCTCGTCGCGCTCGAAGAAGCGGTAGATGACGCCGGACAGGGCCGCGCCGACGATAGGCGCCACCCAGAACAGCCACAACTGCGCCAGCGCCTTGCCTTCGCCCGAGAAGGCGAGGGCTAACGCTGGACCTGTGCTGCGGGCCGGATTCACCGAGGTATTGGTGACCGGGATCGAGATCAGATGGATCAGGGTCAGCGCCAGACCGATGGCCAGACCGCCGGCCACGGCGGTGCCGCGCTTGTCCGTGACGCCAAGGATGATGAACAGAAACATCATGGTCATGACGATTTCAGTCACCAGTCCGGCCACGAGTCCGTAACCCTGCGGCGACAGCTCACCATAACCGTTCACGGCCAGACTGTCGGCCGCGAGAGCGAAGGTCGCCTGACCGTCCTTGTACAGCCCCATATCGCTGGCCACAAAGAGAATCAGAAACGCGGCAACGATGGCCCCCAGCGTCTGCGCCACGACATACAGCGGCAGATCGGCCACGCTGAAGCGACCGCCAACGGCCAGACCAACCGACACGGCCGGGTTGAGATGACAGCCGGAGATATGACCGATTGCGTAGGCCATGGTCAGCACCGTCAGACCGAAGGCCAGGGCGACGCCCAGATAGCCGATGCCCACATCGGGCACGCCGGCGGCAAACACCGCCGCGCCGCAACCGCCCAGAACCAGCCAGAACGTGCCGATGAACTCGGCGAGTAAGCGCTTCATCAATAGCATGACAGCAGGCTCCATAATTTTAATGGCCGATGTAGCCAGTCCAGTCGCTTGGTTCCACCGCCGGGCCTGATGACCCACCCGGCGGGTGCCCGCACGGCCTATTTGCCCTGGGGAGCGACGTCCTCGTTGGAGCTGTCGGAGCTGAAATTGAAGAAGGTATAGATCGGGCAGAAGCGGAAGTAAGCGGTGGCGAGCAGGACCGCGCCGAGGATTCCGCCGAACCAGCTACTGCCGCGAAAGACGGCGACGATCAGGAGAACGCCGACAAGCGCGCGGATCAGACGATCGATGTTGCCGACGTTGTGCTGGGTGATATCGAAATGCATAACCTGTGCTCCAGTGGTTGGGGATGGATCGCTCTTGGCCTCCGTGCCGTTCTGTTTCGCGCACCGTCCGACAGTGCGCAGGCGCGGCGCTTCCCACGGCGGGCGTGACGACATCGCGCGTCTCACATATCCCGCTTGACGTCTCTTGCCGTCTCGCTCACGGCACCGCCGCCGCGCTGGATATCCTTGCCGGCGCCCTCCATGGTATTGCAGCCGAACAATCCGCTGATCGTGATCAGCAGCATCAGTGCCAGTGTCAGTGCCGGAAGCTTGTTCATCATCGTCACCTGTTGTCGTCGCCATCGGTTGGCGTTGCATTACGGCCGGTCAGTCCTGCATGTATCTGCGCCGGGTTTGGCCAACCCTAGGCCATGTGGGCCGCGCCTGTCGGTGCGCTAGCGAACTTAAGTTACTGAACTGGAACCGCTGAGATCGCCTGACGATCTGTCCGTACCGACCGGCTATCAGCTATCATCAGAGCCATACTGTTGTCGGAAGCCCCGCTTGACCAAGCGGCCGGCCGGTCATGCGATGACCGATCCTTACCACCTGCGGACAGGCACCCAACCCATGTTCGGCTTCCTCCAGGGTCTGGCCTACGGGCTCTTTCTCTCCTGCCTGCCGTGGTTGATCCTCGGCCTGATCAACCCGCACGCCGCGCTGCCCAGCGAGCCGTTCACGCGGCTGCGGGTGCTGATTCGCTATTGGCTCGTCGTGCCCTTCATCGCCCTGCTCATCTGGCTCACCTCGTTGTGGGGCGGCTTCGGCCCGACCCTGGGCGGATGGCTGACCGGTCTGGCGGCGCTGGCGGCGGCGATCCCCGCCGAGCGGGCGTGGCGGCGTCGGCGTCTGACCCTGGCCGAGCGCCGGCGCGCGGCCCGGCAGGCGGCACTGGCGACACAGGAACAGGCCGCACTGGAACGCGAGGCCCGCGAGCAGGGAATCGCCGTGCTCGATCCTGCCCGCCCGCCGGTGGAGAGCGATACGGTGATTCTCGCGCTCTGGGAGGCCAAAAAACGTCTGCTGGCGGTGGAGCGTCCCGATCTGGCCATCCAGTCCGACCGGCTCTATACCCGCTATGCGCATGTGGACGGAATGCTGCGCGGCAAATTCGATCCAAACGAACTAACCTTCGAGCGCTCCCGGGGTCTGGTGGGCGAGGTCACCCGGACGGCGGTGGATAATCTGAACACCATGGCCTCGATCGCCCGTGGCGTGGCCGAGGTGGACGCGGACTATGTGCGCCGTCGTCTGTCCCAGGAGCCGGCCCGGATGCCGGACGAGGAGCGCCTGGCCCTGACCCGGCGACTCGATCTGGTTGAGCAGACCGAGCAGCGCCTGCGCGAGTTGAGCGCGCGCAACGAGGCCGCCATCACCGCCCTGGACGACGCCGCCGTGGCCGTGGCGGCGGTGGAGACCGACCGGCCCCAGGCGTCGGTCGCGGCGGATCAGGCGCTGGCCGATCTGCGGCGCTTCGCGGAGAAGGCGCATCACTACGGGCGCGATGCCTGAAGATCCGCCGAGGCTCCGCGCCCCCCCCCCCCCCGACAACGACCGGCCGGCACCTGACGCGAGGAACCCCCGCATGAGCACATCCAAGACCCTGCAAACGACCGACGATTCCGGCTTCAATCTGTCGCTGCCCCCGGCAGCGGAGATCGAAGCGCGGGTGAAACAGGAGACCGACCCCGAGACCACGTTGGACGACCCCGCGCTACTCGCCATGGCCGATGCCTTCGTGGCCGAGGTGCTCAAGGCGACGGACCAGGACGGCATCGACCGCCGTCAGCGTCAGGCGGTGGACGACATGGGCCTGGAAGTGCAGCGTCAGGCGGCCCATCGCAGTCAGATGCTCCAGGCACCGATCCGCAAGCTCGCCCACCAGGGCGATGAGGGCGGACCTGTAGCGCGCTCGCTGGTGGATCTACGTATTCGGATGCAGGAGCTCGATCCCCAGCGCTACGACCTGAGCCGGGCGGGCCTGTCGCGGCTCCTGGCCCTGATCCCCGGCATCGGCACGCCGCTGCAACGCTATTTCCAGAAATTCGAGACGGCGCAGGAGGCGCTCGACGGCATCATCAAGGATCTGGAGTCCGGCAAGCAGATGCTGCATCGGGACAACCTGACCCTGAGCGACGATCAGCAGTCACTGCGCGACAGCCTGGATCAGTTGCGCCGCCAGATCGGGCTGGGCCGGATCATCGACCGGCGTCTGGAAGACAAGGCGCTGGAGCTGCCCCAGGACGATCCCAAGCGCCGTTTTCTCGATGAGGAACTGCTGTTTCCGCTACGCCAGCGCATCCTGGATCTGCAACAGCAGCTGGCGGTCAGTCAGCAGGGCATCATGGCTCTGGAAGTGGTCATCCGGAACAACCGCGAGCTGATGCGCGGCGTGGATCGGGCCATCAATGTCACGGTCTCGGCCCTGAATGTCGCGGTCACGGTGGCGCTGGCGCTGGCCAATCAGCGTCTGGTGCTGGATCGGGTGGAAGCCCTGAACACCACGACTTCGAATCTGATCGCCGGCACCGCCAAGGCGCTGCGCACCCAGGGCGTGGAGATCCAGAATCGCGCCGCATCCACGGTGCTCGACATGAAACAGTTGGAGCAGGCGTTCACGGACGTGATCGGTGCCATCGATGAGGTCTCGCGTTACCGGCGCGAGGCGCTGCCCCAGCTCGATGCCCAGATCGACCGTCTTGAAGTGCTGGCGAATCAGGGCGATGCCGCCATCCAGCGCATGGACAAGGGCGATGCCGCCCAAGTGGGTCGGGCGATCACTCAGTAGGATCGGGGGCCGTGCGGTTAACCAGGAGATCCGGCTGTTTTATTGCGGCGCACAAAACAGGTAGGATGCACAGGTTAGCGCGAATCGTCCGAAGCCTCTGGATCGCCGCGTATTCGCCCAGTCTCCAACAGCCAACCGTCTCGGGTATCGACGATGAGAATCAGCGTATATCGCTACAATCCGGACACCGACCCGCGTCCCCGGATGCAGGACTACGAGGTCAAGACCTTCCAGGGCATGATGTTGCGTGATGCACTGCTGGAAGTGAAGAAGCAAGACGAGTCCTTCAGCTTTCGTCACTCCTGCGGCGAGGGTGTCTGCGGGTCGGACGCGGTCAACGCCAATGGTCGCAACGTGCTGGCCTGTGTCACGCCGATCACTGAGCTGAAGACGCCGATCGCGGTGCGTCCGTTGCCGGGGCGTCCGGTCATCCGCGATCTGGTCGTCGACATGACCCAGTTCTACGAACAGTATCGCGCGGTCAAGCCCTATCTGGTGCGCAAGGATCCGCTGCCCGAGCAGGAGATCCCGCAGAGTCCGGCTGATCGCGACAAGCTCGACGGACTCTATGAGTGCATCCTCTGCGGCTGCTGTTCCACCGCCTGTCCGTCGTTCTGGTGGAATCCCGACAAGTTCCATGGGCCGGCGGCACTGTTGCAGTCCTGGCGCTTCCT
This sequence comes from Allochromatium vinosum DSM 180, assembly GCF_000025485.1. Taxonomy (NCBI): domain Bacteria; kingdom Pseudomonadati; phylum Pseudomonadota; class Gammaproteobacteria; order Chromatiales; family Chromatiaceae; genus Allochromatium; species Allochromatium vinosum. The sequence continues at coordinate 1,915,585 of NC_013851.1, read as the reverse complement.
GGCCGACAGCCGCGATCAGGCGACCGAAGAGCGGCTCGATGCGCTGGAAGGACCGTACAAGCTGTTCCGCTGCCACAGCATCATGAACTGCGTCGAGGTCTGTCCCAAGGGACTCAATCCGACCCGCGCCATCGGGCACATCAAGGAGCTGATGCTCGAAAAGGGGCTATAAGTGGTTGACCCGAGCGAATCACGGCCGCTTCCCACCGATGACGCACGGGAGCTGCAACGTCTGCGCTGGCAGTGTCGGCGCGGGATGCTGGAGCTGGATCATCTGCTCGCGCGCTTTCTCGATCTCGGCTATGCCGAGTTGTCCGAGAGCGAGCGGCAGGATTTCCTGGCGCTACTCGGCGAACCGGATCCGCATCTGAGCGACTGGTTCATGGAGCGTTCCGAGCCGCCCGAACCGCGTCAGCGTGCACTCGTTGCACGGATCCTCGCGGTCGTGAGCGAGTCGCCACGCGCAGTCTAGTCCATGGATACGCATCGAGCGTATCCGCCACTCGTACTGTTCCCGCGTGTTTCGCGCCGGCTCGTGTTCCTGGCCGTTGCAACACCGATGCTGGCGCTGGCTGTGATCCTGGCGCTACCGCTCGGCTGGCTGACTCTGCCGCTGATCTCGGCCGTATTGCTGGGCGCCCTGCTGACGCTGTTGGGTGATGTGCTCGGGCGTGCGCCTTGGTCGATCCGGTGCGCAATCTGGCACCCGGATGGATTCTGGACGCTGAGGCTCGTCTCCGGACGCGAGATCGAAGCCCGGCTCTCGCCCGCGACCTTCGTCAGTACGCTGGGCGTGGCGCTCGTGTTCATCGTCGAGGGTTCCTGGTGGCGGCGACGCACGCTGGCGCTGCCCCCGGACTCGCTCGATCCCGAGACGCTGCGCCGTCTGCGCCAACGTTTGCGACTCGCCGGCGAGCGTGTTGAGATAGCCTGAAGGTCGAGTAACAGCGGATTTCATTCGGACTGAACGGAGCACACAAGACATGCGAGTTCTAGTGACCGGCGGGGCCGGCTACATCGGCAGCCACACATGCCTGGAGCTGCTGCAGGCGGGTATCCATGTCGTAGTAATCGACAATCTCTGCAACAGCCGGGAGGAGTCCCTGCGCCGTGTCGGCGAGATCACGGGGCAGGCTGTGGGCTTCTTCGAGGTCGATCTGCGCGATCGTGAAGCCCTCGGCGAGATCTTCAGCCAGGGCCGGTTCGATGCCGTGATCCATTTCGCCGGACTCAAGGCGGTGGGTGAGTCGGTGGCGCAGCCATTGGAGTATTACGACAACAACGTCCAGGGCACCCTGACGCTCTGTCAGGTGATGGCCGAAGCCGGGGTGCGCAACCTCGTCTTCAGCTCATCGGCGACCGTCTATGGCGATCCGACGAGCGTGCCGATCCGTGAGGATTTCCCCGTCGGGGCGACCAATCCCTATGGGCGCTCGAAGCTGTTCATCGAGGAGATCCTGCACGATCTGCATGTCTCCGATCCGCGCTGGAACATTGCGCTGCTGCGCTATTTCAATCCGGTCGGAGCGCATGAGAGCGGGCGCATCGGCGAGGATCCGAACGGGATCCCGAACAATCTGATGCCCTATATCGCTCAGGTGGCGGTCGGGCGGCTCCAGCGGTTGCGCGTCTTCGGCAACGATTATCCGACGCCGGACGGAACCGGGGTGCGTGACTATATCCATGTGGTGGATCTGGCGCGAGGTCATCTGGCCGCCCTGCACAAGCTGCAAGAATCGCCGGGCGTGGTCACTTACAATCTCGGGACCGGTCGCGGCTACAGTGTGCTGGAGGTGATCGCGGCCTTCGAGCGGGCGAGCGGTCGTGCCGTCCCTTATGACATCGTCGAGCGCCGGTCCGGTGACATCGCCTGCTGTTATGCCGACCCGTCGCTTGCGCGCGACGAGCTGGGCTGGAGTGCCGAATACGATCTGGAGCGTATGGTGGTCGATGCCTGGCGCTGGCAGTCGCAGAATCCGGACGGTTACTGAGCGCGGCTTGGCGCTGTCCCATTAGTTCATTGTCGTGCGCCGCCCATCAGCGGCGTCGTAGTTTTTTGTTTTTCGTCAGGAGGCCGGATGGCCATCAAATCAGATCGCTGGATACGACGCATGGCCGTCGAGCATGGGATGATCGATCCCTTCGAACCGGGCCAGGTGCGTGAAGGCGAGCATGGGCGCGTGATCTCCTATGGCACGTCGAGCTACGGCTACGACGTGCGCTGCGCCGATGAGTTCAAGATCTTCACCAACATCAACTCAGCGATCGTCGATCCCAAGAACTTTGATTCCAACAGCTTCGTCGACCTCAAATCCGACGTCTGCATCATTCCGCCGAATTCGTTTGCGCTGGCGCGCACGGTGGAGTACTTCCGTATCCCCCGGAATACGCTGATCGTGTGCGTTGGAAAAAGCACGTATGCAAGGTGTGGAATTATAGTCAACGTGACCCCTTTGGAACCTGAATGGGAAGGTCATGTCACGCTGGAGTTCTCCAACACCACGCCGCTACCGGCGAAGATCTACGCCAATGAGGGTGTGGCGCAGATCCTGTTCTTCGAGTCCGACGAGGTCTGCGAGACGTCCTACAAGGATCGCGGCGGCAAGTACCAAGGGCAGCGCGGCGTGACCCTGCCCAGATCCTGAGTCAGGGATCACGGCCTGAACCGAGCGGCGTTTGGTTCAGGCCACTGTTTGCGTGTGTGGCGAGGTCTGGGGCCGCCTCAGAGCTTCGGCAGTACGATGGGGTCGCGCTTCTTGGGATTGTGGCGATAGAGCGCGGCGACGTTGCCGATGCGATTGATGAGGTCCGCGCCGGTGCGCTCGCAGATCAGGCCGATGGCGGCATCACGCTCGTCACGGTCGCCGGCGTTGATGCGGACCTTGATCAGTTCATGATGGTCGAGTGCAATCTCGATCTCGGCCAGGACCGGCTCGGTGATGCCGTACTGACCAACGAGTACGACGGGCTTGAGATGATGGACCTGGGGCTTGAGCCAGCGTTTCTGTTTCTCGGTGATGGGCATGGGGTCGATCTTTAGGGGTGTGAACGGGAGGACGCCGCTTCGGCGGGCATCCGTCATGATGCTCGAACGAGTCGGGCCGACATCCTACTTGAATTTCCATCCCAGCGTGGTGTGCGTTGGTTCGCCGCCCGGCGACTGCTACAATCCCAGCCCTTTCATCACCGGCCACGCGAGCCTGGGAGACGCCTTGTCCTCGCTCATCGATCATCGCTACCTCATCAGCCCCGGCGGCTCACTGCGCGGACGTCTGCGCGTGCCGGGCGACAAGTCGATCTCGCATCGCTCCATCATGCTCTCGGCCATCGCCGAGGGGCGCACCCAGGTCAGCGGTTTCCTGGAAGGGGCCGATGCCCTGGCCACACTCGCGGCCTTCCGTGCCATGGGCGTCTCGATCGAGGGTCCGAGCGACGGCGAGCTGGTGATCGAGGGCGTGGGGATGCGCGGTCTGCGCGCGCCCGACACGACGCTCGATATGGGCAACTCGGGCACGGCCATGCGGTTGCTCGTCGGACTGCTGGCGGGGCAGGGGTTCACGGCCACACTGGTGGGCGATGACTCGCTGACGCGCCGTCCGATGCGCCGCGTCACCGAGCCGCTGGCACTGATGGGCGCTCAGATCCGCACCAGTCCGACCGGCACAGCGCCCCTGACCATCGAGCCGGTGGACCATCTGAACGGCCTCGAATACCGCCTGCCGATGGCCAGCGCCCAGGTCAAATCCTGCCTGATGCTGGCGGGACTCTATGCCGAGGGCGAGACCTGTATCGTCGAACCCGAGCCGACGCGCGACCACACTGAGCGCATGCTGACCGCCTTCGGTTACTCAGTACGCCGCCAGGGACTGCGCGTCTGTCTCACCGGCGGCGGACGCCTGACCGCCTGCCGACTGCGCATCCCGGCCGACATCTCATCGGCCGCGTTCTTTCTGGTCGGCGCCAGCATCGCGCCCGGCTCGGATCTGCTGCTCGAAGCCGTCGGCATCAACCCGACCCGAGTCGGCGTCATCAACATCATGCGCGCCATGGGCGCCGACATCGAACTGCTCGACAAGCGCACCGCCGGCGGCGAGCCGGTGGCCGACATCCGCGTCAAGTCGGCCCGGCTGCGCGGCATCCGGATTCCGGTCGATCAGGTGCCGCTGGCCATCGACGAATTCCCCGCGCTCTTCATCGCTGCCGCCTGCGCCGAGGGCGAGACGGTGCTGACCGGCGCCGAAGAGCTGCGCGTCAAGGAGAGCGACCGCATCCAGGTCATGGCCGATGGCCTGACCAAGCTCGGCATCCAGGCCGAACCGACCCCGGACGGCATCCGCATCCAGGGCGGCACCCTGGGTTCGGCCACAGGCGAGAACGCCATCGAGGCCCACGGCGACCACCGCATCGCCATGTCCTTTGCCATCGCCGGACTGCGCGCCAGTGGGCCGATCGAGGTGCGCGACTGCGCCAATGTCGAGACCTCCTTCCCCGGCTTCCCGCAACTGGCCTCAAACGCCGGGCTGACGATCGAGGAACAGCGTCCATGACCCCGATCCTCACCATCGACGGTCCCTCCGGCACCGGCAAGGGCACGCTCATGCAGCGCCTGGCCGAACGGCTCGGCTGGCACGCGCTCGACAGCGGCGCGCTCTACCGAGTGCTGGGTCTGGCGGCCGGTCGCCAGGGACTGGATCTCGACGACCCTGAGGCGCTGACTCCGCTGGCCGCCGCCCTGCCGGTCGAGTTCCAGGCCGGACGGGTGCTCCTGTCCGGCGAGGACGTCAGCGATGCCATCCGCACTGAAGAGGCCGGCATGGCCGCCTCGCGCGTGGCCGCCCATCCGGGCGTGCGCGCGGCGTTGCTCGACTGGCAGCGCCGCTTCGCCCGCGCGCCTGGCCTGGTGGCCGACGGACGCGACATGGGCACCGTGGTCTTTCCTCAGGCACGACTGAAGATCTTTCTCGATGCCAGCCCCGAGATCCGTGCCGAACGCCGCTATAAACAGTTGAAGGAGAAGGGGGTGGATGCTAACCTCCCGCAACTTGTAGCGGACATCCGCGAACGGGACGCGCGCGACCGGTCCCGCCCGGTGGCACCCCTGTGTCCCGCCGAGGATGCCGTATTGGTGGATTCCACCCAGATGTCCATTGCTGAAGTGCTCGATCGAGTCCTGGAAGAGGTTAGGCGCGTCTTCCCGGAAGCGATCGCCCGAGGCTCCTAAGATCGCCGGCATCCGGCCAGTCCAATCCCTTGGATTGGCTGCGAACAGCGGTCTGAAACAGGTAGGGTCGACGTGGAGAGCGTCGACCTTTTCGTTTACTTAAAACACCCCTCGTCCCGGATGGGATGGGTCAGCGCGCCATTCTCAGGATACTTGGATCTCATGACCGAAAGCTTCGCCGAACTCTTCGAACAAAGTCTGAACACCACCCAGCTCCAGCCGGGTACCATCGTCGTCGGCACCGTCATCGACATCACCGCCGACAACGTCGTGATCAATGCCGGACTCAAGTCCGAAGGCATCATTCCCCGCAGTCAATTCATCAGCCCCGAGGGCGAGCTGGAAGTGGCGATCGGCGACGAGGTCGAAGTGGCCCTCGACGCCGTCGAAGACGGCTTCGGCGTGACCCGTCTCTCGCGCGAAAAGGCCAAGCGCTTCGCCGCCTGGGATTATCTGGAGAAGGCGTTCGAGAACGCCGAGACCGTCAAGGGTCTCATCAACGGCAAGGTCAAGGGCGGCTTCACCGTCGACCTGGGCACGGTGCGTGCCTTCCTGCCCGGTTCGCTGGTCGACGTGCGCCCGGTGCGCGACACCACCTACCTCGAAGGCAAGGAACAAGAGTTCAAGGTCATCAAGCTCGACCGCAAGCGCAACAACGTCGTGGTCTCGCGCCGCGCCGTGGTCGAGGAAGAGTACAGCGCCGAGCGCGATCAACTGCTCAAAAACCTGGAAGAGGGCATGGAAGTCAAGGGTGTGGTCAAGAACCTCACCGACTACGGCGCCTTCCTGGATCTGGGCGGCATCGACGGCCTGCTGCACATCACCGACATGGCTTGGCGTCGCGTCAAGCATCCGTCGGAAGTGGTCGAGATCGGCGACGAGATCAGCGTCAAGGTGCTCAAGTTCGATCGTGAGCGTCAGCGCGTTTCGCTCGGCCTCAAGCAGATGGGCGAAGACCCGTGGGTCAACATCTCGCGCCGTTATCCTGAGAGCACCCGCGTCTTCGGTAAGGTCACGAACATCGCCGACTACGGCTGCTTCGTCGAGATCGAAGAGGGCGTCGAGGGTCTGGTGCACGTCTCCGAGATGGACTGGACCAACAAGAACATCCATCCCTCCAAGGTCGTCAACTTGGGCGACGAGGTCGAGGTCATGGTGCTGGACATCGACGAGGAGCGTCGCCGCATCTCGCTCGGCATCAAGCAGTGCGCCATGAACCCCTGGGAGGAGTTCGCCGTCACCCACAAGAAGGGCGATCACGTCTCCGGCAAGATCAAGTCGATCACCGATTTCGGTATCTTCATCGGTCTGGACGGCGGCATCGACGGCCTGGTGCATCTGTCCGACATCTCCTGGGACGAGGCCGGCGAGAACGCCCTGCGTCGCTACAAGAAGGGCGATGAACTCGAAACCGTGGTGCTGTCGGTCGACCCCGAGCGTGAGCGCATCTCGCTCGGCGTCAAGCAGCTCGACAAGGATCCGTTCTCCAGCTTCGTCGCTCTGCACGAGAAGGGCAGCGTCGTGACCGGCGTGGTCGCCGAGGTCGATGCCAAGGGCGCGACCATCACGCTCGGCGAGGGCGTCGAAGGCTATCTGCGCGCCTCCGAGATCTCGCGTGACCGCGTCGAAGACGCGCGCGCCGTGCTCAAGGTCGGCGAAGAGATCGAGGCCAAGTTCCTGGGCGTCGATCGCAAGAACCGCACCCTGTCGCTGTCGATGAAGGCCAAGGACGTCGAGGAAGAGCAGAGCGCCATCAAGGGCTATTCGCGTGACGCGGCCAGCGCCGCCACCACGCTCGGCGACCTCCTCAAGGAGCAGATGGAAGAGGCTCAGCGCGGCAACTGAGGCTGAGATCCTCTAGACCATGAGGATACGGGGACCGCGCCGCCACGGGGCGGTCCCCGATCGATTTTTCCAGGAGTCGCCCCATGACGAAATCGGAGCTGATCGACATTCTGGCCGCCGACCAGGACCATCTCCCTTACAAAGACGTCGAGGAGGCGGTCAGAAAGATCCTCGAGCGCATGAGCACGGCGCTCGCTACCGGGGAGCGGATCGAGATCCGGGGGTTCGGCAGTTTCTCGCTGCATTACCGCCCGCCACGCATCGGACGCAATCCCAAGACGGGTGAGTCGGTCGCCCTGGCCGCCAAACACGTCCCGCACTTCAAGCCGGGCAAGGAACTGCGCGATCGCGTCAACCTGGCCTTCCAGGATTCTCAGTCGCCTGATTCCGCTGTTTCGTCCGATGACGGCGATGAGCGGCGTATCCCGATGTCGGCCCTCGGCTGATCCCTCCGAACCAGGTTCGGCGCGGCCGTCCGTGCCAAGACGTCGACCTGGACCTCTCCAGACACCCCATTCCGATTCGGCCGGCGACGAGTCCAGGCGTGCGCCTTACTGTGCCGGACGCTCATCGACCGGCATCGCGTCGCGATCGTCCCGGATCAGGGCGCGTTTGCCCGGAAAGCGGCAGACGAAGCGCGAACCGCGTCCAAGCTCGCTCATGATCCTGAGTCGTCCATCGTGCCGGTTGAGCACATGCTTGACGATGGCCAGCCCCAGACCCGTTCCGCCCGATTCGCGCGAGCGCGCGCGGTCGACGCGGTAGAAACGCTCGGTCAGCCGCGGCAGGTGCTCGGGCGGAATGCCCGGACCGTCGTCGCTGACACTGAATTCGACCCCATCGATCCCACGCTGCCAGACGACCTGGATGCGCGTGCCGTCGGGTGTGTGCTTGACGGCGTTGAAGACCAGATTGGAGAACGCACTGCGCAGTTCGGGCGGACTGCCGAGCAGCAGCAGATCCTCTTCGATCCGGCTCTCGAAACCATGCCGGCCATTGCTCAGCGCCTGAGCCTCCTGCAGGATCAGATGCAGCTCGTCGGGAACGTCCACCGACTCCTGTTCCTCGGAACTCTCGCGCATCTCCAGCCGTGAGAGCGTCAGCAGATCCTCGATGATCGAGCACATGCGGTCGGTCTGGTTGCGCATCAGGGTCAGCGGACGCCGATGCGGGGTCGGCGTGCCGGGCGCGTCGAGCAGGGTCTCCAGGAACCCGGCGATCACGGTCAGGGGCGTGCGCAGTTCGTGCGAAGCGTTGGCGACGAAATCGCGCCGGATCATGTTGAGATGATAGATCTTGGTGATGTCACGCCCGACCACTAACCGTTGCTTCTTGCGCTCGCCGAAGGGCGTGATGCGTAGCGAGAGCATGATGGCGCGGTTGTGTTCGGGCGCGATGTCGAGCGGGCGCATGTACTCGCCCGCCTCGATGAAGGGCAGGATCTCGGGCTGGGTCAGGATCTCGGTGAAGGGACGCCGATCGTCCTCCGGCCAACGGATGTTCATCAGCTTGGCCGCGGCCGGATTGGCCCACTCGACGCGATGCTGTTTGTCGAGGATGACCAGGGCATCGGGCACAGCGTTGGCGGCCTCGCGAAAACGCCGGCTGAAGCGGATCTGACGCTTGCGGCTCTTACGCCCGCGTTGCTGATAGCGTGCGATCCCGCGATAGACCTCGCCCCAGAGTCCGAGCGGGAAGGGCGGGGCGAGTCGATGCTGGCGCCGGATCAGGAGCGCGAGCCGGATCAGCAGCCAGGGATGACGCAGCAGGGTCGGGAGCAGGATCCAAGGCCAGATCCAGGCTGGGTCGAGGCCGAATGCGGTGATGAGCAGGCCCAGCGCGACCGGCACCAGCAGCAGCCCGAGATCGAGCAGCAGGGCTCGTCCCAGATCGCCCCGAACCGACGCCGGATAGCGTGCGCCGCTCAAGTCTTGTCCGAGAAACGATAGCCGACGCCACGCACGGTTTGCAGCAGCCGGTCGTGTCCGGTCGGCTCCAGCGCCTTGCGCAGACGGCGCACATGCACATCCACGGTGCGCTCTTCGACATAGACCTGATCGCCCCAGACCTGATCGAGCAGCTGCGAACGGCTGAAGGCGCGATCGGCATGGGCCATGAAGAAGTGCAGCAGCCGGTATTCGGTCGGTGCAACCTCGATCGGGCGACCGCCAGCCGTGACCCGATGCCCGAGATTGTCCATCACCAGACCGCCGATCTCGATCTCGTCGGTGGCCTCGTCCGGCTTCGCGCGCCGCAGCACCGCCTTGACGCGCGCCACCATCTCGCGCGGCGAGAAAGGCTTGGCGATATAGTCGTCGGCGCCGGTGTCGAGTCCCTTGACCCGATCTTCTTCCTCGCCGCGCGCGCTGATCATGATGATCGGGATCGACTTGGTCTTGGGGTTCTGTTTGAGCTGCTGCGCCAGCTCCAGCCCGGAGCGTCCGGGCAGCATCCAGTCGAGCAGGATGAGATCCGGGGTCTCGTTGCTCAACAGCTTGCGCGCCTCGTCGGCGTGACCGGCCTCCATGACGCGGAAGTCCGAACTCTCGAGCGCGAACCGCATCACCTCGCGGATGTCTGGCTCGTCATCGATGACAAGAATGGTGGTCATGGGGAAGGAACCTGAAGACTGAAATGGAACAGCGCGCCTGCGCTGGAGGACGATCGATTTTATTGACGATCGATGACGGTTCTGTGACTGTAGGGTCCGAACCGCCCTCGAATCGCGCCCCGATCTTGTCGAATTCGCGCGGGGGGACTAGTGTAACCCCCTCACGACACGAGAGATGCCCGGCGAATCCGCATCGCGCGCATCGAGGAGATTCTGAGATGAGTGAAGGCGACATCCTGAAACGCGAACCGATCTATCAGGGCAAGGTCATCGAAGTGGCCGTCGAGTCGGTCGAACTTCCCGACGGCAGTCAGGTCGAGCTGGAGATGGTGCGCCATCCGGGCGGCGCGGCGGCCGTGGCGCTCGATGAGCAGGAGCGCGTCTGTCTGCTGCGTCAATTCCGTCACGCGGCCCGGGGCTGGATCTGGGAACTGCCGGCAGGCCGCCTCGATCCGGGCGAGACCCCGCTGTCGACCGCGCGCCGCGAGCTGGCCGAAGAGGCCGGCCTGCAGGCCGACGACTGGATCGATCTCGGTTCCCTGTACAGCTCGCCCGGCATCTTCAATGAAGTCATCCATCTGTGGCTGGGGCGCGGTCTGACCGAGCTGCCGCACGCTCATGAGCACGGCGAGGTGATCGAGATCCACTGGATGCCGCTGAGTCAGGCGCTCGACTGGTGCGACGACGGCACCATCCGCGATGGCAAGACACTGGTCGGACTCTATCGCGCCGGCGCCTATCTGCGCAGTCAGGCCGAGATGCTCTCGGAGGATCCGGGGTGTTGAGTGTCCGCATTGCCGTTCGTGGCCCGACCGACGTAGACTTGCTGTTTGGCGCTCAGATCGCGCCACCACGGACAACAGAGGCGCGACATTCACGCAATGACACCCGATAGAGACACAGGTGAGCCGGACTGGGACACCCCCCTGTCCCTGACGCTCACGCCCGGTCTGCTCTTCCATGCCCTCATGTCGACGGCCAGCGCGGTGCATACCGGCTGGAGCAGTTGTATCGACGACAGCCTGGTGCTCACCAATCAGGTCGCCATGGACGATCAGGCCGGCCACTATGTCCGACTGGTCGAACAGGAGTTCGTCGAAGACGACCGGCCCGACATGGTCTGGCACGACTGGACGCTGGAGGTTCGCATCGGTTCGGTGCTGATCACCGGGCACTGGCAGTTTCCGGCCACCTCGCATCCATCCGAATGGGACTGGAACGCCCGCGAGGCCGAGCGTGCCTTCGAGCGCGCCTGCGTCCTGATCGGCCGGCGTGTGCGACGCAGCATCCAGGTCGAGGAGCCGATCCTGGAAGACATGCCGCGTGCGCGCCGTCACTGAGCTGGTCCGACCGGCTCGTCACCCACCGGAGAGGTTCTCGTCAACTACCCCGCCCTGAAGGGCGGAGCTTGTGAGAGCAAGCTGGGTTGACCAGCCTCAGCCCGCCTGACCAGGACGGTCGAAAGGGGCTACGTATGCAACAGGTCGCTAAGACTCACCGGCGGATGCTTCCTCAGTCCGCCGCTCTGAAAGGTCGAGATCATGCAGGCGAAAGGTAAAGCGTCGAAGGTTTTGATCGCCGCGCCAGCGGGAGCCGGTTGCACACATTGGCGAGGGGAGCGTGTGGCGTCGTGAGACGCTGCACCGTCACCAGGCCCTTACGGGCAGAGCCTCACGGCCCGGCAGGTGGAAAGCCTGCACCTGTTTCCGGTGGCTGCACTGTCGTAGCCGCTATCCCTCCCCGCCCTGAAGGACGGGGTTTCTCGCGGAGGAACTGATGAAGGTCACGGTCGATGTGGATATCACCCCCGAGGAAATGCGCAAACTCTTCGGTCTCCCGGACGTCGAAGCCTTTCAGCGCCAGCTCATGGACGACATCCGCGAGCGCATGAATGCAGGGGTCGAGGGCTATGACCCGCTCAAGCTCTTCCAGCCCTATATGGCCGGAACCCTGGCGTCCTGGGACTACTTCCAGAAACTCATGACGAGCCTGCCGGCCTCCGGCTCCAGGACGGATGAGGACAGATCCAAATAGTGTCGGTCAGCGCGTGCGTATGCGGCCGATACGACTCTTGAGCATTCCGCTGGCGCTGCTGGCTGGTCTGGCGGTCGCTCAGGAGTGTGTCGACTGGGACGCCGCGCCCATGCCCGATCCGCGCTACATCCCGATCCAGAACGGCACGGTCTACGACCGGAGCACCCGGCTGATGTGGAAGCAATGTCCCGAGGGTGCGGCGGGGGTCGGCTGTACGGCGGGCGAACCGCAGACATTCAAGCTGGAAGAGGCGAAGCGGCGCGCGCGCGACTGGCGCTTCGCCGGTTATGCCGACTGGCGCCTGCCGACCCAGGACGAACTGCGCTCCCTGCTGTTGCAGCGTTGCCATGGCGTCGGCATCGACGGCGTCACCTTTCCACGCACGCCGGCCGGCCGCTTCTGGACCTCGGACCCGGCGACCTATTATCCGGACAGCGCCTGGACGCTCGATTTTCGCCGGGGCCACCTGGGTTATGGCACGCCGCGCGAGGCCTTCTATGTCCGGCTGGTGCGCGATGCCGAAGCCTGTTCGCCGGCGCGCCCCGCGACCTGTCTACCCTACAGCGAGCGGCGCCTCGAACCCCATGACGGTCGCGAGCCGGGAGCGGAAGGCGGCAACGATCAGGTCGACCCCTGATCCAGATCGATCCGGCGCGGTTCGTCCAGCACCTCGCCATCGAGGTTGGGGCGTCCATCCGCGTCGAGACGCAACCGGCCCTCGGCGAACCAGCGCACCACGGTCGGATAGATGACGTGTTCCTGTTTCAGCACCCGCGCGGCCAGTATGCCTGGGTCGTCTCCGGGCCGTACGGGCACGCGGGCCTGGAGCACCACGGGACCACCGTCGAGTTCGGCCGTGACGAAATGCACACTGGCGCCGTGTTCGGTGTCACCGGCCTCGAGCGCGCGCTTGTGGGTGTGCAGCCCCTGATACTTGGGCAGCAGCGAGGGATGGATGTTGAACAGCCGTCCGCGATAGTGCTCGACGAAAGCCGGCGTCAGGATGCGCATGAAGCCGGCCAAGACCACCAGCCCCGGATCATAGCCATCGATCGCCGCCGCGAGGGCGGCATCGAAGCTGGCGCGATCCGGATAGTCGCGGTGGTTCAGAACCGCAGTCGCCATGCCGTGACGGCGCGCACGCTCCAGGCCGAAGGCCTCCGGCTCGTTGCTGATGACGGCGCGGATCCGAAACGGCGCCCCCTGTTCCTGGGCGTCGATCAGGGCCTGTAGATTGCTGCCGCTCCCCGAGATGAGCGCGACGACCGACAGCGGCGCGCGTTCAGACGGCATGGGCACCGCCGCCCTGGTAGACGACACGCGGCTCGCCCTCGGTGGCTTCGATCCGGCCGATGACCCAGGCGGTCTCGCCCTGTGCGCGCAGGTGAGCCAGCGCGTCATCGGCGGAGTCCGCCGCCACGCACACCACCATCCCGACGCCACAGTTGAAGGTGCGCAGCATCTCGGTCTCGGCGATGCCGCCCTGGGTCTGGAGCCAGTCGAACACCGCCGGACGGGTCCAGGAGTCGAGATCAATGCACGCCTGCGTGCCGGCCGGCAGCACGCGCGGCAGGTTCTCAGTCAGGCCGCCGCCGGTGATATGCGCCAGGGCATGGACGTGCTGCGCCGCGATCAGCGACAGCACCGAGCGCACATAGATGCGCGTCGGCGCCAGTAGCGCCTCGCCCAGCGTCGTCTCACCCAAGGTTTGGCTCAGATCCGCGCCACTGGTCTCGATGACCTTGCGGATCAGCGAATAGCCGTTGGAATGCGGCCCGGAAGCGGCGAGCGCGATCAGCCGGTCGCCCGGCGCGACCCGCTCGGGCTGGATGATGGCATCCTTCTCGACGATGCCGACGCAGAATCCGGCCAGGTCATAGTCGCCCGCGCCGTAGAGTCCGGGCATCTCGGCCGTCTCGCCGCCGGTCAGGGCGCAGCCGGCCAGCTCGCAGCCGCGCGCGATGCCGCTGACGACAGCCGTGGCCACATCCACGTCCAGGCGCCCGGTGGCATAGTAGTCGAGGAAAAACAGCGGCTCGGCGCCGCTGACCAGAATGTCGTTGACGCACATGGCCACCAGATCGATGCCGATGGTGTCGTGACGTCCCAGTTCGATGGCGAGCTTGAGCTTGGTTCCTACGCCGTCGGTACCCGAGACCAGCACCGGCTGACGGAACCGCTCCAGCGGTAATTCGAACAGCGCCCCGAACCCGCCTAGCCCATCGAGCACGCCAGGGCGGCGCGTGGCGGCGGCCAGCGGCTTGATACGCTCGACGAGTCGAGCGCCGGCGTCGATGTCGACACCGGCCGAGCGGTAACTGAGGGCGGTGGATGGGGGGGTTGAATCCTGCGGCACGCGATGGCTCCAGTCTGACGAATCGAGGTGCGCTAGTATACCCGCCATCTTCCGTCAGTGCGTTCCGTAGGCGTAGGCGCTATGAGTCTCTTGAAGCCCAGTGACATCCCCAACATCATCAGCATGATTCGACTGATCACCGTGATTCCGGTGGTCTATCTGCTCGTGGTCCACGAATTCGGCTGGGCCTTGGTTCTGTTTGCCGCCGCCGGGATCTCCGACGGACTCGACGGTTTTCTGGCCAAACACTATGGCTGGCAGAGCCGGCTCGGCGGCCTGCTCGACCCGCTGGCCGACAAGACCCTGCTCGTGTGCTGCTTCCTGGTGCTCGGTGTGCACGACCTCATCCCGCTGTGGCTGGTGCTGGCGGTGATCTTTCGCGATCTGGTCATCATCAGCGGCGCCTTGCTCTACAACTACCGGGTCGCCGAGGTCGAGGCGGCTCCCATCCTCATGAGCAAGGTCAACACGGCCCTGCAGATCCTGCTGGTCGTGGCGGTCATCCTCGATGCCGGGGTCGTGGATCTGCCGGACGCCTTGATTGCCGCGCTGGTCTGGAGTTGCCTGCTCACCGTGGTCGTCAGCGGCACGCAGTACGTCTGGATCTGGAGCCGCAAGGCGATCGCCAACGGCCGGAGGCCGGATTGAACTCAGTCGGCGTCTTCGGATCCCAGCATGATGCGACGCACCAGCGGAATGCTCGGCTGGCGCTGCTCGCGCAGGCTGAGGCTGTCGAGTCGCGCCAGCAGGTCGAGCAGCGAGGCCGGATCGCGTGCGTGGTGGCTCATGATGAAGCGCACCAACTCCGGCGTCAGGCGCATCCCGCGTCCGCGCGCCGATTCGAGCAACAACTGTTCGCAGTCCAGGTCTGGCAGCGGCAGTAGCCGATAACGCGGTCCCCACAGCAGGCGCGAGGCCAGATCCGGCAGGCTGAACGGCAGGCTGTCGGGGGCGGCATCAGTGGCGCCGAGCAGCGAACGCCCCTGTTCGCGCAGCCGGTTGAAGAGATCGAAGAGGGCGCGCTCCCAGGCCGGATCGCCAACGATGCACTGGATGTCATCGATCGCCACCAGATCCATCTGCTCCAGGTTCTCCAGCATCGCCGGGTCCAGATCCGCCATCCCGAGCGGCACGAAATGGGCCTGACGCCCGGAGCGCACGACAGTCTGGCAGGAGGCTTGCAGCAGGTGTGTCTTGCCCGTGCCGCTGGCGCCGAAGAGCAATAGGTAGGGTTCACCCGCGCCCCGCGCCAGCGCCGAGACGGCATCCAGCACCTCGGCGTTCGGCCCCGGCCGATAGGACTCCAGGGTTGGTTCAGGCCGCAGTTCGAGCGGCAGATGGAGTTGCGGGGTCGGGCCGTTCAACTCAGGCCTCGCGCGGGCGTCTCAGCCCACCAGTTTCGAGGCCGTGGTCGCCAGACGCCGACCCAGAGCCTGACAGAGTCGTTTTTCTTCCTCCGTCAGCGGCCGGTCGTTCTCGGTTCCGGCCAGATGCGAGGGACCATAGGGGGTGCCGCCGCTCTGGGTATGCAGCAGATCGGTTTCGCTGTAGGGCAGCCCCATGACCAGCATCCCGTGATGCAGCAGCGGCAGCATCATGCTCAACAGGGTCGATTCCTGCCCGCCGTGCAGACTGGAGGTCGAGGTGAAGACTCCGGCGGGCTTGCCGGCCAGGGCGCCCGACAGCCACAGACTGCTGGTGCCATCGAGAAAATACTTCATGGCCGCCGCCATGTTGCCGAAGCGCGTCGGGCTGCCGAGCGCCAGACCCGCGCAGTCGCGCAGGTCATCGAGATCCACATAGGGCGCGCCGCTGGCGGGGATAGCCGGTTCGCTGGCCTCGCAGACGGTGGAGACGGCCGGCACCGTGCGCAGACGCGCTTCGAGTCCGGCGGCTTCCACACCGCGGGCGACCTGATGCGCCATCTCGGCGGTGGCGCCGTGGCGGCTGTAATAGAGGACGAGGATATGGCTCATGTGGGGGCCGTCCCGGACAGTGTCGGTTGTATGTCCGATGATTTAATCATTCAAAGCCGCGCACGCCAATCGCTATCCTTGATCCGCCGCGGCGATCTGGTGAGAATCGCTGCCACCATCGCGTGCTCTGCCGACGTCCCGGCGCGTGATGCACGACAACAACCTGGGGGATTCAACGATGGACGAGCGAGCCGTTGAGCACAGAGTCTGCTATCGCTGTGTGGTCGCCGGGCGTGTTCAGGGAGTCTTCTTCCGCGCTTCGACACGCGAGCAGGCGATGCGACTGGGACTGACCGGCTATGCGCGCAACCTGAGCGATGGGCGTGTGGAGGTGCTGGCCTGTGGCGAGGCGGCGTCCGTGGCGCAGTTACGCGACTGGCTGCGAATCGGTCCGGCCAGGGCCGACGTGTCGGGTGTGGCCTGCGAGCCGCTGGACTATCAGGGCTGGCCCGGATTCGTCATCGACTGAGCGACGATGGGCCGTTCGCGCCTGGCCGACTCAGTAGCCGCCCGCCTGATAGAGCGGCCGCTCCGCATACTCCACCAGTCGGACGACGCGCGTGGTGAGCCGACCGTCCGGATAGAGCATGAGTTCGCGATAGCCGGGCGGAATCTCGTCAATGGCGAAATCCCGGCTTCGAGGCTCGAATTGAAAGCAGGTCGCGGGGGCGCCCAGCAGCCGGCAGTCGCCATGCCATGCCGAGAATTCCTGATGGACATGCCCAAAGAGCACCGCCTTGACGTGCGGATGACGGTTGCACAGATCGAGCAATGACGCCCCGTTCGCCACACCGATCCGGTCGATCCAGGCGCTGCCGACGGCCGCCGGATGGTGATGTAGACAGATCAGCGCCGGTGCCCGCTCATCGGCCAGCAGGTCGGTGAGTTGCGTGAGCTGGGTCTCGGTCAGACGGCCGCCATCGCTTCCGGGTTCGCTCGAATCGAGAAAGATCAGATTCCAGCCGTCGAGCCGACGCAGGGCCACCGACACCAGCGCCGCCGGACCGAGTTGCTCCATCATCAGCGACTGGATGTCATGGTTGCCGCCGATGCAATAGTACGGGATCCCGGTGCGATTGAGCCGCTCACGCAGATAGCGATAGCCGACCGGGGTTTCGTCGTGCACCAGATCGCCGGTCAGGATCAGCGCGTCCGGTGCCGGGGATTCGGACAGGGCTAGCGCCAGCACGGACTCGAAGCTGCGGCGTGTCGTGATGCCGAGAAGCTGCCCGCCGGGATCACCGAAGAGGTGAGGGTCCGTGAGTTGCAGGAGGCGAAGCGGCATCGCGGATTCCCCAGCCAAGGCGTTGGTCTGTCGCGGATCGGGTTGACGCACTGAGCGAAGCGAAAGCTTGGTGTGTGGCGGCATGTCCGGTTCCGGTCGAGGCGGCGAATGTGAGACTCGAAGCCGTCGAGCCTCCCCGGTTCGCTGTTTATAGCGATCCGCGCCGCCACGTGCGATGAACCCGTTCACAACACTCGAAAAAGCGTTGGCGTCAACGCCCGATACTGTGACAGGCTTCGCATGTCGACAGCAGCGCGGTCACGACACGGATGGCGTGGTGTGCGTTTGTCAGCTTGGGGGCGGACTGGAGTTCGGCGGCTCCACCGCGTCACCCCGGAAGGATGGAGTCAGCCCCGCTAGACGGGGCTGAACAGATCCCGGCGCTGATCAGATGCCGACGATGAGCTTCTGTCCAGGCAGGATTCGGTTGTCGTCCGGGCGCATCTTGTTGAGTTTGCGCAACTCCTCGACCGAGATTCCGTTCTGGACCGCGACGCGATAGAGCGTCTCCTGGGGCTTGACGATATGGTAGCGGGTCTGGGTTTTGGCCGGCTTGGTCTTGGTCGACGACTTGGCCACGATGGGCGCTTTGGACGCCGCCACAGGTTTGGTCTTGGGCGTCGTCTTGGCCACGGCGGTGCGGGTCGCGGCAGGCGTCGCCGCAGCGGGCCGGGTGGCGGGTTCGGTGCGCGCGACAGCGGCGGGACGCGCATAGGCCGGGGGCTGACTGGCGATCCGGCGCGTCGTCCCGGCCGGGAGCCAGACCGTGGTTCCGGCCGGCAGATGGCCGTCGCCCTTGATCACCGGGTCGCGCCAGTGCAGGTTCAGTTCAGCGAGCTGCTGCTTGGAGGTGCCGTAGTGCTGCGCCAGATGGACGGCAGGCATGCTGTTGCGCAATACGATCTTGTCGTACCTCCAGGGCTCCTCGTAACGAATCCCTTCGGGGAAATAACGTTCCGGGTGGCGGGCAACCTCGCGGGCGGCGATGAATTCGGCGTAATAGTTGCGCGAAGCGAAACCGAAGGCCGATCCCTTGTAGTGCCTGACGATACGACCGATGTCGCTTCCCTGTTGCGACTTGGCATTGGCGATGCCGCCCTGTCCGTGGTTGTAGGAGGTGATCGCCAGCGGCCAACTGCCCAGGCGTCGATGGGCTTCGGACAGATAGCGAGCAGCGCCTTCCGCCGCGATGATCGGATCGTAACGTTCGTCGATATGACCGTTGACGGTCATGTATTGCCGTCCGGTCGCCGGCATGAACTGCCAGATTCCGCTGGCGCCAGCGCTCGAGCGCGCGTTGGACTGGAAGGAGGATTCGACGTGCGGCAGATAGGCGAGATCCTCGGGCAAGCCGTACTGACGCATGATCTCGCGGAAGGTCCGATCGTAGCGGCCGCTGATCTCGACGCCGCGGCGGAACTTCTCGCGGATGCCGCGCTGGGCGCGGACGCGCTCCGAGGCCCCATAGAGCGCCGCCACCCCGCCGGCGCGATCGAATTTCGCCAGGAGCGCCTTGTCGTCGGCGGTCAGCGGCTGGTTGTTGCGCACACGCCGCTCCAGGTCGGCGAGCCGAAACCGGTAGTGATCGACGCGATCTTTCAGCCAGGATTGCTGGAGCTGGTTGTACGAGGCTTGAGTCAGTCCCGGAATCCGGGTGACTTCATAGATCACACCGAGATGCTCGTCGTCATGAATGGCGACCTCACTTCGGCTCCAGACGCCATAGACATGACGCCAGAAATCCACGTTGTCCTGGATCTCGGCTGGAACGGGGAAGGTGTGCGAGTCACCGTAGTCGCGCTGAGTCAGATGGCCTGTGTCGCCGAGCTGGGATTCGAGATTGTTGCTCGCGCAGCCGGCCATGAGCAGCAGGCTGGCGGAAACGGGTAAGGCCCAAACGAGCCTGGCGTTCAGGGCGCGTGGTCGCATTGCTGAAGATTCCCCTTGGAAATTCTTGACCCTAGAAGGGGTCTTTAGAGTTTGACATTAAGTCTTGCCCACGAAAAACCGTTTTGCAAGACGCCCCTTCGTTAATTTGATCAAAAGGGATCAAGAGCCGAGCGGGCAGAGACCGGCGGTTTCCAGCAGGGGGATGAGTCGAATCAAAGGCAGGCCGATGAGCGCAGCGGGATCGTCGCCTTCCAGGCGCTCGAAGAGCGCGATCCCGAGTCCTTCGGATTTGAAGCTGCCGGCACAGTCGTAGGGACGCTCGCGTTCGAGATAGCCTTCGATGCGCGCGCGACTGAGCACGCGGAAATGCACCCGGAATGGCTCGACCAGGGTTTGAGTCTGGCCGCTGCGCGCATCGAGCACACAGAGTCCGGTCTGGAACAGCACGCAGCGGCCCGAGGCGCGCTCCAGTTGCGCGACGGCCGTTTGATGATCGCCGGGCTTGCCGAGGATGGCGTCGTCCAGACAGGCGACCTGATCCGAGCCGATGACGAGCGCGTCCGGGTGGTTCTCGGCCACGGCGCGCGCCTTGGCCTCGGCGAGCCGCCGGACCAGATCGGCCGGCGACTCGCCGGGATGAGGACGCTCGTCGACATCCGGCGCGGCGGTGGAGAAGGGCAGGCCGAGCCGGTCGAGCAGGGCGCGCCGGTAGGGCGAGGTCGAGGCGAGGATCAGGGGGACAGGCGTCGAAGTCGGGGTCATTGCAGTGGGTTCAGTCCTTGGGTTTCTCGTGGTGCCCGCCGAACTGATAGCGCATCGCCGACAGGAGCTGATTGGCGAAATCGCCCTCACCGCGCGAGCCGAAGCGTTCGTAGAGCGCCGTGGTCAGCAGCGGGGCGGGGGTGCCGGTCTCGATTGCGGCCAGTGCCGTCCAGCGGCCTTCGCCCGAGTCCGAGACCCGGCCGCCGAATGCATCGAGCCGTGGATCTTCGTGCAGGGCATTGGCCGTCAGGTCGAGCAGCCAGGAGGCGATGACGCTGCCGCGTCGCCAGACCTCGGCGACCTCAGCGAGCGGGATATCGTACTGATAGTGCTCGGGATGGGCGAGCGGGGCGGTTTCTGCATCGCTGGCGCGGTCCTCGCGTCCGATACCGGCATGGCGCAGGAGGTTGAAGCCTTCGGCATAGGCGCCCATGAGCGCATACTCGATGCCGTTGTGGACCATTTTGACGAAATGGCCGGCGCCATTGGGTCCGCAGTGCAGATAGCCCTGTTCGGCGCGGCTCGGCGGACCGGAACGTCCGGCGGTGCGTGGGATCTCACCGGCTCCGGGCGCGAGCGCGGCGAAGATCGGGTCGAGCCGCTCGACGACATCAGGTTCGCCGCCGATCATCAGGCAGTAGCCGCGCTCCAGTCCCCAGACGCCGCCGCTGGTGCCGCAGTCGACCAGATGCAGACCCAGCGGACGCAGCCGCTCGGCGTGGACCAGATCGTCGTGATAGTGCGAGTTGCCGCCATCGATCAGGGCATCGCCCGGTTCCAGATGCGGGATCAGATCCTCGATGACGCCGCCCACGGCCGCCGCCGGCACCATCAGCCAGATATGGCGCGGCGACTCCATCCGGGCGCGGAACTCGGCCGGATCACTGATGGCGATCGCGCCCTCGTCGACCAGGGCCTGAGCCTTGGCCGGGTTGCGGTTGTAGACGACGCACTGGTGCCCGGCGCGCAGCAGGCGTCGCACCATGTTGGCGCCCATGCGCCCCAGACCGATCATGCCGATGTGCATCTCGGGTGTCCTCCGTTGGTTGTCGTTCATCCAGTCGCCGCCGGGTTCATACCGAACGCGACTCCAGCACCACCACGCCATGCGCGCCGACGGCGAATCGATCAGGGTTCTGGAGCGGATGTTGTGCCTCGGGCGGCACCACCAGTCCGCCCTCGGGGCAGGTATCGACCGCGAGACACCAGTGTCGACCGGCGATGACCGGCAGCTCGAATGTGTGTTCGACGCCATCCATGTTGAACATGACATGCAGCGGCGGCTCGTCCTCGACCTTGCCGGCCAGGGTGAAGGCCAGCACCCGGCTCGTCGGATCGTCCCAGTCGGGTTTGTCGAGCCGGGTGCCGTGCCAGGTGATGTCGGGGAGTGTCTGACCGTATTCGGGTTGGCCGGTCAGGAAGCGGTCGCGCATCAGTGCCGGGTGACGCCGGCGCAGTGCGATCATGGCGCGCACGAATTCCAGGACGTCGCGGTTGCTCTCGACCAGCCCCCAGTCGGACCAGGACAGCTCGTTGTTCTGACAATAGGTGTTGTTGTTGCCGCGCTTGGTGCGGAACACCTCGTCACCCGAGAGCAGCATGGGCACGCCCTGGCTGAGCATCAGAATACTGATGAAGTTGCGGGCCTGCCGGCGCCGCAACCGCTGGATCTCACGGTCGTCGGTCGGCCCCTCGTAGCCGCAGTTCCAGCTCAGATTGTGGTCGTGACCGTCGCGGTTGTCCTCGCCGTTGGCCTCGTTGTGCTTGTGGTCGTAGCTGACCAGATCGCACAGCGTGAAGCCGTCGTGACAGGTGACGAAGTTGATCGAGTTCATCGGCAGCCGGTGACGGCCCTCGTACATGTCGCTCGATCCGGCCAGACGGGTGGCGACCTCGGACACCAGACCGGGATCGCCGCGCACGAAGCCGCGGATGACATCACGATAGCGACCGTTCCATTCCGTCCAGCGGTATCCGGGGAAGTCGCCGACCTGATAGAGTCCGGCCGCGTCCCAGGCCTCAGCGATGATGTGGGCGCGATTGAGCGAGGGCGCAAGTTCGATCGCCCACAGCACCGGAGCATGGTACTGCGGATTGCCGTCCTCGCCGCGCGCCAGTGCGCTGGCCAGATCGAAGCGGAAGCCGTCGACGTGCATGCGCCGCACCCAGTAGAGCAGGGCGTCGATCAGGAACCGCGTCACCAGCGGATGATTGCAGTTCATGGTGTTGCCGCAGCCGGTGTAGTCGCGGTACTGGCTGCGGTCCTCGAAGTCGAGGTGATAGAAGATCTCGTTGCCGAACGCCTTGAAGCTGATGACCGGACCGCCCGCGCCGCCCTCGGCGGTGTGGTTGAAGACCACGTCCAGGATCACGCCGATCCCGGCCTTGTGGAACGCCTTGATCATGTTGCGGAACTCGTCGCGCGCCTGACCGGCGCTCACGGCGAAGCCCGGATGCGGGGCGAAGAAGCTGTGGGTGCTGTAACCCCAGTAGTTCTCCAGCCCGAGACTGGCGGTTTTGGGCGGCACGTCCTGGGCGTCGAAGGCCATGACCGGCATCAGCTCGACATGGGTGATGCCGAGTTCCTTGAGATAGGGGATCTTCTCGACGATACCGGAGAAGGTGCCCGGATGAGCCACGCCGGACGAGGGATGACGGGTGAAGCCGCCGACATGCATCTCGTAGATGACCGCCTGACTGAGCGGGATGAACAGCGGCTTGTCGTCCTCCCAGTCGTAGTCGTCGCGCAGCACCTGACCGCGAATCGCAGTTTCGACATTGTCGCCGGGGCGCGAGGCGGCGGCGCGGTCCCAGAGCCGGTCGCTGATGGTGGTGGCCCAGGGGTCGAGCAGCGCCTTTTCGACATCGAGCCGGCTTCCGGTCTCGCGCAGGTCGGCCTGGCCTTCGGCACGCCAGTTGTAGAAGGTACCCTCGGGAAGATTCTCGACGAAGACGTGCCAGAAGAAAAAGGTGCGGTTGACGCGCGGGTCGAGCTGGATCACCTCATAGGGGTCCGGACTCTCCTCGCACTCGAACAGCAGCAATTGCATGCGCTCGGCATAGCGCGACAGTACACAGAAATTGACGCCGCCTTCCATGACCGTGGCTCCCGCCGTCTCCCAACTGCCTGGTCGGACACGGTACCTCAGTGGCCTCATCGGCGGTCACTCCCCCAATCGAGCGGATTCGCTTATTTCAACATCGCCGGAACCAGCAGATAGCCGATCAGGGTTCCGACCAGGGTGCCGAGAATGGCTCCCAACAGAATTCCATACCATCTCATGTCGCCAACCTCTCTTGCCTCGTCCGAAGCCCGCGTATTGTGCGACCCTTTCGGTTCGACCGACAAGCGCCCGTGACCTGAAATCATGAAGGAGTACACCAAACGGCCTGAATCGAGCCTGGGCTTTTGTGCACGGGCCAGCGCTGTTAGAGTCGGCACTCCAGATTCATACCGAATTGCCAGCAATCCGCGATCCAATGAGCCAATCCATGAATGCGCCAGATTCCAACTCCGTTAGTCTAGATCTTTTCGCGCTGCCCGCCGACGAGCGTTATGCCTATTTCATCCGCGAGGCCATCGCGCGTGATGGGGTCTGGGCGCTCCAGGGGCCGGGTGGATTCGTGGCGTTTCGCGATGAGGATGAGCGAGACTGCTTTCCGTTCTGGCCCAGTCCCGAGTTGGCGGCGGCCGTGGCCAACGACGACTGGGCCGACTGCCGGCCCGAGCCGCTGGAGCTGGAGGTCTTCATGGAGCGCTGGCTCAAGGGCATGGCGCGCGATGAGCGTCTGGCGTCGGTCTTTCCGGCTCCGGACGGCACCGGCATCGTGGTCGAGCCGCTCGAACTGTATGAGGATCTGAGTCAGCTCAAGGCGCCTTAGTCGACTCGCGCCGGATCTCATCGAGGATCGCCATGGCGCGATCCAGGGTTTCAAATGCGGTGTGGAAGTGAGGCGAGAAGCGAAGGCCGCCGCCACGCTGGGCGCAGAGTACGCGCCGCGCCATGAGCGACTGATAGAGCCGCGCGGACGACTCGCCCGGCACGCGGAAGGTGACGATTCCGGCGCGTCGCTCGGGATCGCGGGGCGTGAGTAATTCGAATCCGCGTGCATCGATCAGGGCGATGAGGTGCTCGGTGCGAGCCTGAAGCCGGCGCCAGATCTCGTCCATCCCGATCTCGGCCAGCAGCGAGAGACTGGCCTCCAGCGCGTGCGTCCCGAGCAGATTGGGACTGCCGCACTCGAAGCGGCGCGCGTCCCTGGCGGGTGTCCAGTCGGTGTGGTCGAAGTCGCCCGAATGCTCGACCATGTGCCAGCCGAACTGACGGAGCCGTAGGCGTTCGCGCTGTTCGGGCCGGACATAGAGCAGCGCCAGCCCTTCGGGACCGAGCATCCACTTGTGCCCGTCGGCGACGACGAAATCGGCCTGAAAGCGCTTCAGATCGAAGGGCAGGGCGCCGAGACCCTGGATGGCATCCACGCACAGCAGGACGCCCTTGGCCCGGCACCAGGCCCCAAGCCGTTCCAGATCCAGCCGCAGACCCGAGGCATACTGCACCCAGCTCACGGCGATCATCCGCGTCGAATCGTCGCACAGCGCGATCAGATCCGCTTCGGGATCGCTGGAGCCGGCCAGATCCAATGCGCGCCAAGTCACACCCTGATCGGCCAGCGACTCCCAAACCACGCGGTTGGAGGGAAACTCCTGGGCGATGCCGACGATGCTGTCCCCCGGCGTCCAGGGCAGACCGTGCGCGATGACCGACAGCGCCTCCGACGTGTTCTTGGCCAGCGCGATGTCGGCGGCCTGATCGGCGCCGATCAGCCAGGCCAGACGCTCGCGCAGACGCTGCTCGACGGCGAGCCAGGCTGGATAGTCGAGCGACCCCTGGCGCGCGTTCGCCTCGGCGAAGCGCGTCACCGCCGCCACCGCGCGCTGCGGCCAGGGGCCGACAGCGGCGTGGTTCAGATGGCAGACGCCGGGATCGAGTGGGAACTCGTCGCTCATTCGGCAGCGCTGTCGGCTGGTGCGGCCGCCGGTGCCGGACTCGGCGTCGGTTCAGCCGGTTTGGGTGCAGGAGCACTTGCCTCCACCGCCGGCGCGGCGGGCGGCGGCGTCGGGGCGGGGGCTTCCTGAATCTCTGGTGCCGGCCGGGTGGCGGCCGAAGGCGTTGTCGGTTCAGCGCGCTGTGCCGGCTCGGGTGTACTGGTCGGTGCCGTTGACGGGCCGGTTCCACTGGCCGCCGGCTGGGGCTCGGCCGCCGGTGCCGCATCCTCGATGATCGATGGTCGCGGCTCAGCGGGAGTGGCTTCAGCCGACACGGGCTTGGCCGTCTCGGGTGCTGGAGCGTTCGTCCGTTCGGACGACTGTGCCGACGCACTCTCAACCGGTGCCGTAGCCGTAGTATCGGCATCGAGGGCCGGCTCGCGCATCCGCGTCTCGCGCGCGTTCGTGGTATCGATGGCCTGGGTCGCCGGTGTCGCCTCATCCTTGGCCACTGCATGCGTCTCGCGCCTCTCGCTGCTAGCGGCGTCCTGGGGCTTGGTCGTCGTATCGGCCGCACTCGGCGCTGTCTGAGCGACCTGTTGGGCTTTTTGGGCCTCGGCAGCGCGCTTCTGCTCGGCGATCCGTCGCGCCTCGGCGCGACGCGCGGCATTGGCACGCTGTTTGGCGACGTAATCACCGTAGCTCGGTCCCTTGCCCTCGATGGTCACGGGTGTCCCATTCGACACGTGACGGAACAACACGGGCGCGATCTTGGTCGGCATCCGGATGCAGCCATGCGAGGCGGGCTGCCCCGGATTGGGGATCGGCCCGGCGTGCAGGCCCACGCCGTCGTCGGTCAGACGCATGAAGAAGGGCATGTGCGCGCCCTCGAAGCGTCCGCCATCCGGGATCGGATCGCGTCCGACCTTGACGCTGGAGCGCAGGACACGCCCGCCCTTGCCATAGACCTTGCCGTAGAGATTCGAGCGCTTGTTCTCGACCTTCTCCGTCACCTGGAAACGGCCGGTCGGAGTCGGATACTTGGGCAGTCCGGTCGCAACCGTGCTCCAGCCGATCTCTTCGTCGCCCGAATAGAAGCGGGCTTTCTGCTCATTGGTGTTGACGACGATGCGCGTGACCTTACGTCCATCGCCCTTCCACTCATAGAGCGGCCCCGACAGCTTCTTGTCTTGTTCCGGCGGCGTCTCGGTCGCGGCTAACGGATCGGCCCCCGGAGGCGTGGCCGCTCCTGCCGACTCCTCGGCGGCGACGGACTCGGCCGGCGGTGCGTCCTTTTTGGTGTTGAAACGTGCGAATCCATCGCACCCCACCAGCCCGAGCACGATGAGTGAGCTGACGCCGGTCTTGAACGAAGCCGACGTAAAGGCGAGGATCTTGGAGTTGGTCATGGGGCAGTGATTTCCCGAGCCTCGATGGGCACAGTCATTTTTGAATTGTAGATAGGGTATTAGCATAGCGCGACCGGATTTCGAGGGCACGTCTCGAAAGCCCGCGAATTGCTGTATGAACGGCCTTCGGGCGCGAAGCCATGAACAAAAACCGGTGCTCATGGTATCGTTTCCGCCTTTAGATGCGCCTGTGGCGCGAATTCTCCCAGCGCCTGGCCAAAGATCCACGCCGCTCGCCGCCGCGCCGTCCACGCGCTCGACTTCTCTAGCCGTGAGTTTCCATGACTGATTCCAATGCTCTGATCCGCGAGCGCCTCGCGCGTTCCATCCTCATTCTCGACGGCGCCATGGGCACCATGATCCAGCGCCACGGTCTGACCGAGGCCGATTATCGCGGCGCGCGCTTCGCCGACTGGCCGAGCGACCTCAAGGGCAACAACGATCTGCTGGTACTCACGCGCCCGGACGTGATCGGCGGCATCCATCGCGCCTATCTGGAGGCCGGCGCCGACATCGTCGAGACCAACAGCTTCAACGCCACGCGCATCGCCATGGCCGATTACGGCATGGAAGACCTCGCCTATGAGATCAACGTCGCCGCTGCTCGGCTGGCACTCGCGGCGGCCGATGACTACTCGACGCCCGAGAAGCCGCGTTTCGTCGCTGGCGTGCTCGGGCCGACCAACCGCACCGCCTCCATCTCACCCGACGTCAATGATCCGGGCGCGCGCAACGTCGACTTCGATACCCTGGTCGCGGCCTATGCCGAGTCCACGCGCGGTCTGATCGAGGGCGGCGCGGATCTGATCCTGATCGAGACCATTTTCGACACCCTGAACGCCAAGGCGGCGATCTTTGCGGTCAAGCAGGTGTTCGACGAGGATGGCGTCGAACGCCCCACCATGATCTCGGGCACCATCACCGATCAATCGGGCCGGACGCTGACCGGTCAGACCACCGAGGCGTTCTACAACGCGCTGCGTCATGCCGAGCCGATCAGCATCGGGCTGAACTGCGCACTCGGTCCTTTCGAACTGCGCCAGTATGTCGAAGAGCTGGCGCGCATCAGCGAGACCCATGTCTCGGCCCATCCCAACGCCGGCCTACCGAACGAACTCGGCGGCTATGATCTCGGTCCCGACGAGATGGCCGAAGAGATCGCCGAGTGGGCGCGGAGCGGCTTTCTCAACATCGTCGGCGGCTGCTGCGGCACCACGCCCGATCATATCCGCGCCATCGCCCAGGCCGTCGCCGGTATCGCCCCGCGCGCCCGGCCCGAGATCGCCCCGGCCTGCCGGCTCTCGGGGCTGGAACCCTGCAACATCGACGCCGGCTCCTTCTTCGTCAATGTCGGCGAGCGCACCAATGTCACAGGCTCGGCGCGCTTCCGGCGGCTGATCAAGGAGGGCGATTACGACACCGCGCTCAGCGTCGCTCAGGAGCAGGTCGAGAACGGCGCGCAGGTCATCGACGTCAACATGGACGAGGGGCTGCTGGATGCGGTCGCGGCCATGAAGCGCTTCCTCAATCTGGTCGCCGCCGAGCCTGAGATCGCCCGGGTGCCGGTGATGATCGACTCCTCCAAGTGGGAGGTGATCGAGACCGGACTGAAATGCGTCCAGGGCAAGCCGATCGTCAACTCCATCTCGATCAAGGAGGGTGAGGAGAAGTTTCTCCAACAGGCGCGACTGTGCCGACGCTATGGCGCAGCGGTCATCGTCATGGCCTTCGACGAGGCGGGGCAGGCCGACACCCAGGCGCGCAAGATCGAGATCTGCACCCGGGCCTACCGGTTGCTGACCGAGCAGGTCGGCTTTCCGCCCGAGGACATCATCTTCGACCCCAACATCTTCGCGGTCGCCACCGGCATCGAAGAGCACGACAACTACGCGGTCGATTTCATCGAGGCCACGCGCGAGATCAAGCGCACCCTGCCGCACGCCCTGGTCTCGGGCGGTGTGTCCAACGTCTCCTTCTCCTTCCGCGGCAACGATCCGGTGCGCGAGGCCATCCACGCGGTCTTTCTCTACCATGCGGTCAAGGCCGGCATGGACATGGGCATCGTCAACGCCGGTCAGCTCGCCATCTACGACGATCTGCCCGAAGAGTTGCGCGAGGCGGTCGAGGACGTGATCCTCAACCGGCGTCCGGACGGCACCGAGCGGCTGCTCGATCTGGCCCCCAAGTACAAGGGCGACGGCGGTGGGGTCGAGAACAAGGCCGATCTGGAATGGCGCGGCTGGCCGGTCGAGAAGCGCATCGAACATGCGCTCATCAAGGGCATCACCGACTTCATCGACGAGGACACCGAGGCGGCGCGTCAGGCGCTCGGGCGTCCGCTGGAGGTGATCGAAGGCCCGCTGATGCGGGGCATGAACATCGTCGGCGACCTGTTCGGCGAGGGCAAGATGTTCCTGCCGCAGGTGGTGAAATCGGCACGCGTGATGAAGAAGGCCGTGGCCTATCTCCAGCCTTTCCTCGAAGCCGAGAAGGCCGAGAGCGGCGCCGTGGCGAGCAGCAACGGCAAATTCCTCATCGCCACGGTCAAGGGCGACGTGCACGACATCGGCAAGAACATCGTCGCCGTGGTCTTGCAGTGCAACAGCTATGAGGTCATCGACCTTGGGGTCATGGTGCCGACCGAGACCATCCTCCAGCGCGCGCGCGAGGTCGGCGCGGATGTGATCGGACTCTCGGGGCTGATCACGCCGTCACTGGATGAGATGGTGCATGTGGCCAAGGAGATGCAGCGCCAGGGCATGAATGTGCCCCTGCTGATCGGCGGGGCCACGACCTCGAAGCTGCATACCGCGCTCAAGATTGCGCCGCAGCGTGAGGCGCCGGTCATCTATGTGCCGGATGCCTCGCGTGCCGTGGGCGTGGTCTCCAGTCTGCTGAGCGAGACCCAGCGTCCGGGCTATGTGGCCGCCATCGCCGAAGAGTACGAGCGGTTGCGTGTCGAACGTGAGGGGCGTTCGACGACCCGCAAGTCGGTGTCGATCGCCGAGGCGCGTGCCAACCGGTTGGCGCTCGACTGGGCGGGCTATGAGCCGCCGAAGCCCGCGCTGCTCGATGCAGGTTTCAGCGACACGGCGTCCTGGTCGCTCAGGCTGGAACGCACGGGCGAGACGGTGATTGCCACGCTCGATGATTTTCCGCTCGACGATCTGGTCCGAACCATCGACTGGCTGCCCTTCTTCCGCGCCTGGGAGCTGGCGCATAAGCACTTCCCCGGCATTCTCGACGACGCGGTCATCGGCGAGGAAGCGCGCAAGCTCTATGCCGATGCCCAGGCGTTTCTGGAGCGGCTGGTCAGCGAACGCTGGCTCCAGGCGCGTGCGGTGCTGGGTTTCTTTCCGGCCAATGGGGTCGGAGCCGATGACATCGCGCTCTACCGCGACGAGGCGCGCACCCAACCGCTGGCGACCCTGCACAACCTGCGCCAGCAGATGCCGCGCGATGGCGGGCGCAATCAGGCCAACTTCTGTCTCTCCGACTTCATCGCCCCGGCCGAGAGCGGGCGCCCCGACTGGATCGGAGCCTTCGCCGTCACCGCCGGGGTGGGGATCGAGGAACATCTGGCGCGCTTCGAGGCCGATCACGACGACTACAGCGCCATCATGCTCAAGGCGCTCGCCGACCGGCTCGCCGAGTCCTTCGCCGAACGGCTGCATCAACTGGTGCGCACCCGTTACTGGGGTTATGCGGCGGGCGAGACGTTGAGCAACGATGAACTCATCGCCGAGAAATATCAGGGCATCCGCCCGGCGCCCGGCTATGCCGCCTGCCCGGATCACACAGAGAAGGGAATACTCTGGTCGCTGCTGGAGCCCGATCAGCGCATCGGCCTTACGCTCACCGAGAACTATGCCATGTGGCCCACGGCGGCGGTTTCGGGCTGGTATTTCGCCCATCCAGAGGCGCGTTATTTCGGCGTCGGGCGCATCCAGCGCGATCAGGTCGAGGACTATGCCCAACGCAAAGGCATGACGCTCGCCGAGGCTGAACGCTGGCTGGCGCCGGTGCTGGGCTACGAAGCCTGAAGCTCGCCCTGGAGGCGTGAAAGCGGCACGCGAATTACTCGAACACGCCGGGTTCAAACCATGAACGCTATGACCTATCGCGGGTATGCCGCACGCATCGAATACGACGCCGATGATCGGATCTTTGTTGGGCGACTGGCGGGAATCAAGGACATCGCCGTGTTCCACGGAACCACCGTCGATGAGTTGGAAACGGCCTTCCATGAAACCGTCGATCATTATTTGGAGGTCAGTGCACACACCGGACGCCCGGCACAAAAACCCTACTCGGGTCGCGTGCTGCTACGCCTCGATCCGGAAACCCATGCCGCGATGGCGGTGGCCGCCGAGCTGTCCGGAGTCAGTCTCAACCAATGGGCGGTCAGCACGCTGAAGGAGGCGGTACAGCATTAATGTTGCGTCCCATACGATGGTATGGATCTGGCCATCCGCTTCCCACAAGCGGCTGGATCATGCCTTGAAGTCACTTGGGGAAAAACGGCTCGACAGCCAATCGTGTTCGCTCCCTGTGCCCCCCCTTCCTGGAAACCAAGAGCGCTTTACTGTAGGATGTTGACCAATTCGCTGATTTATTAGCGCGAAGGTCATCTCCGCGGACGAACGGATCGGTCATCGGCGACCGATCCGTACTCACCGCGTCCAGAGTGAATCGAGACTGCACTTGCTCGGGTCGTCGGCGGCCGTGGATGTCTTCGCGACAGACTCAGGAGAGTGCCATGTGTGGTTTCTGCGGAGAAATCCGCTTCGATGATGTCCCCGTCGATCTCGACGCCATGAGCGCCTCGATGCAGCCGCGCGGCCCCGACGGGCACGGCGTCTGGCAGCAGGGACGGGCGGCACTGGCGCATCGGCGTCTGTCGATCATCGATCTGAGCACCCATGCCGCCCAACCCATGGTCGACAGCGAACTCGGTCTGTCGATCGCCTTCAACGGCTGCATCTACAACTATCAATCCCTGCGCGATGAACTGAGCGCCAGGGGCTATCGCTTCTTCTCGCACGGCGACACCGAAGTGGTGCTCAAAGCGTTCCATGCCTGGGGCGCGGACTGTGTCGAGCGTTTCCATGGCATGTTCGCCTTCGCCATCGTCGAGCGCGATTCGGGCCGGCTGACGCTGGCGCGCGACCGGCTCGGCATCAAGCCGCTCTATTACGCCGAGGTCGCCGGCGGTCTGCGCTTTGCCTCGACGCTACCGGCGTTGCTCGCCGGCGGTGGCCTTAACACCGACCTCGACCCGGTGGCCCTGCATCACTACATGCACTTCCATGCCGTGGTGCCGGCGCCCTATACCATCCTTGCCGGGGTGCGTAAGCTCCCGCCCGCGACCCTCCGCGTCATCGAACCCGACGGACGCCACCGCGACCGGATCTATTGGGAGCCGGTGTTCGAGCCGCGCCCAGAAGAACGCGGTCTGAGCTTCGCGGACTGGCAGGAACGGATTCTGGCGAGTCTGCGCACAGCGGTCGCCCGCCGTCTGGTGGCCGACGTCGATGTCGGGGTGCTGCTCTCGGGCGGGCTGGATTCGAGCCTGATCGTCGGCCTGCTCGCCGAACAGGGGCAACAGGGACTCAACACCTTCTCGGTCGGATTCGAGACGGTCGGCGACGAGGTCGGCGATGAGTTCCAGTATTCGGACATCATCGCCCGTCACTATGGCACCACGCACCATAAGATCCAGGTCGACTCGGCGGCGCGTCTGCTGCCCGAGCTGCCCAACTGCGTGCGTGCCATGTCCGAACCCATGGTCAGCCATGACGCCATCGGTTTCTATCTGCTCTCGCACGAGGTCTCCAAACACGTCAAGGTAGTGCAGAGCGGGCAGGGCGCCGATGAGGTGTTCGCCGGCTATCACTGGTATCCGCCGCTGGTCGGCAGTCGTGATCCGGCCGCCGACTATGCGCGCGCCTTCTGCGACCGCGATCAGGACGAATACCGGCGCGCGGTCGATCCGCGTTTCCACGGCGAGGACCACAGCCGCGCCTTCATCGCCGCGCACTTCGCCCGTCCCGGCGCCGCGGCTCCGGTCGACAAGGCGCTGCGTCTGGATCAGCAGATCATGCTGGTCGACGATCCGGTCAAGCGCGTCGACAACATGACCATGGCCTGGGGCCTGGAAGCGCGCGTGCCCTTCCTCGATCACGAGCTGGTCGAGCTGGCCGCACGGATGCCGGACGCGCACAAGCTGCACGACGACGGCAAGGGTGTACTCAAGGCGATCGGGCGGCGGATCATCCCGAGCGAGGTCATCGACCGGCCCAAGGGCTATTTCCCCGTGCCGGCGCTCAAGTATCCGCGCGGCCCGGTGCTGGAGATGATGCGCGATCTGCTGCATTCCGCTCCGGCGCGCGCCCGCGGTCTGTTCCAGTCCGACTATGTCGAGACCCTGCTCGCCGCGCCCGAAGCGCACATCACCCCGCTGCGCGGCTCCAAACTCTGGCAGGTCGCGCTTCTGGAGCTGTGGTTGCAGCAGCAGGGTTTGTGATCGAGCCGTTCACCGATCCCTCGGACACCGACAGGATTAGGGTGCCTCAATGAGTCTCAAAGACCGCTTCAACCATCGGCTCGAACGCAGTCGCGCCCCGTCGCTCAAGAACTGGGACCGGCGTCCGCGTGCCGATCTCTCGGTCGCGCCCTCGGGCGTGGCCGTCGACTGCGGCTGGGGCCGGTTGCTGTTCGGCCAGACCTTCACCGATCCCGAGTCGCTGGCGCGGGCCTTACAGGAAGAGCATCCGGGCAAGCGGGACGTGGCGCTCTATCTCAATGATCCGCATGTGGTGCTCTCCTATGCGCCCCAGGATCTGTTTCTCGATCCCTCGCATACCTTCCGGCTCTGGTTCGAGCGCTATCAGTCCTGCGCGCGTCGGCCCAAGGGTTTCCATATCCGGCTGCTCAACAGCCTCGCCGACGCCGAGGCGATCCAGCGTCTGTATATCGCCCATCACATGGTGCCGCCGGGCGCGGCGTTCGTCTGGAACCAGCGCACCTCCAAGGTGCTGAGCTACTGGGTCGCGGAGGACAGCCAGGACGGCCGTCTGCTGGGCGTGGTCAATGGGGTCGATCACGCTGCCGCCTTCCAGGACCCGGAGAACGGCGCCAGTCTCTGGGCGCTGGCCGTCGACCCGCAGGCGCCCTATCCGGGCATCGGCGAGGCGCTGGTGCGTCAGGTCGTCGAATACCATCAGGCGCGCGGTCGGGCCTTTCTGGATCTGTCGGTGATGCACGACAACAGCAATGCCATCCGGCTCTATCGCAAGCTCGGCTTCGAGCGCATCCCGGCCTTCGCGCTCAAGAACAAGAACGCTTTCAACGAACCCCTGTTCATCGGCCGCCAGCCCGAGGCTGATCTCAACCCCTATGCCACCATCATCGTCGACGAGGCCCGCCGGCGCGGGATCGGGGTCGAGGTCATCGATGCCGAAGCGGGCTATTTCGCGCTCATGCTCGGCGGGCGGCGCATCCTCTGTCGCGAGAGTCTGAGCGAACTGACCAGCGCCATCGCCATGAGCCGCTGTGACGACAAGGCCATCACCCAGCGCGTGCTCAAGCGCGCCGGTCTGCGGGTGCCGGAGCAGATCCGCTATCAGGCGCTCGATCAGGCCGAGGCCTTTCTGTCGCGTTTCGGGCGGGTGGTGGTCAAGCCGGCGCGCGGCGAGCAGGGAGCGGGGATCAGTGTCGACGTGCGCGACCCCGAGACGCTGGAGACGGCGATCGCGGCGGCGCGCAAGGTCTGCGAGGTGGTGATCCTGGAAGAATTCGTCGAGGGCGAGGATCTGCGTATCGTCGTCATCGACTTCAGGGTCGTGGCCGCCGCCATCCGCCGTCCGGCCCAGGTGGTCGGCACCGGACGCCACAGCATCCGCGATCTGATCCAGGCGCGCAGTCGGCGCCGACGCGCGGCGACCGGCGGCGAGAGTTCGATTCCGCTCGATGCCGAGACCGAGCGTTGTGTGCGTCAGGCCGGCTACGGGATGAAGGACGTTCTGCCCGAGGGCGAGGCGCTCCAAGTGCGCAAGACCGCCAACCTGCACACCGGCGGCACCATCCACGACGTCACCGCCGATCTCGATCCGGCACTCGCCGAGGCGGCCTGTGCGGCGGCGCGGGCGCTCGACATCCCCGTGACCGGGCTGGACTTCCTCGTCCCCGACGTGCGCGGGAGCGACTATGTCATCATCGAGGCCAACGAGCGCCCCGGTCTGGCCAATCACGAGCCGCAACCGACCGCCGAACGCTTCGTCGATCTGCTGTTTCCACGCACGGCCATGCGGGAGGGACTGGTATGAAACTGCCAACCATCGATACCGGGTATCTGGTCGAGACCCTGCTAAAACTGCTGTTCACGCCCAGCCCATCCGGCTATACCGACCGGGTCGTGCATCTGGTCTGCCAGCGTCTGGAGCAGCTCGGCGTGCCCTTCGAACTGACCCGGCGCGGGGCGATCCGCGCCACGCTCGAAGGCAAGGTCTCGCAGCCGGATCGGGCCGTTGTCGCCCATATCGATACGCTCGGGGCCATGGTCAAGGCGCTCAAGGACAACGGACGGTTGCAACTGGTGCCGGTCGGACACTGGAACGCGCGATTCGCCGAGGGTGCGCGGGCGACGCTCTTCACCGACACCGGGCAGTGGCGCGGCACCATCCTGCCGCTCAAGGCGTCCGGGCACACCTTCGCGCCCGAGATCGACAACCAGCCAGGCGGCTGGGACTATGTCGAGTTCCGGATCGACGCCCGCGTCCATAAGCTCGAAGATCTGCTGCGGCTCGGCGTCCATGTCGGCGACTTCCTGGCCATCGACACCACGCCCGAGATCACCGACACCGGCTTCATCAACTCACGCCATCTCGACGACAAGGCCGGCGCGGCGGTGCTGCTGGCGGCGATCGAGGCCGTGCGGCGCGAGGGACTGGAACTGCCGGTCGACTGCCATCCGCTGTTCACCATCTCGGAGGAGGTCGGCTCGGGGGCCTCGGCGGCACTGCATCAGGACGTCGCCGAAATGCTCACCATCGACAACGGCACCTCGGCGCCCGGCCAGAACTCCAGCGAGTTCGGCGTGACCATCGCCATGGCCGACCAGAGCGGCCCCTTCGATTATCACCTGACCCATCGTCTGATCCAGCTCTGTCAGGAGTTCGCCATCCCGCATCAGCGCGATGTCTTCAAGTACTACCGCTCCGACAGTGCGGCGGCGCTGGAGGCGGGCAACGACGTGCGCACCGCGCTCATCACCTTCGGTGTGGACGCCTCGCATGGCTACG
The DNA here is from genome assembly GCF_000025485.1 of Allochromatium vinosum DSM 180. Taxonomy (NCBI): domain Bacteria; kingdom Pseudomonadati; phylum Pseudomonadota; class Gammaproteobacteria; order Chromatiales; family Chromatiaceae; genus Allochromatium; species Allochromatium vinosum. The sequence continues at coordinate 1,879,907 of NC_013851.1, read as the reverse complement.
AGCGCATCCATCTCGACGCGCTCGAATCGCTCGCCCGTCTGGTCGCGGTCTATATGCAGGGGCCGCCGCTGTTCAGTCGTGACCGGCTCGGCATCGGGCCGCTGACCGGGTTTCCGATCCAGCCGGGTTGACCCGGCGTGCGACAAGCCCGCCCTTCAGGGCGTGGAAGAATAGAGTCCCCTTGCGGGGACTTGCAAAGCGCCGCTAGACTGTCCAGGCTCTCTGAGCCTACGGCCGGGCAGGCCGAAAGTAACGCTTGCGGAGAGAATGTGAGACCTGAGGGAATGCGCGGCTGCGGCACATACCGCGTAAGACTCCCCGCTGTGTGGGCGCCATGCACTCCTCATCGAGCACGCTAAGCAGGTCTGTCGAAATCGGTCGTGCATCCTGAACCGTGTCGTGCCGCCAGATCCTGCCGGTCGATGCTTGAACATCCCCCCCGAGAATCACGTCCCAGGAAGGCGGCTGACATGCCCCGAGTCGATACCGAAATCTTTTATGGCAGCGCGCTCGACACCCACGGCGAGACGGCCGAGGGCGTGCAGTGGAATTCGACCGAGACCCAGGAAGTCCGCTTCCGGGTGCTGCGCTCCTTTCTGCCGCCGGATCTGTCCCGGTTGACCCTGGCCGACGCCGGCTGCGGCTTCGGCGATCTCTTCGCCTATCTGGAGCGCACCGGCGACCGGCCGAAGCGCTATATCGGGCTCGATGTCATGCCCCCCATGGTCGAGGCCGCGCGCCGGCGCACCGGCTGCGAGATCCATGTCCTCGACATCCTCGACGAGGACAGCGTGCTGCCCGAGGCCGATGTCTATCTCTGTAGCGGGGCCATGAACACCTTCACCCGCGAGGAGACGCGGCGCTTCATCGAGCGCTGTCTGGAGGCGAGCCGTCACGGCTTCGTCTTCAACCTGCTCAAGGGCTGGGACACCTCGCCGATCTACAACCTCTATCAGCCGCGCGAGATCAAGCATCTGGCCCAGGCGCTGGAGGTCGACTATCAGATTCATGAAGGCTATCTGGCCGGCGATTTCAGCGCCGCGTTCTGGAAGGTTCCGTTCGGCGTGCGCGCGCCGGGATAGCCTCCACATCCGTCTTTTTTCTCATTCACGCCGAAGGAATCATCGATGCTAGACCCACGTTCGTTGCGCACCGAACTCGATCAGGTCGCCGAGCAACTGGCCCGGCGCGGTCTGGTGCTCGACACCGCGCGGATCGAGTCCCTGGAGACCGAGCGCAAGGCGCTTCAGATCCAGGTTCAGGAACTCCAGAACACGCGCAACACGCGCTCCAAGTCGATCGGGCGCGCCAAGGCGGCCGGCGAGGACATCGCGCCGCTGCTGGCCGAGGTCGCCGATCTGGGCGACCAGCTCAAGGCGGCCGAGTCGCGGTTGAGCGCGATCCAGGACGAGCTGACCGACATCAGTCTGAGCCTGCCCAATCTGCCGGCCGCCGAGGTTCCGGACGGGCGCGACGAGTCCGACAACCGCGAGGAACGCCGCTGGGGCACGCCGCCGGCATTCGACTTCGACCCCAAGGATCATGTCGACCTTGGGGCGCGCAACGGCTGGATGGACTTCGATCTGGCGGCCAAGGTGACGGGGTCGCGCTTCGTCACGCTCTCCGGCCCCATGGCGCGGCTGCATCGGGCGCTGATCCAGTTCATGCTCGACGTGCATACCGGCGAGCACGGCTATACCGAGACCTATGTGCCCTATCTGGTCAATGCCGACAGTCTGCGCGGCACCGGCCAGTTGCCCAAGTTCGAGGCCGATCTGTTCAAGGTGCCGGGCGAGCGCGATTTCTATCTGATCCCGACCGCTGAAGTGCCTGTGACCAATCTGGCGCGCGATCTGATCCTGGAGGCCGACAGTCTGCCGCGCAAATGGGTGGCGCATACGCCGTGCTTCCGCAGCGAGGCCGGTTCCTACGGCAAGGACACGCGCGGCATGATCCGTCAGCATCAGTTCGAGAAGGTCGAGCTGGTGCAGATCGTGCGGCCCGAGGATGGGGCGCAGGCGCTGGAGGCGCTGACCGGGCATGCCGAGTCGATTCTGCAACGGCTGGGGCTGGCCTATCGGGTCGTGACTCTGTGCACGGGCGATCTGGGGTTCTCGGCGCGCAAGACCTATGATCTGGAAGTCTGGCTGCCGGGGCAGGGCGCTTATCGCGAGATTTCTTCGTGCAGCCATTTCGGGGACTTCCAGGCGCGTCGGCTCCAGGCCCGCTGGCGCAATCCCGAGACCGGCAAGCCGGAGTTGGTGCATACGCTCAATGGCTCGGGGCTGGCGGTCGGGCGGACCCTGGTCGCGGTGCTGGAGAACTATCAGCAGGCCGATGGGAGTGTGGTCATTCCCGAGGTGTTGCGGCCTTATATGGGTGGGATCGAGCGGCTGTCTTAGCCTGGATTGTGAATACCTGGCGAGCTAGATGGAATCTGTCTAGCTCGCCAGACCGACTTTCTGTCTAATTAACTGTTAGTGCTCAAATCCAAATAAATAGGCGATTTCATGTCCTCAGCTACACTTTCGATTCGCTCGTTGCCCACAAGGTACGAACCGCTGACAAACGTGTTTGGCCAGAAGGCCAAGGCCACGTTTATAGAGTCAGCGTCGGATATCGAATTTGCTAAGAGACTGATTTCTTCGGCGGAGAGCGCACAACAGGGCAAGATTGCCTTCATCAGCGCGGCTAGTGGTTCCGGGAAAAGTACTTTCGTTCACGGTCTAGAAATATTTCTTGCAGACAAAGTCGATCATGTGGAACGAATTCCGGAGCAGCACGAACTTCCCGTAGAACAAATTCCTGGGTATATCGCTAAGATTCCCCGAAAAGGAAAAATTACCATCCTTAACTTCGACGGTAGAGAATCACCGTACTTCGACCAAGCACAATACCAAACGTTCTTGGGATCGCTCAATGGGGTTCTACGGCAACGCCCCGATCTGGTAATTCTTTGGCCGGTTACTGATCCAGAGTTCGCAGAAAGGCTCATCGGGATCCTGAAAAAAGTCGGCGGAAACAGCGCTTTCGGCATTTCCCCAATACATGCACTAAAGGGGCCAGATAAGGGGCAGTTTTCGGCTGTACTCGAAAAAATACTTCAAGTGGCAAATTGGCGCTTAGATGATGCAGCAATATCAACCACAGAAGTAGAAGCGTTGATTGCAAAGAACGATAGCATAGGAGCTTTTCTTGACGCGCTTCAGTCTCTTATCACGGAGCGCTTTGATGTAGGGTCGTTCGGTATCACATTTCCTATGCTTGTAATTACCATCTCATCGGGGGCGCCGAATATTCGAGAAGTCTGCCGCTCTCTACGCAGAGCGGACAGCTACTACATAGAAGCATCACGTCTACTTATGTACACAAGAAGATCAAATGTTTCGGAGTGGTGGCAGAACAGATCTACCCACCTGAAGTCCGCTTTGCCTCATGTGATTGCGCTCTTTAATGCGCAGCTCGCGTCAATCTCCGCCAGCTGTCTTGTTCATGCCATAGCACAGCACGGTAAAAAAGATCTTAAAGATCTAACTTCTGGGGTGCGAGCTGACAAAGGCAATGCAAAGCGAGTTATGGCCTCATCAGAACTCTACAAATTTCTACGTAATGAGCCTTTGGATAACCGAGAGTACGGCTCTAGCGTGAGTCCAGAAACGTATCAATCTTTCGACAAGATCCAAGCAGTCTCAGAAAGTCGCCACAGAAGCATAAATCAAGCCGTGATGTCGCTGGCTTTAGATGCAGGAGCAGAAGTGCCGCAACTGGATTATGAGAAGACCCTAGTAAAGGGCCTGCAGACCGACGTAACGTATACGAGCGACCGTGGGCTGATCGCGTTAGAGTTTCATCACAAAGCAACGAGTGAATCTAATCAGAATAAGATAGCAATCTACGTTCTGGAAAAACTGAAGGAGTACGCAATCAACTACGGGCTGGCAGACCGCTAGCGAGCACTAACTCAAGCGTTATGCGAAACAATGACCCCGTAAAACGACCCTCTCGATTTTATGATTTTCACGAAATTTTCCCCATGAGAGAGCTTCTTCAAGAGCGCTTGGACGTCACGAACAAAAGCAGATCAAATATTTTCAACTGGCGAGGCCAATTTACGCCACAGTTCGTTGATTACATCTTGGAGGAGTTTGCTACAAACGCTTCTGCGGTAATTGATCCTTTTTGCGGTTCAGGAACTGTTTTGCTGGAAGCGGCTTCGCGCAATATCGCTGGCTTCGGAATTGAGTTGAATCCTGCTGCATACGCAATGGCAAAGTTTTCTACATTAGCTTTATTGGATCTTCGTCAGCGTTTGGAACTTTCCCGGCAAATTGAATCTCACATCAACTCGACTGTTCGGACGTTTGGTGGTCTGCCGCTATGGAATGAGTCCTCGGATTACAGAGCAAAGGCAGCTAATCTCTTGAATTTCGCGAGAACCTTGCTAGATAAAAGCGAGACGAAGAAGCAAACCCTTCTTTCGACGCTCTTGCTTTTTGAAGCAGAGTCAACTCGCTGTGGCGATCTACTTCCAGTGATCCGCAGGAGCCACCAGAAACTCACCGAGCAACTTGTTGGTCTTCCTCGTCTTGCAGTATCTCCGCAGATATTTCTCTGTGACGCTCGACTCGCAGCGAAGGTTGTTCCTGTAGAGTGCGATTTTCTCCTGACAAGTCCGCCTTACATTAATGTATTCAACTATCATCAGAACCATCGCGCAATTGTTGAGTTATTAGGATTTGATATTCTGAGTGTGGCGAGGTGCGAGATAGGTTCAAATCGAAAAAATCGGGGCAATCGGTTCAGAACCGTAGTTCAGTATTGCCTTGAAATGGAGCGCGCCCTCACTGCCTTCAATCAAATTTTAAAAAATAGTGGCTACGCTATTATGATTCTAGGGAGAGAGTCAAATGTCCGGGGCGTTCCATTTAAGAATGGCGAGCTTGTGTACCGTATCGCAACAGAAGGCGGTCTATTCGCCTTGGAGTCCCAGCATGAGCGCTCCTTTACTAATCGATTCGGTACCAACATCGTCGAAGATATTCTTGTTTTCCGAAAAGCAGAAACAGCAACTGCCTCAAATGTTGCGCGGACTATAGCTGGTGATGCATTACAAGAAGGGCTGAGAGTGGCAGAAAAGAAGGTTGTCAGGGATATCGAAGATGCCATCAACAACCTTGACCAGATTCCAGAATCCCCTATCCAAGACAGAACACCAATACTTTAAATTATGGCAAACACACCTCATAAAGAGAAGCTCGAGGCAGCAATTCGTAATCCAAAATGCGGCCAAGAAGATCGCAATTTATTGCAGCAAGCAATTCAGTACTACGAGCAGTGGATTGCCAATACTACTGCGCTCACATCCGAAGGCGCTGAGCGTGTACGCGAGATGACGGCGCATCTGAATGAATATAAAGATCGACTCGAAGTAGAGCTGATCGCGCAGAATGGCTCGGCCTTTATCAAAAGGCAAAAGGGTCAGCTCAAGCTCGATAACTCAGTTCTTGAAGAGTTTCTTATTCATCTAATCCATCCGGCGATTATTCCCGGTCTGCCCGAGAATTTAGAATTAAATGTAGGGCCAACTCGCGCATTTATGTCGCTTTCCTTTAATCCTTCTGGCGTTGCTGCGCTTGGCGAAAAGCCAAGCGTCGTGGTCAAGGTCAAGGATCAGGATTTTATTCTCGGCAAAGAGATTTACTACAAATTCTCCCCAGACCACGATTTCCCGGATTCTACGACGGCATCTGGAGTTATTCCCCTCGCTGTTCTTGCCGCTGAATGCAAGGTTAACCTCGACAAGACCATGTTTCAGGAGGCTTCCGGGACTGCCGCACGGTTGAAGCAGGGTTGCCCACATGCGCAGTATTTTGTCCTGAACGAGTATTTGGACATGTCACCTGAAGATTGCCGATTAACTGCTGTTGATAACGTTTATCTTCTCCGCCACGCAAAGAGATTGCCGTTTAATCTTCGGAACGACTACGATGCTGTGCGTCGTCAAAGGGATGCTCATCCAATCGACCCGGCTGTAATTCTGCGATTCGTCGAAAACATTGACGCCTTCGTAAATGCGGTTTGGTATGATCCAAACGCTGCACTTGAGCGGGGGTCTTTCGTCTAAGCAAGAACCACATAACAAGGCGCTGCACCGGAAGGCAATTCCGCAGTGCTCTATTGCCGCCAGTAAGCTCATCGTCAGGCATGCAATGCTCTCCAGATTGACTGAGAACATGAAATTCAGCGAACTGGTTCGACTCTTGGAGAAAAACGGATTCCATCTCGTCAAGCAGAAGAGATCAATCCGATACTACACAAGGGTCGGCTGGGACAACGTCGTTCGTGTTGATTTTTATGATGCAAAAGAAGTCCCTACTGGTACTTGTCGTTCGCTCCTGAAAACGGCTGGTATAGATCAATAAGGTGATCTGATGATCGATTTGCCCTATTCTCTCGTTATCGAAGCAACAGATGAGCCTGACTTTTTTACCTTTTATTCGCTTGACTTACCTGGTTTCTCGGGTGTGGCACACTCGGTCGAGGGCGCCATTTATCATGGCTAATTCGGTTATGGCAGAGCATATAGCGGTTTTATCAGAAACAAATCGCCCAGTGCCTCCAATAACAAGCAACCCAACAATTCTGATACAGAATACTCACAATTCGGAACAGGCCGCCTGAGTCTTTGATATCGCGCTGATTCAGACGGCCCTGTCGCCCTGGTCATCCGTCAACCGTATACACAATAAGTAAAAAACCGAAGGTTACGAGGATGCGTTTTTTCAATACCGAGGGTCCGGTCCGGCCCGAGGATCATTACCTCCTGCCTCCGCTGCAACGCTGGGATCTGGACGAGGTGCTGACCCTGATCGAGCAGAAGAAATACTTTCTGCTCCATGCCCCGCGCCAGACGGGCAAGACCTCCTGTCTGCTGGCGCTGGTGGAACATCTCAATCGCGAGGGGCGCTATCGGGCGGTCTATGCCAATCTCGAAACGGCCCAGGCCGCGCGCGAGGACGTCGCGCTGGCCATGGCCGACATCGTGCAAACGATCGCCGACGAAGCCCAGCGCCAGACGGGCGCCTCGGGACTCGACGCCCTCGCGCGCGAGGTGCTGGCGCTCAACGCCCCGACTCGCGCACTGCGGGCCTTTCTCAACCAATGGTGCGAACGCTCCCCGCAACCAGTGGCGCTCTTGCTCGACGAGGTCGACGCCCTGGTGGGCGATACCCTGGTCTCACTGCTGCGCCAATTGCGGGCCGGTTATCCGCAACGCCCCCAAGCCTTCCCCAGCACCCTGGTTCTCTGCGGCGTGCGCGACCTGCGCGACTACCGCATTCACGCCAGTTCCGAGTCCGAACCCATCACCGGCGGCAGCGCCTTCAACATCAAAGCCAAATCGCTGCGTCTGGGAGATTTCTCGTCCGATGAAGTCATGGCGTTGCTCGACGAGCACACCAAAGAGACGGGGCAGGTCTTCACCGCTGAGGCCAGGGATCGAATCTGGACCCTGACCCTGGGGCAGCCCTGGCTGGTCAACGCCCTCGCGTATGAAAGCTGCTTCGATATACCCGAAGGCCGCGACCGAACCCGCCCCATCGATATCGCCCTGATCGATCGGGCCAAGGAGAACCTCATCCAGCGCCGCGTCACCCATCTCGACCAACTGGCCGACAAGCTGCGCGAACCCAGAGTGCGCCGCATCATCGAACCCATGCTGGCCGGGACGGCACTGGGCGAGATACCGGTCGACGAACGTGATTACCTGATCGACCTGGGTCTGCTGCGTCGCACCGGCGGTAGCGGACTGGAAGTGGCCAATCCCATCTATCGCGAGGTGCTGCCGCGCACGCTCGCCGGCGGACCCCAGGACTCGCTGCCCCAGATCAGCCCGAGTTGGCTCACGCCGACGGGCGACCTCGATCCCGAGGCGCTGCTCGACGCCTTCCTCGCCTTCTGGCGCCGGCACGGCGAAGCCATGCTCGGTAGCGCGCCCTATCACGAGATCGCCCCGCATCTGGTGCTCATGGCCTTCTTGCAACGGGTGGTCAATGGCGAGGGCGCGCTGGAGCGCGAATACGCCATCGGGCGCGGACGCATGGATCTATGTCTGCGCTACCGGGCCGTGACGCTGGGGATCGAGATCAAGGTCTGGCGCCCAAGCGCGTCCGATCCGCTGCCTGACGGGTTGGTGCAACTGGATGCCTATCTCGCCGGTTTGGGAGTGGATCGCGGCTGGCTGGTGATCTTCGACCGTCGTCCGGGGCTGGCGCCGTTGGCCGAGCGACTCAGGGTCGACGAAACCACGAGTCCGTCCGGGCGCCGGGTGTGCGTGGTGCGAGCCTGACTGCATGACGACTCTCGATGTCCTGGGCATCATCGCGCTGTGCACCGTGCTCTGGGCCGGCTTTCACCTGATCGCGGGCTATGTGGCGCAGCGTCTGCCGCTGGACTGGCTGACCCGCTGGCCGGTCATCGGCGCAAGCTATGCCTGGGAGCACGGCGGGCGCTGCTATGAATGGTTGGGCATCCGGGTGTGGAAGGATCATTTACCTGAAGCCGGCGGCCTGTTACGCGACGGTTTCTCCAAGCGCCGGCTCGCCTCCGCTGAGCCGGACTATCTCGACCGCTTCGCACGCGAGACCAGCCGCGCCGAGTTCGGGCACTGGCTGACCTGGGCGCTGGCACTGACCTTCTTTCTCTGGACGCCCGCATGGATGGGCCTGTTCATGGTCGTCTATGGCGGTCTGGTCAACCTGCCCTTCATCCTGATCCAGCGCTACAACCGCGCCCGACTGCGCCGGTTCATCGCCCGCTCGACACGTCGATCCGCGCGCGCCGATTGAGTTTGACGCGCGCCGCGACTATCCTAGTGGATTCACTTTTTCTTGAGGTAGGGCCATGGTCGCCAAGACCCTCTACGACAAACTCTGGGACGAGCATGTCGTCCGTGTCGACGACACTGGCACGGCACTGCTCTACATCGATCGTCAGCTGATCCACGAAGTCACCTCGCCGCAGGCGTTCGAAGGGCTGCGTCTGGCCGGGCGCCAGCCGTGGCGCGTCAGCGCCAACCTGGCGGTGCCGGACCACAACGTCCCCACCACCGACCGCGCCGCCGGCATCGCCGATCCGGTCTCGCGCCTCCAGGTCGAGACGCTCGGCACCAACTGCCAGACTTTCGGCATCACCGAACTGAGCATGGGTGACAAGCGTCAGGGCGTGGTGCATGTGGTCGGCCCCGAACAGGGCTTCACCCTGCCGGGCGCCACGGTCGTCTGCGGCGATTCGCACACCGCCACCCACGGCGCCTTCGGCGCGCTGGCCTTCGGCATCGGCACCTCCGAGGTCGAGCATGTCCTGGCCACCCAGACCCTGATCCAGCGCAAGTCCAAGTCGATGCTGATCAGCGTCGACGGCCAGCTCGGCGCAGGCGTCACCGCCAAGGACATCGTGCTCGCCATCATCGGCGAGATCGGCACCGCCGGCGGCACCGGCTTCGTGATCGAGTTCGGCGGCGAAGCCATCCGCGCGCTGTCGATGGAAGGCCGCATGACCGTCTGCAACATGGCGATCGAGGCCGGCGCGCGTGCCGGTCTGATCGGCGTCGACGAGAAGACCGTCGACTATATGCGCGGCCGTCCGCTCGCGCCCGAGGGCGAACTCTTCGAGCGCGCCGCCGCCCACTGGCGCACCCTGGTCAGCGACGCGGGCGCTCAGTTCGATCGCGTGCTCCACATCGACGCCGCGAGCCTCAAGCCGCAAGTCACCTGGGGCACCTCGCCCGAGATGGTGCAGCCGGTCGACGGTCGCGTGCCCGATCCGGCCGCCGAGTCCGATCCGGTCAAGGCCAACGGCATCCGGCGCGCACTCGATTACATGGGTCTGACCGCCGGCACGCCGATCAGCGAGATCCGCCCGGACAAGGTCTTCATCGGCTCCTGCACCAACTCGCGCATCGAGGATCTGCGCGCGGCGGCTGAGATCGCCAAGGGGCGCAAGGTCGCCGACTCGATCAAGCTGGCGATGGTCGTGCCCGGCTCGGGTCTGGTTAAGGAACAGGCCGAGGCCGAGGGGCTGGACAAGATCTTCGTCGCGGCCGGTTTCGAATGGCGCGAGCCGGGCTGCTCCATGTGTCTGGCGATGAACGCCGACCGCCTGGAGCCGGGCGAGCGCTGCGCCTCGACCTCCAACCGCAACTTCGAGGGTCGGCAGGGGCAGGGCGGTCGGACCCATCTGGTCAGTCCGGCCATGGCCGCCGCCGCCGCCGTGACCGGTCATTTCGTCGACGTGAGGACGCTCTGATGCAGGCTTTCGCGAATTTCACCGGCGTCGTCGCTCCGCTCGATCGGGCCAATGTCGACACCGACGCCATCATCCCCAAGCAGTTCCTGAAGAGCATCAAGCGTAGCGGCTTCGGCCCCTATCTGTTCGACGAGTGGCGCTATCTCGATCACGGCGAGCCGGACATGGACTGCACCCACCGTCCGCGCAACACCGAGTTCGTGCTCAATGACGCGCGCTACCAGAGCGCCGAAATCCTGCTCACGCGCGAGAACTTCGGCTGCGGCTCCTCGCGCGAGCACGCGCCCTGGGCGCTGACCGATTTCGGCATCCGCGTCATCCTGGCGCCGAGCTTCGCCGACATCTTCTTCAACAACTGCTTCAAGAACGGTCTGCTGCCGATCCGGCTCGACGCGGCCGTGATCGACGGGCTGTTCGCCAAGGCGACGGGCGCCGAGCCGCTGCGCATCGCCGTCGATCTGCCGGCCCAGACCCTGACCCTGAGCGATGGTCAGGTCATCGCCTTCGAGGTCGAGGCGGGCAGCAAGCATCGTCTGATCGAGGGGCTGGACGACATCGGCCTGACCCTTCAGGAAGCCGACACCATCCGCGCCTACGAAGAACACCGCCGCGCCGAAGCGCCCTGGCTGTTCATCTGAATTCTGTCTGGAGACTCCATTGAGCAAGAAGATTCTGGTTCTCGCCGGTGACGGCATCGGTCCCGAGATCGTCGCCGAGGCGGTGAAGGTGCTCAACGCACTCAAGGCCGAGGGCGCCATCGACGTGACGCTCGAAGAGGCGCTGGTCGGCGGCGCGGCCTACGATGCTTTCGGCGACCCTCTGCCGGAGGAAACGCTCGCCGCCGCCAAGGCGTCCGATGCGGTGCTGCTCGGCGCAGTCGGTGGCCCGAAGTGGGAACCGCTGCACATCTCCAAGCGTCCCGAGAAGGGGCTGCTGGGTCTGCGTGCGGGCCTGGGCCTGTTCGCCAACCTGCGTCCCGCCGTGCTCTATCCGCAACTGGCCGCCGCCTCCACGCTCAAGCCCGAGATCGTCTCCGGGCTGGACATCATGATCGTGCGTGAGCTCACGGGCGACATCTATTTCGGCCAGCCGCGCGGCATCGAGACTCTGCCCTCCGGCGAGCGTCGCGGCCTCAACACTATGGTCTACACCGAGTCCGAGGTCGAGCGCATCTGTCGCGTCGCCTTCGACATCGCCATGAAGCGCGGCAAGAAAGTGTGCTCGGTCGACAAGGCCAACGTGCTCGAATGCACCGAGATGTGGCGCGAGGTCGCGACCAAGACCGCCGCCGACTATCCCGAGATCGAGCTCAGCCACATGTATGTCGACAATGCCGCCATGCAGCTCGTGCGTGCGCCCAAGCAGTTCGACGTCATGGTCACGGGCAACATCTTCGGCGACATCCTCTCCGACTGCGCCGCCATGCTCACCGGCTCGATCGGCATGCTGCCCTCGGCCTCGCTCAACGAGCACGGCCAGGGCATGTACGAACCGATCCACGGCTCGGCCCCCGACATCGCCGGCCGTGGCGTGGCCAATCCGCTCGCCACCATCCTGTCGGTCGCGATGATGCTGCGCTACTCGCTCGGCGCGCCCGAAGCCGCCGACCGTATCGATGCCGCCGTCTCCAAGGTGCTCGACCAGGGTCTGCGCACCGCTGACATCATGTCCGAAGGCATGCGTCAGGTCGGCACCGCCGAAATGGGTGACGCCGTGGTCGCCGCGCTGTCGGCCTGAGCGATCGCAAGAGACCCCGCGCACGTCATCCCGTGATGACGGCCACGAGCGGATCGGGTGGCGGCTGGCGGGGGTGTCGACGGCATGGATGCCGTCGTCAAGCCTCCAGGGATGGATTCACGGCGTCCCCCCGACAGCCGTCACCCGATCCGCGCCCCAAGGTTACGTTCGTGCGCAACGAATACAGTTCGAATAACGCTTTAAAAGTTTTGGCGAGGCATTAAGAGATGAAGCGGGTTGGTTTCGTCGGTTGGCGCGGCATGGTGGGCTCGGTCCTGATGGAGCGAATGCGCGCCGAGAACGACTTCGCGCGCCTCGCGGAGCCGGTCTTCTTCACCACCTCCCAGGTCGGCCAGCCCGGCCCGGACGTCGGTCAGGGCGCCTCGCCCCTGCTCGACGCCGAGTCGCTCGACGCCCTGCGCGAAATGGATGCGATCGTCACCTGTCAGGGCGGCGACTACACCAAGTCGATCCATCCGCGCCTGCGTGCCAGCGGCTGGAACGGCTACTGGATCGATGCGGCCTCGTCACTGCGCATGGAGCCCGACGCCACCATCATCCTCGATCCGGTCAACCGCCCGGTGATCGATGCGGCCCTGGACTCCGGCAAGCGCGACTTCATCGGCGGCAACTGCACCGTGAGCCTGATGCTGATGGCCATCGGCGGACTGTTCCGCGAGGGTCTGGTCGAGTGGGTCAGCGCCATGACCTATCAGGCCGCCTCGGGCGCGGGCGCCAAGAACATGCGCGAACTGCTGGCCCAGATGGGCGCGCTGCACGGCTCGGTCGAATCGCTGCTGGCCGATCCGGCCTCGGCGATCCTCGATATCGACCGGCGCGTGACCGAGACTCTGCGCGATCCCGGATTCCCCACCGAAAGCTTCGGCGTTCCGCTCGCCGGCAGCCTCATTCCCTGGATCGACACCCAGCTCGACAACGGCCAGAGTCGTGAAGAGTGGAAAGGACAGGCCGAGACGAATAGAATCCTTGGCCGGACCGACCAACCGATCCCGGTCGATGGACTCTGTGTGCGTGTCGGCGCCATGCGCTGCCACAGCCAGGGTCTGACCATCAAGCTCAACCGCGACATCGCCCTGAGCGAGATCGAGTCACTGATCGCAAGCGCCAACGATTGGGTGCGCGTGGTGCCGAACGATCGAGCCGTCACGATGCGTGACTTGTCGCCCGCCGCCGTGACCGGTTCGCTCCATGTCCCGGTCGGGCGCTTGAGAACGATGAATATGGGGAGCCGCTACCTGTCGGCCTTCACCGTCGGCGATCAGTTGCTCTGGGGCGCGGCCGAACCTCTGCGTCGCATGCTGATGATCCTGCTGGATCGCTGATATTGGGTGTCGGGCGCGGCTCATTGGAGATATTTCGCTGCCTGGAGCACGAGGGGGGAGGATGACTCGCAAGCTGATGTTGGCGTCCGCCATCGCCGCGGCCTTGACCGGCCATCCAGCCCTCGCGTTGGAACTGGGTGCCTTGCGCACCGACTCCGCGCTCAATCAACCCTTCCAGGGCGAGATTGATCTCGGTGACATCGGTCCGGGTGAAATCGATGCTCTGCGTGTATCCCTCGCCTCGTCCGAGACCTTCGAGAAGGCCGGGATCGAGCGCTATTACTATCTGACTCAGCTACGCTTCACGCCTGAAGCGACAGCCGACGGTCGTGTGCGCGTGCGCGTCTCCAGTCGGGAGCCGGTACGCGAACCCTATCTGGATTTTCTCGTCGAGGCCGTTTGGCCGACGGGGCGTCTGGTCAAGGGCTATACCGTCCTGCTCGATCCGCCGACGCAAACCGAGCGGCGTGCACCCAATATCCAGTCCGCACGGGTCCGAACGGCGGTCAGTGGTCTGGATTCCGGTCTGCCTCCCGTGGCGAGCGGCTCGGGAACCTATATCCCGGCTCCAGGCGAAGGCTTTCCGCTCTATATCGGTCCGGTGGGCGGCGGCGAGGGACTCTGGGCGCTGGCGCGTCGACATGCCACGGCCGGCGCCACCGATGCCCAGACGGCTATGGCGCTCTACCGCTGCAATCAGGGTGCCTTCATCCGAGGCGACATCAATCGTCTGATCGCCGGCAAGACACTGGTCGTTCCATCACGTGCCGAACTCTTCGCGCTGGATGCCGAGGAGGCCAGACGTGAACTCCAGGCGGCCATGAACGGCCGTCCCGCACGGCGTTCACCGATCACCGATGTCTCACCCGAGACGCTCTCGCGCCTGCGTCTGGTGGGGGCGACGCCCGGGACCGGCGCTCCGGTCGCCTCCACACCTCCGCCCGGTGCGGCACCGACCGCCGGAGCCGGTGGCGAGCAGTCGCCGGACGTCTTGCTGGCCATCGAGACGAGCGAGACGGCACGGCAGGAAACGATCGAACTGCGCAACCGGATCAAAGAGCTGGAGACTCAGCTCGCCGACATTCAATCCTTGCTGCAAGTTCGAAACGCCGAACTGGCGCGCGCCCAAGCGGTCGAGTCTCAGACGGCCGCTACCCCGACGGACCTGAGAGAGGGCGAGTCAGCGCCTGGAGCCGGCCTCGAACTGGAGCCGATCGCATCTCCCGATACGCTGGCTCAGAACGCGGTCGGTGTGCCCGAGCCGGTGCCCGGCGAGCTATCCTCGCCGGCTGAAACCGAACCCCTGGACCTCCAGTCGATCCTTGCGGAAGAGGCGTCGCAGGCAGGCGGGGCGGAACTGGAAGCCGGGCCTGAATCCGCCGCCGAATCCGAGTCGACGGAACCGAGTTCGCCCATCGGCCTGGTCCCGATCCCGACGCCAACGCCGGTCACGCCCGAGACACCGGCAACGACCACAGCCCCTGACGGCGGCACGCCCGTTGAATCCGCACCCAAGCCGAGGGCGATCAAGACGCCCGCGCCGGCCACCGCGCCCGAGCCACAGCCCGAGTCGCCCTCGACCTGGCATGCGCTGCTGTTGCCGCTGGCCGGACTTGCGGGTGTGACGGCACTCGGGATCCTGCTCTTCTCGTTGTTGACGGCGCGCCGCCGTCGACAGGAGCAGGACGCTGAAGATTTCTCAGAGGACGACATCGAGTCGGAGCTCGTACTCGATCGCCCGTCCGAACTGGAGGGCGAGCCGGGGCCGAGAGCGACGTCACGCGCTGCCGAGGCCGTATCACTAGACAAGGGCAGGCCGGCGCATCGATCTCCCGTCGAGCCGGCTTCGGCCCCCGTCAGGCCGGACCTCGACGACACCGACGAGCCGTCCATGTCCGGTCTCACCGATTTCGATGCCGAGACCGACGAGGCCGACGTGCTCTCCGAGGCCGACATCTATATCGCCTATGGCCGTCATCGCGAAGCCTGTGATCTCCTGAGCAAGGAACTCAGACGCTATCCGCAGCGACTCGACATCAAATACAAGCTGGCCGAGGCGCTCGCAGCCGCCGGCGATGCCGAGGCTTTGCGGGATCTGCTCGACGACATCCGCGCGGCGGGCGGAGACAGCGAGGAGCCGGCCCAGTGGGAGCGGATGCAGCGTCTGCTGCATGAACTCGCACCGAACGCGGCTCCGGCGACGCCCTCATTGACCCCCACGGCCGTGGCAGCCGCCAGTGCCGGTCTGGCCGGTGCGGCGGCGGCCTCAGCGTTACGCGAATCCATTGCCGTGCCGGAGCTGGAGTCTGTGGTCGACTTGGGGCCGGAATCCGGATCAGAGGAAGACCTGCTGCTCGATCTGGGGGATTCCGGGCCGCTCGAATTCGAGGAGATGACGGGGTCCAAGCCGGCCGTGGATTCGCTGGAGCTGGAACTCGATTCCGGGGCTGCGGTTCCGGACGTCGAAGAGATCGAACAAGCGATCGAGGGCGGCGATATCGATTCGATCCTGCCTGTCCCCGAGGATTCCGTGGGGCTGGATCTCGATCTGGGTTTCCCCGACGTGACGCCCAAGTCCGCCGAGCGAGCCTCGGCGGCTGCCGGACTCCAAGCCGGCGACGGGATACCGGATCTGGACGTGCCGTCGCTCGACGACCTGGATCTGTCGATCGACGACCTCGACCATCTGGACGAGTCACCGGAGCCGCCGATCCTGTCCGGCGGACCCGAACCGTCCGACAAGACCGATGCGTCGCTGGACGCCCTGGATTCCGGTCTGTCACAGGAGCAGGAGAGCGTGCCCTCGGATCTGCTGTCCTCGCAATGGCAGATCGACTCCGGCATCTGGGACGAGACCGCCACCAAGCTGGATCTGGCGCGCGCCTATGTGGAGATGGACGACAAGGAGGCCGCACGCGAGATCCTGGAGGAAGTCATGGCCGAAGGGCGTGAGGAGCAGCGCCGTGAGGCGCGTGCCATGCTGGAGCGACTAGGCGGATGAGGCGTGCATGCTCGTGACCCCGTTTGATGGTTTGACCTTCGTTCAGGCGGCCGCTGACGGCCCGGCCTGGGTGCCGACACCTTGAGGTCGGGGCGCATCGCCTTGGGTGTCGAGTACGACGGCACCCACTTCCACGGCTGGCAGACGCAATCCGGAGTACGGACCGTGCAGTCCGAGCTGGAAGCGGCCGTCTCGCGGGTCGCGAATCATCCCGTGATCGTGCACTGTGCCGGACGAACCGATGCCGGTGTCCATGCGCTCGAACAGGTGGTGCATTTCGAGACTACGGCCACGCGCAGCGAGCGGTCCTGGGTGCTGGGTGCCAATGTCAATCTGCCGCCCGATGTCGGCGTGCGCTGGGCGCATCCGGTCGATGACGGCTTTCATGCGCGCTTCAGTGCTCAGGCCCGGCACTACCGCTATCAGATCCTGGCGCGGCGCACCCGCTCGCCGATCCAGCGCGATCGTGCCGTCTGGGTGCATGAGGCGCTGGATCTGGAACGGATGCGCATCGCCGCCGTCGCGCTGGTCGGCGAGCACGACTTTTCGAGCTTCCGCGCGGTGGCCTGTCAGGCCAAGAGTCCGATCCGGCGCGTGCTCTATCTGGATCTCAGCGAGCGCGAGGGGCTGATCACGCTGGCGATCGGCGCCAATGGCTTCCTGCATCACATGGTGCGCAACATCGCCGGGGTGCTGATGGCCATCGGGCGCGGCGAGGCGTCGGTCGACTGGACGCGCGAGCTGCTGGAGGTCCGCGACCGGCGACTCGGCGGCGTGACAGCCCAGCCGCAGGGACTCTATTTCGTCCGCGCCGACTATCCGGCCGAGTTCGGACTGCCACAGAGTGAGCGTGCCGATCCGCTCCAGCGTTTGAAGAATTCGATTTGAGGCGATCGAGGCACCGTTGAAGCAAAACCACATCCCGAGAACACGGGTCAAGATCTGCGGTTTGACGCGGGTCTCGGACATCGCCGCCGTCGTGGCGGCCGGAGCCGATGCGGTCGGCTTCGTCTTCCATCCGGCCAGTCCGCGCGCGGTCACGCCCGAGCAGGCGGCTGGGCTGTGTCGGGCGCTGCCGCCCTTCGTCACCGCCGTCGGGCTGTTCGTCGATGCCTCAGCTGAGACCATCGACGCGACCCTGGAGCAGGCGCCGTTGGATCTGATCCAGTTCCACGGCAACGAGTCGCCTGAGTTCTGTTCGGGTTTCGGACGGCGCTGGATCAAGGCGTTGCGGATGCGTCCGGGGATCGACTTGGCCGCCGAGCGCGAACGTTTCGCCGGGGCCGATGGTCTGTTGCTCGATGCCTATGAGCCTGGACGCGCCGGCGGAACCGGCCAGTGCTTCGACTGGGCGCGCATCCCGCCCGACATCGCTCCCGAGATCCTGCTCGCAGGAGGATTGACCCCGGAGAACGTGGCCGAGGCCATCGAACGGGTGCGACCCTATGGGGTCGATGTCAGCGGCGGGGTCGAAGCCGCCAGGGGTCTCAAGGATCCGGAACTGATTTTCGCGTTTATGCAAGGGGTAAGAGATGGCGATCAACGCCGACACCAGCCAGGCTGAGCGCCTGGATCCAGGCCGCGCGGCGGCCTATGACCTGCCGGATGCGGCGGGACACTTCGGTCCCTATGGCGGGCTGTTCGTGCCCGAGACGCTGATGCATCCGCTGGAAGAGCTGCGGCTGGCCTATGAGCGCTGCAAGGCCGATCCCGAGTTCCAGTCCGAGATGGACGCCGATCTGCGCGACTACGTCGGTCGGCCTTCGCCGCTCTATCACGCCGAGCGCTGGAGCCGTGAGCTGGGCGGGGCGCAGATCTATCTCAAGCGCGAGGATCTCAACCACACGGGCGCGCACAAGGTCAACAACACCATCGGTCAGGCGCTACTGGCCAAGCGCATGGGCAAGACGCGCATCATCGCCGAGACCGGCGCCGGTCAGCATGGCGTGGCGAGCGCCACGGTCGCCGCGCGGCTGGGGCTGGAATGCGTGGTCTACATGGGCGAGGTCGACGTCGCGCGTCAGGAGGCCAATGTCTACCGGATGCGGCTGCTCGGCGCCAGGGTCGTGCCTGTGACGTCCGGTTCGCGCACCCTCAAGGATGCGATGAACGAAGCCATGCGTGACTGGGTGACGAACATCGACGACACCTTCTACATCATCGGCACCGTCGCCGGGCCGCATCCCTATCCGATGATGGTGCGCGACTTCCAGACCGTGATCGGTCGCGAGGCGCGCGCCCAGATGCTGGAACGCACCGGACGCCTGCCCGATGCGCTGGTGGCCTGTGTCGGCGGCGGCTCGAACGCCCTCGGTCTGTTCCATCCCTTCATCGCGGACACGGACGTGGCGATCTATGGAGTCGAAGCAGGCGGGGAGGGCGTCGAGACCGGCCGGCACGCCGCCCCCCTGTGCGCCGGACGTCCCGGCGTGCTGCACGGCAACCGCACCTATCTGATGGAAGACGACAACGGCCAGATCATCGAGACCCACTCGATCTCGGCCGGACTCGACTATCCGGGCGTCGGTCCCGAACATGCGTGGCTCAAGGACAGCGGGCGTGCTCAGTACGCTGCCGTCACGGATGACGAGGCGCTCGCCGCCTTCCATCATCTCACGCGCACCGAGGGCATCATCCCGGCGCTCGAATCGAGCCATGCGCTCGCCTATGCACACAAGCTCGCGCCGACCCTGCGTCCCGACCAGAGCATCCTGGTCAATCTCTCCGGTCGCGGAGACAAGGACATGCACACGGTCGCGCGTCACGACGGGTTGGTCCTATGAGCCGCATCGCACAGCGTTTCGAACAACTGAAGGCGCAGGGTCGTACCGCGCTGGTTCCCTTCGTCACCGCCGGCGATCCGGGACCGGCGACCACGGTGCCGCTGATGCACGCCATGGTCGCGGCCGGCGCCGACATCATCGAACTGGGCGTGCCCTTCTCCGATCCCATGGCCGATGGTCCGGTGATCCAGCGCGCCACCGAACGGGCGCTGGCTCAGGGTGTGCGGCTGGCCGACGTGCTGGAGATGGTGCGTGCGTTCCGCGAGCGCGACGACGAGACGCCCGTGGTGCTCATGGGCTATCTCAATCCAATCGAGATCATGGGCTATGCCGCGTTCGCCGAGCGGGCGCAGGCCGCCGGGGTCGATGGTGCACTGATCGTCGATGTGCCGCCCGAAGAGGGGCATGAGCTGGTCGGGACGCTCAAGGAACAGGGGCTGGATCTGGTCTATCTGCTCGCGCCGACCTCGACCGATGATCGAATCAAGCGTATCGGTGGCGTGGCCTCGGGCTTCGTCTATTACGTCTCGGTCAAGGGCGTGACCGGCGCGGCGAATCTCGACACGGCGGATGTGGCCGAGCATCTGGCGCGTATCCGGTCGGCGGTCGCGCTTCCGGTCGGGGTCGGCTTCGGCATCCGCGATGCCGAGACCGCCGCGCGCGTGGCCGAGGTCGCCGATGCCGTGATCGTCGGCAGCGCCATCGTCGGGCGGATCGAAGCACTCGCCGAGACGCCCGAGCGCATCCCCGAGACGGTCGCGGCCTTCCTGGCCGAGCTGCGCACGGCGATCGACGGCGCGCGCTGATCGGCGACCCACACTGCAACCAACGTCCAGAGCACACCAACGACGATGGAAGAATCCACCAAATCCAAGGTTCAGGCCCAGGCCACCGCCACCGTGAAGCAGGCCATGGACCGGGGCAAGAGCTGGTTCGAGAAGCTCATCCCCGACCGCATCCGTATCGATGCCAACACCAAGCGTGCCGTGCCCGAGGGCGTCTGGGCCAAGTGTCCGGGCTGTAGCGCCATCCTCTATCGCGCCGAGCTGGAGCGCAATCTGGAGGTCTGTCCCAAGTGCGGGCATCACAACCGTCTGAGCGCGCGCCGTCGGCTGGAAGCCTTTCTCGATGCCGATTGTCGCGAGGAGATCGGCGCCGATCTCGAATCGCTCGATCCGCTCAAGTTCAAGGATCTGAAGAAATACAAGGACCGGCTCGCCGCCGCTCAGAAGCAGTCCTCCGAGAAGGAGGCGCTGATCGTGATGCGCGGTCGGCTCAAGGACGCGCCCATCGTGGCGGCGGCCTTCGAGTTCGGGTTCATGGGCGGGTCGATGGGGTCGGTGGTCGGCGAGCGCTTCGTGCGCGGTGTCGAGGCGGCGATCGAGCATGAGGCGCCCTATGTCTGCTTCTCGGCCAGCGGCGGGGCGCGGATGCAGGAGAGCCTGTTCTCGCTGATGCAGATGGCCAAGACCAGCGCGGCACTCGCCCGGATGCGTGAGCGCTCGCTGCCCTTCATCTCGGTGATGACCGATCCGACCATGGGCGGCGTCTCGGCGAGTCTGGCGATGCTGGGCGACATCAATGTCGCCGAACCCAATGCGCTGATCGGCTTCGCCGGGCCGCGCGTCATCGAACAGACGGTGCGCGAGCAGTTGCCCGAAGGCTTCCAGCGCAGTGAGTTCCTGCTGGACAAGGGCGCGCTCGACATGATCATCGACCGGCGCGATCTGCGCGAACGGTTGGCCGATCTGCTGGCGCTGCTGATGCACCGTCCGCGCTATTGCCGGACCGTGGTGCCGGTCTGAGTATGACGCTGACAACGGACATGGCGCGTTTCGCGACGCTCGACGACTGGCTGGACTGGCAGTCGAGTCTGCATCCGAGCCGGATGGATCTGGGGCTGGAGCGGGTCGGGGCGGTGTGGGCACGGCTGGCGCCGGAGCGCGGGCGTCTGCCCTGTCCGGTGATCACGGTCGGCGGCACCAACGGCAAGGGTTCGACGGTGGCCATGATCGAGTCGATGGCGCTCGCGGCCGGCTATCGATGCGGCGTCTATACCTCGCCGCATCTGTGCCGCTACAACGAGCGGGTGCGGCTCGATGGCGTGCCGGTCGCGGATGAGGCGCTGTGCGACTCCTTCGAGCGTATCGACCGGGCGCGCGAGGGGATCTCGCTGACCTATTTCGAGTTCGGCACGCTCGCCGCGCTCGACATCTTCGCCCGTGCCCGGCCGGATCTGGTGGTGCTGGAGGTCGGACTCGGCGGGCGGCTCGATGCGGTCAACCTGATCGACTCCGATGTGTCCGTCGTGACCAGCATCGGTCTGGATCACACCGACTGGCTCGGCGACAGCCTGGAGTCGATCGCGCGCGAGAAGGCCGGGATCTTCCGCCCTGGACGTCCGGCGATCATCGGTCAGCGCGACGCACCCGAGACACTGCGCGCGGAAGCCGCGCGAATCGGCGCGCTGGCGCTCCAGCTCGGGCGCGAACTCGACCATGCACGCACGACCGAGGGCTGGATCTGGACCGGGCCGGATGGACAGCGACTGGCGCTTCCGATCCCAGCACTGCGTGGTTCTTTCCAACTCGACAATGCCACCGCCGCCATTGCGGCTGTGCAGGCACTGCGCGAACGGCTCCCGGTTCCGGTCAATGCCATCCGCGCCGGTTTGCAGCGGGCACGTCTTCCCGGACGCTTCCAGGTCATGCCGGGCGCCGTCACCTGGATTCTGGACGTGGCTCACAATGGCGAGGCGGCCGAGGCACTGGCCGCCAATCTGCGCGATTTCGCCTGTCCCGGACGCTTGCGTGCCGTGCTCGCGGTGCTGGCCGACAAGAACCCTGAACGTCTGGTTACGCCGATTCGCGAATACGTGAACGACTGGTATCTGGCTCAGAGTGAGGACGCACGCGCTCTGCCGGTCGAGCAATTGAGCGCACGTCTGGATGGGCTGATCGGTGCGAACCGGCGCGGCGCCTTTGGGTGTGTCGCCGAGGCGATCGGGGCTGCTTTAGCCGAATCCGCGCCCGGCGATGCGCTACTGATCGTTGGATCGTTCACGACGGTCGGGCAGGCGCTTCGACATCCGGCCTGTCCGGTATAGAACGCGCGGCGTTCAACGCATAGGGCGCCGGGTCGAGGATCGGCTCACGATCGAGCATGAGATCGACCATGAGCCGTGCCGAGGCCGGCCCCATGACCAGACCGTTACGGAAGTGTCCGGCGTTGAAATACAGTCCTTCGATCCCCGGATAGGCGCCGATGTAGGGGATTCCGCTCGGCGAGCCGGGACGCAGTCCCGACCAGTGGTCCTCAATCGGCGTGCGTCTGAGCACGGGGAAGAGGTCGATGGCGTCGTGGTAGAGGGCTTCCTTGTCCTCGGCCGTGGTGCGTTTGACGAATCCGGCGTGTTCGAGCGTGCTGCCGAAGAGCACGCGCCCGTCGCGGCGCGGAATGGCATAGCGACCGGCGTGCAGTGTGATGTGATTGATCTGCCCCGGCTTGGCGTGGAACAGCAGCATCTGACCCCGTACCGGCTGGATGTCCGGCGGGGTACCCAGTTGTTCGAGCAGCTTGGCCGTCCAGGCGCCGGCGCAGATGACGATGCGCTTGGCCTCGACCTGACCCTTGGGTGTGCGCACGCCGCGCACCCGACCCTGCTCGACCAGCAGTTCACACACCTCCTCGCGTTCGCGCAGGTCGATGCGCTTTTCGAGTGCGCGCCGCACCGCTTTCGACAGCCGGGGCGGACGTAGCTGGGCGATGCCGGGCAGGTGCAGCGCACGCGCCGGACGCGGCCCCAATTCGGGTTCGAGCGCGTGCGGGCCGGGTTCCTGGAGGATCTCGATCGGCTGGCCGTGACGCGCGCCCCAATCGAGCGCCAGATCGAGATCTTCATCGTCCAGGACCAGCAGGCCGTTGATCGTGAACTCGGGATCGATCCCGGTCTCGTCGAGGAGCTGATTGGTCAACGTGGGATAGAGGCCCTGACTCCAGCGCGACAGCGCCGTGATCGGCTCAGGCACGCGCCAGGGATAGAGGGGCGAGACGATGCCGCCGCCGGCCCAGGAGGACTCGCGTCCGGTTTCGCCCATCTCGATCAGCGTCACCTCGGCGCCTGACAGGCGAAGCTCGCGCGCGGTCAGCAGGCCGATGATGCCGCCGCCGATGACCAGAACATCCCGCATCAGGTTTCCCCCATCGCTTGGGTTCGTTATGAGTCTTGCACCAGCTCGCGCGGCAGGGCGAAGACGACCTGCTCGCGGATGCCATCCTGTTCGATGACCTCAGCCGCACCCCAGTCCTTGAGTTGGCCGATCACACGCTCGACCAGGATCTCGGGGGCGGAAGCGCCGGCCGTGACGCCAATGCGCGCGCGGCCATTCAGCCAGTCGCGCTGGATGTCTTCGGGGCCGTCGATCAGATAGGCGGCGCAGCCCTGTTTCTCGGCCAGCTCGCGCAGCCGGTTGGAGTTGGAGCTGTTCGGCGAACCGACCACCAGCATCAGGTCGCAGCGCTGGGCCAGATCGCGGATGGCATCCTGGCGGTTCTGGGTGGCATAGCAGATGTCGCTCTTTTTCGGACCCTGGATCGCCGGGAAGCGGGCCTGGAGTGCGGCGATGATCTCGCGGCTGTCGTCCATCGACAGCGTGGTCTGGGTGACGTAGGCCAGCCGTTCGGGATCGGCGACGACCAGTGATTCGACATCGGCGGCCTTCTCGACCAGATGCATGGCGGCGCCGTCGGCGGCCTCGACGAACTGACCGAGCGTGCCCTCGACCTCGGGATGGCCGCGATGTCCGATGAGCACCACGCTCACACCGTTCTTGCAGTAGCGCGCGACTTCCAGATGGACCTTGGTGACGAGCGGGCAGGTGGCGTCGAACACCCGCAGACCGCGTGCTTCGGCGGCCTGACGCACGCTCTGGGGCACGCCGTGGGCGCTGAAGACCAGGGTGGCGTTGTCCGGCACGTCGTCGAGTTCCTCGATGAAGATGGCGCCGCGCTCGCGCAGTCCGTCGACGACGAAGCGGTTGTGGACGACTTCGTGGCGGACGTAGATGGGGGCGCCATAGCGTTCGAGTACGCGCTCGACGATGGCGATGGCGCGGTCGACGCCGGCGCAGAAGCCGCGCGGGTTGGCCAGTTCGATGGAGAGGGCGTGTTGGTTCGAGGTCATGGTCGTCAAGGATAGGCGATGCTGTCGGATTGAAACAGAGAGCCAAAGTAAGGTTTTCTGAGCTTTGGCTGGGTTCCTGCCGGGGCGGGCGGCTTGGGGTGCCGGCATCGGGGGGGCGCCGTGAATGCATCCCTGTAGGCTTGACGACCGCCTCCATGCGGTCGACACCCCCCGACGCCGGCACCTCAAGCCTTGACGTCCTCGCGAGCTGAGATGTCGAGCTTAGATGGCGCGTGCCAGCGCGGCGGCTTCACCGATATAGCGTGCGGGTGTCAGCGCCTTGAGTTCGGCTTTGGCCGAATCCGGGATCTCCAGGGTGTCGACGAAGGCGGTCAGGGCTTCGGCACCGATGCGCCGTCCGCGCGTCAGTTCCTTGAGCTTTTCGTAGGGTTGCTCGACGCCGTGACGACGCATGACAGTCTGGATCGGCTCGGCCAGCACTTCCCAGTTGGCGTCGAGATCGGCGGCCAGACGCGCGGGGTCGGCTTCCAGCTTGCTCAGACCCTTCTGGATCGACTGGAGTGCGATGCTCAGATGGGCCAGACCCACGCCCAGGTTGCGCAGTACGGTCGAGTCGGTCAGATCGCGCTGCCAGCGCGAGATCGGCAGCTTGCCGGCCAGATGCTCCAGGACGGCATTGGCGATGCCGAGATTGCCTTCGCCGTTCTCGAAGTCGATCGGGTTGACCTTGTGCGGCATGGTCGAGGAGCCGACTTCGCCGGCGATGGTGCGCTGCTTGAAATAGCCGAGCGAGATGTAGCCCCAGACGTCGCGACAGAAGTCGATCAGGATGGTGTCGAAGCGGGCGAGTGCGTCGAACAGCTCGGCCAGATAGTCGTGCGGCTCGATCTGGGTGGTGTAGGGGTTCCAGGTCAAGCCCAGCGAGGTGACGAAATCTTGGGCCAGCGCCGGCCAGTCGACCTCGGGATAGGCGACTTGATGGGCGTTGTAGTTGCCGACCGCGCCGTTGATCTTGCCCAACAGCGCGACCTCGGCCACCCGCGCGCGCTGGGCGCGCAGACGGTGCACCACGTTGGCCAGCTCCTTGCCGAGCGTGGTCGGGGTCGCCGGCTGGCCGTGGGTGCGCGAGAGCATCGGCTGATCGGCGTATTGGTGGGCGAGGGCGCGAAGCGATTCGATCAGGGCGTCCATCTGCGGCAGCAGCACCCGCTCGCGTCCGGCCTGGACCATGAGACCGTGCGAGAGGTTGTTGATGTCCTCGGAGGTGCAGGCGAAATGGATGAACTCGCTGACGGCCGTCAGTTCGGCATTCTCGGCGATGCGCTCCTTGAGGAAATATTCGACCGCCTTGACGTCGTGATTGGTGGTACGCTCGATCTCCTTGACCCGCTCGGCATCCGTGAGGCTGAATTCGGTGGCGATCCGGTCGAGCAACTGGTTGGCCGATTCGGAGAAGGGCGGTACTTCTGGGATGCCCGGATGGGCGGCGAGCGTCTGGAGCCAGCGCACCTCGACCAGGACGCGGTGATGGATGAGTCCGTATTCGCTGAAGATGGCGCGCAGGTCCGCGGCGCGGGCTCCATAGCGGCCATCCACCGGTGAGATCGCGGTGAGCGTGGAAAGCGGCATCGACATAGGCTGGCTCCAATCGAGGATCTTGAACGAAAACGGACACATAAAAAAAGGCGCCGCATCCTGAGATGCAGCGCCTTTTCGATATCACCCTCATGGGTGATTGCGGAATTTTTGGTGCCGAGGAGAGGACTCGAACCTCCACGAGCTTTCGCCCACATGGACCTGAACCATGCGCGTCTACCAATTCCGCCACCTCGGCAGTCACTGTTTGCGTTGGCTTTTTTGCCGCGCCCCCAGTGGAGACGCGCATATTAGTGAGACAGGACGGCCCTGTCAAGGGTAAACTAACAACTTTCTTCGCAACGATTCCTCTATAGTGACCAAACGCCGATCAGCCACACCTGCCAAGAGCGCGGACCCCCATCGCCAACGCGAGGCGAGGAAGTACGCTAACCCCATCCCGAGCCGGGAGTTCATCCTCGAAACCCTGGCCAATCATGGCGCGCCGCTCGCGTTCGACGAGATCGCCGCCGCACTCGCGCTCTCTGACGAACAGGACCTGATCGCGCTCGAACGCCGTCTCGGGGCCATGGTCCGCGATGGCCAACTGGTGCGCAATCGTAACCAGGCCTTCTGCCCGGTCAACAGTCGCGACCTGATCGCCGGGCGCGTCATCGGGCATCCCGACGGTTTCGGCTTCGTGCGGCCCGATGAGGGCGGGGACGATCTCTATCTCTATCCCAAGGAGATGCGCGCGCTCTTCCACGGTGATCGGGTGGTGGTGCGGGTCGCCGGGCGCGACCGGCGCGGGCGGCTCGAAGGCGCGGTCGTCGAGATCCTGGAGCGCAACACCCACAGCGTGGTGGGACGTCTATATAAGGAGAGTGGCGTCGGCTTTGTGGTGCCGGACCACAAGCGGCTCACCCACGACATCATCATCCCCAGCGACCGGCTCGAAGGCGCCGAGCAGGGGCAGATCGTGATGGCCGACATCACGGATCAGCCGACCCAGCGCACCCAGCCGATCGGACGGATTCGCGAGGTGCTCGGCGATCATCTGGCCCCCGGCATGGAGACCGACATCGCCATCCGCGCCCACAACCTGCCGGTCGAGTGGCCGGATGAGGTCATGGCCGAGGTCGCCGGCTTGAGCGAGGACGTACCGGAAGCAGCCAAGACAGGGCGTGTCGATCTGCGTCAGTTGCCGCTGGTGACGATCGACGGGGCCGATGCGCGCGACTTCGACGATGCCGTCTACTGCGAGCGCAAGCCCAAGGGCTGGAAGCTGCTGGTCTGTATCGCCGATGTCTCCAGCTATGTGCGCCCCGGCACCGCGCTCGACCGCGAGGCGTTTTCACGCGGCAACTCGGTCTATTTCCCCGATCGCGTCGTCCCGATGCTGCCCGAGGTGCTGTCCAACGGACTCTGTTCGCTCAATCCGCATGTCGACCGGCTGTGCATGACGGCCGAGCTGTATGTGAATCGTGAGGGTCAGGTCACACGCACCCGCTTCTTCGAGGCGGTGATGCGCTCGCAGGCGCGGCTGACCTATGATCAGGTCGCGGCCATGGTGGTCGATGGCGATGGCGAGCTGTGCGAACGCTTCGCCGAGATCCTGCCGCATCTGCACGAGCTCTATCAGCTCTATCAGGCGCTCCAGGCCGCACGCGCCGAGCGCGGAGCGATCGACTTCGACACCACTGAAACCAAATTCCTGTTCAACGAGCAGGGGCGGATCGAATCCGTGGTACCGCTGGTGCGCAACGACGCCCACAAGCTGATCGAGGAGTGCATGCTGGCCGCCAACGTCGCGGCGGCACGCCAGTTCCAGCGCAAGCGACTGCCGGGCATCTATCGCATCCACGACCTGCCGAGTCAGGAAAAGCTCAACGATCTGCGCGAGTTCCTGGCGCAACTGGCGCTGAAACTGCCGGGCGGCGAGAAGCCGACAGCGGCGGACTATGCCGCGTTGCTGGAGCAGATCAAGGAGCGTCCCGACCGGCGTCTGATCCAGACCGTGCTGCTGCGCTCGATGCAGCAGGCCATGTACAGCACCGACAATGCCGGGCACTTTGGACTGGCCTTCGACGCCTATACGCATTTCACCTCGCCGATCCGGCGCTATCCGGATCTGGTCGTGCACCGGCTCATCAAGCACCTGATCGCCGGCGGTACGGCCTCGGATCTCGATTACACCAAGACCGAGCTGCAACAGGCCGCCGAGTGGTGCTCGGGCACCGAACGGCGTGCGGACGAAGCCACGCGCGACGCCGAGGACTGGCTCAAGTGCGAGTTCATGCAGGACAAGCTGGGCGAGAAGTTCGACGGCACCATCACCAGCGTCAATTCGTTCGGCATCTTCGTCGAACTCGACGAGGTCCACGTCGATGGTCTGGTGCATATCACGGCACTCGACAACGACTTCTATCACTTCGACCCCATCGGGCACCGTCTGCACGGCGAGCGCACCGGCATGGTCTATCGTCTCGGTGATCGGCTGCGGGTGCAGGTGGCCTCCGTCAACCTGGATGACCGCAAGATCGATTTCGTGCTCGCCGAACCGATGGCCAAGACCGGACGTCGCGGGCCGAAGCCGGGCGGCGAGCCGGTGCCGGCTGATGCGAAGCCCAAGCGTGGCAAGCGACAGGGCGGGCCGTCGGGTGATCGTCCGACTTCGGAAGCCGCCGCCAAGAGCGACTCAAGCGGCCTGACCGATGCCGGCAAGCCTGCGCCCAAGAAATCGCGTTCGCGCTCCAAGCGCAAGCGTTCGTCCAACACTGTGAAGCGCGATGACTGAGCGCGCGCCCGTCGGGGGTATCCACAGCGTCCGTGCGGCACTGAAGTTCGGCGCCGAGGGCGTGGACGAAGTCTGGCTGGAGCGGGCGCGTCGTGACCGGCGCCTGCAGGAACTGGCCGATCTGGCGCGCGAGGCCGGTATCCGGCTGCGTCAGGTCGAGCGTGCGGAGCTGGAACGCGCGGCGGCCGGCGTCAACCATCAGGGGGCGCTCGCCTGGGTTCGGGTGCCGTCCTCGCGCACCGAATCCGACCTGGCGGCGCTGCTCGATCGACTCGATGTGCCGCCATTCCTGCTACTCTTGGATGAAGTCCAGGATCCGCACAACCTCGGCGCCTGTCTGCGTACCGCCGAGGCCGTCGGCGTCCAGGCCGTCATCGCGCCCAAGGACAACGCCGTCGGGCTGACGCCCGTGGTGTGCAAGGTCGCCAGCGGCGCCGCCGAGACGCTGCCCTATGTGCAGGTGACGAATCTGGCGCGGGTCATGGATGCGCTCAAGGAGCGCGGCATCTGGCTGATCGGCGCCGCCGGCGAGGCGAGCGACGAACTCTATGCCGCCGACCTGACCGGCCCGCTGGGGCTGGTGATGGGCGCCGAGGGCAGCGGACTGCGCCGCCTGACCCGCGAACGCTGCGATCGTCTGGTGCGTCTGCCGATGTGTGGCCAGGTGGAGAGCCTGAACGTCTCGGTCGCGGCCGGCGTCTGTCTCTACGAGGCCCTGCGTCAACGACGCGCCTAGCCGTCTTTTTCTGTCGACAATCACCTAAGTCCCTAAAGAGCAACGCCGATGCTTGTCCTCCGTGGCGCGCCCGCCTTCTCCGAACTCCGTCTCCAGAAACTGGCCGACCGGCTGTGCGAGCTGACCGGGTTCCCGATCCAGCCCTATGCCGAGTATGTGCATTTCGCCCAGGTGACGGCTGAACTCAGCGCCGAGGAGCGCGCCATCCTGGAGCGTCTGCTGCGCTATGGGCCGAGTCTGCCGGCGCATGAACCCGAGGGGCGCCTGGTGCTGGTGGTGCCGCGACCGGGAACCATCTCGCCCTGGTCGTCGAAGGCGACCGACATCGCGCACAACTGCGGCCTGAAGACGATCCGCCGTCTGGAGCGCGGCATCGCCTACTATCTGACCAGCGAATCGGCCGAGATCGACGGCCATGTGCTGGGCGCGGCGGCCGCCGTGCTGCACGACCGCATGACCCAGGTGGTCCGCTTCGATCTGGACTCGGCCGGTCAGCTCTTCGAGTCCGCCGAGCCGCGCCCGATGCAGCGGGTCGATGTCATCGGTGCCGGACGGCCGGCGCTGGAAGCGGCCAACCTCGAACTGGGGCTGGCGCTCTCCGACGACGAGATCGACTATCTGACCCAGAACTTCAGCGCACTCGGCCGCAATCCGACCGATGTCGAGCTGATGATGTTCGCCCAGGCCAACTCCGAGCACTGCCGGCACAAGATCTTCAACGCCGACTGGGTGATCGACGGCGAGCCGCAGACCCATTCGCTGTTCGCCATGATCCGCCATACCACCCAGACTTCACCCGAGGGTGTGCTCTCGGCCTACAAGGACAACGCCGCCGTGCTCGAAGGCTGGGAAGGACGGCGTTTCATCCCCTGTCCGCAGACGCGCGTCTACTGCGAGTCCGAGGAACCCATTCATCTGTTGATGAAGGTCGAGACCCACAACCACCCGACCGCCATCGCTCCCGATCCGGGCGCGGCCACCGGCTCGGGCGGCGAGATCCGCGACGAGGGCGCGACCGGGCAGGGCGCCAAGCCCAAGGCCGGTCTGTGCGGCTTCTCGGTGTCGAATCTGCGCATCCCCGGCTTCGAGCAGCCCTGGGAGGTCGATCACGGCAAGCCGGGACGCATCGTCTCGGCGCTCGACATCATGATCGAGGGGCCGATCGGCGCGGCGGCCTTCAACAACGAGTTCGGACGGCCCAATCTGACCGGCTATTTCCGCACCTACGAGCAGGCGATCCCCGGCCCGGACGGCCGCACCGAACTGCGCGGTTATCACAAACCGATCATGCTTGCAGGCGGGATGGGCAACATCCGCGACGAGCATGTCGAGAAGCGTCCCTTCCCGGCGGGCACGCCGCTGGTCGTGCTCGGCGGGCCGGCGATGCTGATCGGTCTCGGTGGCGGTGCGGCCTCCAGCATGGCTTCGGGGGCTTCGGCGGAAGATCTGGATTTCGCCTCGGTGCAGCGCGCCAACCCCGAGATGCAGCGCCGCTGTCAGGAGGTCATCGACCGTTGCTGGGCGCGCGGCGAGGACAATCCGGTCCTGTTCATCCACGATGTCGGCGCGGGCGGACTGTCCAACGCGCTGCCCGAACTGGTGCATGACGGCGGACGCGGCGGACGCTTCGATCTGGCCGCGATCCCGAGCGACGATCCGTCACTGTCGCCGATGGAACTCTGGTGCAACGAGTCGCAGGAACGCTATGTGATGGCGATCGCCGCCGAGCAGCTGGACGAGTTCAAGGCCATCTGCGAGCGCGAGCGTTGCCCCTATGCCGTGGTCGGCGAGGCGACCGAGATCGAGCATTTGGCGCTCGAAGACGCCGCGCGCGGTGAGCGCCCGATCGACATGCCGCTTTCGCTGCTCTTGGGCAAGCCGCCACGCATGCGCCGTGAGGTCGAGCGTCTGCCGTCACCCGGCGCGCCGTTCGACACCAGCGGCATCGAGCTGAGCGAGGCCATCGCCCGTGTGCTGCGATTGCCGACGGTCGCCGACAAGAGCTTCCTCATCACCATCGGCGACCGCAGCATCACCGGACTGGTGGCGCGCGAGCAGATGGTCGGCCCCTGGCAGGTGCCGGTCGCCGACTGTGCCGTGACCCTGAGCGATTACAGCGGCTACACCGGCGAGGCCATGGCCATCGGCGAGCGCACCCCGCTGGCGCTGTTGAATGCACCGGCCTCGGGCCGGATGGCGGTCGGCGAGGCCATCACCAACATCCTCGCCGCTGACATCGAGCAGCTGGGCGACATCAAGCTTTCGGCCAACTGGATGGCGGCGGCCGGGCATCCGGGCGAGGACGCGCGGCTCTACGACACGGTGCGCGCGGTCGGTCTGGAGCTCTGCGCCGAACTCGGGATCGCCATCCCGGTCGGCAAGGATTCCATGAGCATGAAGACGGTGTGGAACACGCCCGAAGGCGAGCGGCGCGAGATGACCGCACCGTTGTCGCTGATCGTTTCGGCCTTCGCGCCGGTCGAGGACGTGCGCGAGACCCTGACGCCGCAACTGCGTACCGATCAGGGCGATACCGACCTGATCCTGATCGACCTCGGCCGTGGACGCAACCGGCTCGGCGGCTCGGCGTTGGCGCAGGTCTACAACCGGATCGGCACCGAGACGCCGGATCTCGACGA
The DNA here is from genome assembly GCF_000025485.1 of Allochromatium vinosum DSM 180. NCBI lineage: Bacteria > Pseudomonadati > Pseudomonadota > Gammaproteobacteria > Chromatiales > Chromatiaceae > Allochromatium > Allochromatium vinosum. Next base: position 1,847,848 of record NC_013851.1, on the reverse strand, counting down.
CCCTGAATTGCTCAAGCGCTTCTGCGCCGCGCTCCAGGAACTGCGTGCCGAAGGGCTGCTCCTGGCCTATCACGACCGCTCGGACGGCGGATTGCTGGCCACCCTGTGCGAGATGGCCTTTGCCGGACATTGCGGGCTGGACATCGATCTGGCCGCCATCGGCTCTGACGCGCTCGCGGCCTTGTTCAACGAGGAACTGGGTGCAGTCATCCAGGTGCGTCATACCGACACCGACGACGTACTCCAGATCCTGGAGTACCACGGGCTGGCCGAGTTCAGTCCGGTGATCGGTCTGCTCGACGACAGTGACCAGATCCGTATCTGTCATCGCTGCTGCACCCTGTTCACGGCCGACCGAGCCGATCTGCAACGACTCTGGTCCGAAACCAGCCACCGGATGCAGGCGCGGCGCGACGATCCCGAGTGCGCGGCTGAAGCCTTCGCGCGGATCGGCGCACCCGATCCGGGCCTGAACGCGGTCCTGACCTTCGATCCCGACGACGACATCGCCGCGCCCTACATCGAACGCGGCGCGCGCCCGCCGATCGCCATCCTGCGCGATCAGGGCGTCAATGGTCAGATCGAGATGGCTGCCGCCTTCCATGCCGCCGGGTTCTCCTGTGTCGACGTGCATCTGTCCGATGTCATCGCCGGGCGCGTGGATCTGGCCGAGTTCCGGGGCTTGGTGGCCTGTGGCGGCTTCTCCTACGGCGACGTGCTGGGGGCGGGCGAGGGCTGGGCCAAGACCATCCTGTTCAACGCCCGCGCGCGCGATCAGTTCCAGACGTTCTTCGAGCGTGCCGACACCTTTGCGCTCGGTGTCTGCAACGGCTGCCAGATGCTCTCCAACCTGCGCGAGCTGATTCCGGGTGCGGACCACTGGCCGCACTTCGTGCGCAACCGCTCAGAGCAGTTCGAGGCGCGCACGCTCATGCTCCAGGTCGAAGCGGCTCCCTCGGCGCTGCTGACCGGCATGGCCGGATCGCGGATGCCGATCGCCGTGGCCCATGGCGAGGGGAGGGCGGAGTTCCGCGATGCGGCCCATCTGGCGGCGGCCGAACCCTGGGTCGTGGCGCGCTATGTCGAAAACGACGGACAGATCGCCGAACGCTATCCGGCCAACCCCAACGGCTCGCCCAACGGCATCGCCGGACTGACCACCACCGACGGGCGCGTCACCATCCTGATGCCGCATCCCGAGCGCGTCTTCCGGGCCGTCCAGAACTCCTGGTATCCGGACGACTGGGGTCAGGATGGTCCCTGGATGCGGCTGTTCCGCAATGCGCGCGTCTGGGTCGGCTGATCGGGTGATGTGATCGAGTGCGGCGGGGCTTGTCAGGCTCCGCCAATATCGCTATCATTCGCCGTCTGTTCAGGGCGCATAGCTCAGCGGGAGAGCACTGCCTTCACACGGCAGGGGTCGGTGGTTCGATCCCACCTGCGCCCACCAATCAAGTCCATAAAAAAACCGGCTGATCAGCCGGTTTTTTTATGTTTGCGGCCTTGCATGCCGCATATCGGCTGGCGCTATGGCGTCAACCCTGATCAGCCCAGGTCGATGCCGATCTCCGTTGCGCCCGCCCGCGCGCCGAACACGCGAATGTCCTCGCGGATCCGCTCGCGGCAGGTCACGCCCAAAGCCTCGCGATCACCCAGCATGACGACGCTCAGGCGCAGATCCGGCTCGCGCAGACAGAGACACAGCCGCAACTCGATCCGCGCCCGCTCATGCGGCGGTTTCAGCCGCAGATCCAGGGTCAGCTCGAACGAGGTGGTCGCCAGACGCGGACGCCGTGTCCAGACGCTCATCAGAACGCAGTTCGGATCCTGGCAACGGCGACGCAGCGCATAGGCCAGTTCGCGATCACAGAAGACCCCGAGGGTGCGCTCGATCTCGGTCAGGTGACGCTGAGTCTCACGCAGCCGCTGCGGCGCTTCGATCGCGTTGTGAATCTGCCGGCGCATCACACGCCGCAGACGATCGAAGGACTTGGGCAATGTCCCGCTATGGAAGCCGCGCCGCAGAAAGCCGCGCAGCGTCTCGCCATGCCCGCCGATGATGGCCGGCTCGATCGGCGCCAGCGCCAGATGCTCGCGCCGCACCGCATAGAGCCCCGGCTTGACGTCCACCCCGTTGGTCGTGCGCGAATGATTGGCGGCATAGATCTTCCAGTTCTCCTTCAGCTCCCAGACCAGAAACCCCGCCAGCCCCGGCAGCAGCAGCACGGTGAGTGTGACGAAGGGAATGGCGATCCATTTCGGCAGGACCGGAGCCAGCATCTCGACCATGATCGAGGTGATCAGCGGCAGGAAGGGCAGCATCAGCTTGTGAGCGATGGTGACGAGCGGAAAATGCTTGATCGGATTGATCTGCGGTTCCACCAGGACCGTGACATAGAACTGGATCAGCCATTCCAGCACGCGCCACACCGGTACCAGCAGCGCCTTGAGCGCCAGCGCCATCCAGGACTCCCCGAGATGATGGCTCAGACGCTCCTCGATCCGGTGCAGCCCCTGCTGGAAGCGCCGCGTGACCTCCTTGAAGAACAGCATCAGCTCCTGGATCAGCCCGATCACCAGGGTCTGGTTGATTCGGCGCAGAAACTGACCGCCGGCACTGACGAGGTCGTCGAACAGACGCCGTCCGCCGGGTGTATTGCGGATGAGCACGCCCAGCATCAGCGTCAGCGCAGCCAGTGAGAGGTTCAGGTCGATCAGGCCGCCCTCGATGAGACTGGCCAGCCCGATGACCGGCAGCATCAGGAGCGTTCCGCTCAGGAAGGGGCGGAGCAGATTGCGGTCCAGTCCCCGCACCAGTTCGGTCTCCAGGATGCGCTTGACCGGGGGCCAGCGCAGAAACCGTCTGAGACCATCGAACAGCAGCAGTCGCAGCGTCCACCAGACCACGCGCCAACAGACCCGCACGCCGATGCGTCCGGCCCGGGTGTAGGCCAGTGCATTGATCAGGAGTCCGAGTCCCAGGATCAGCCAGAGGCTGGTCAGATTGAAGGTCGCCTCCAGGGTCGGCAGGATGCCGATGAGGACATCGAGCGTTTTGAGACCGAGAAAGGCCAGTCCGACCGGCAGGATCAGATGGCGTAGCGCCAGCCGGCCCTGGGGGGTGCCGAAGAGTGGTGCACCGAGTCGTTGCAGTCCCTTGATATAGATCTCGCCGGGGCGATAGAGACCGGGCAGGGCGCGTTCGGCACAGCGATCGAACTGCGCCAGCCGGTCGCCGGAGCGCCATTCGTCGAGCGTGAGATCGGGCAGACGCAGCAGATTGCGCGCCACGATGTCGCGCACGTCGGTGAACTTGAGATGACGCCGGTGCTCGATGACGTCCAGCAGCTCACGCAGCAGCTTGTTGAAGGCGACTTCCTCGCGGTGGGTGCGAGGGGTGAACCCGGCCTCTTCCAGGGCGCACTTGAGGTGCGGCTTGAGCTGGTGTTCCAGGTGCTCGGTGATGCGCCCGGAGAGTGCGCTCAACGGGCGGTTGAAGCGCTCCGCCTCATCGGTGGGCCAACCGAGCCGTTCCAGTCGATTCTGGACGGTGTCTAGCAGGCGCAGCGCCTTGAGATCGGCCTGAAAGGGCAGGATCTGGCGTGCCGGAACACGCCCGCGCGCGCGCAGCCAAGCGATGAGGTTGAGCTGATAGTAGGTGGCGCGACTCTCGATCAGCACGCGCTCCAAATCCCGGAACAGATCGAGCGCGACCGGCTCGCGATCAAGGATCGCGTCACCGAGCCGCTGGATCAGCGCCTTCAGATCGCGACTCATGCCGGGATTGAGCTTCCACTGCAACGCCAGCCGGTTGGTCAGCGATTCCTCGGCGCCGCGACGGCGCTGGTCGATGAGCCACAGCACCCGGCTCGCTTCGGCCGCGCCGACGACCCCCATGGACAGGAAACGCCGCCGCGCCACGGCCAGATGCGCGATGGCGGCGGCGTAGTGCTCGGCTCGATCGGCGTGCCGGGCGCGCCGGATGGCCAGGGTGAACAGCGGCAGAGAGAGCGCTAGGCGCAGACCGCGTGCCGGACCCGACGCATCACGGGGCCGGAATCGGTTCGACAGCGCAAGCAGTGGGTCCAGGACGATCGCGATCAGTGTCAGCGCCAGATCCTGAAGGCGCGCCAGCCAATCGTGTCGGCCGGGTCGCGGCGCCGGATGGAATGCCGCCACGCACCGGTCCATGAACGTTCCCTGGGGCTGGAATCCAGGCTGGAGCAGCGCCCCCCCATCCACGGCCGGCTCAGGCTCGAGCGCGGGTGAATCCGGCTTGGCCGAACGCGCCCGCGTCGAGCGGTGGATCTCCAGATCCGCGTCCGATTTGCCATAGGGAAATCCGGACGGCAGCAACGGCAGTCGGGTCGGATGTCCGCAGCGTGGGTCCGGACAGGAGGCTTCGAGCAGTGCCGGGAGCGGTCCATCCAGGCTCGGCGGCGGCAGATCCAGACCGCTGTCGCGGATCCAGGCATCGAGCGCGCGCCAGTCGTGGATGGCCGGAAAGAAATGACCGCGCGCACCCGGACTGAAATAACGCAGCCGCATGACCAGCGCGACGAAGGCCCGGCAGACCCAGGTGTCATCCAGCCCCGCTGGCAGCACACCATCGCGCGTGAGGACGTCGCGTACCTCGTCCAGGGCGATCTCGCCGATCAGCGCCCGCAATTGCGCCGCGCCGAAGCGTATGCTGTCGCGATCGCGATCACGCGCCATCTGCCAGGCGCGCGCGATCTCGCCCTCGAAGCGACGTGCCCAATACTCGCGCAGCAGGCCGATGAAATCCTCGTGCTCCAGGTGCAGCTCCAGCGGGATCGGCAGCAGGATCACGTACTCAGGCAGAGTGAGTCCCTCAATGACCACCAGGGCCTCGGGATTCTCGTATTCCAGCGCGCTCAGGAAATCCTCGCGCGACATGACGTGATAGCCGAGGCTGGGAATGGAACCCGTGCAGCCAAAGGGTTCGAGATGCTCGGCGACCAGGCGCTCGAGTGCACGCGGATGAAACAGAAAGATGCCTTCGGCCGGCTTGAAGACGCTCGCACGAAATTCCTTCGCGGCGGACTCGGCGGTTGTCGGCGGCGGACGGGACATGGCTCCAGGCACTCTAGGAAAGGCGTCGGATCTTGGAGTCAACGAGCAATCGGATGTCGCGCCAGCCGGACGATGGAGTGAGCGATAGCGCCAAAGCGCTGTTCGGACAGGGAATCGGGGGTATAATCAATCGTTTTGAACGGATCCGTCCCGGATTCCAGTGGCGCTGCGCGTCATCATAGCATGCGCGAGTCGGACTCCGGATGGGTCTCATTGCATTCATGGCCTCCCTTGGATAGCGAGCCCGCCCACTATGCACTATCGCGTCTTCTATCTCTTCGATCGGTCCGGTGAAGCCATCTCCTCGGCCAGTGCCGTGGAGATGAGCGCCAAGGCCATCTGCGAGCAGCTCCTGCCGCGCCTTCAGACCGAAGACGACTATCTCGGTCTCATCGATACGCAGGAGACCATCCTGCAGATTCTCTATGAGCCGTCCCAGCACCGCTATTGGGTGGAACTGCCGGTCGATGCCGCCAAGGCGTCCTATGGACGCTATATGGAACTCGATGCGCTCAAAGAATGCATCCTGACGCTGCCGGATGTCTTCGAGCGCGAGTCCATTCCAGGTCTGGAATACCGGCCCTGGTGACGGAGGTCTAGGGCGCGGCGCCGCCCGGTGGCCCCAGGGTGCCGCGCACCAGGCGCACGCGCCCGTTCTGCGACTTGCCGGCCCGGAAGTATTGGCCGCTGAAAAAACTCACCGACCAGGCGCGCTCCAGTCCGCCCGTGTCGACCGAGGACGACCAGTACAGCCCCGAAGGGGTGTTCGGAAACACCTGCGGATTGATCGCGGGGCTGTCGTGACATTTTTCGACAATGGTCAGGAGTTCCTCGCCGGTCGGCAGTCTCCAGTCGCCCCCGGCCTTGCCCGCCAACTGCATGGCCTTGGTCCAGGGATGGCTGGCGGGACGCCCGACACAGCCGTTGGATTCGGCGTCCCAGCGCTGACCGAGTGCGCAGCGCTGCCATTCGAGCGTCGTGCGCTGGTGCCGGACCACGGCCCCGTTCTCCAGCAGACTGAATTCGGCCGAGGGTGTGGTTTCGGTTTCGCCCTTCAGACAGGCATCGGTCGCGGGCAGGATCGGCGTGTCCTCCTGCGCCTGGAGCTGGGCTGGGGTGAAGTAAACGAGCAGACTGACGGCCAGGGCCGTCCGTATCCGGTATCGCATGATCGCAAGGGCCGTGAATCTGGGTTAGGATCGGCGCCGGAATCTCCGGCTGCGTCAGGCTCGTGTATCCTTTAACGAGAACGCGGCCAGTCCCGGCGTTCGGTAATGTCTCCAGCGAAATTCCATCTCTTTCAAACAGCGCGCATGAAACGAGGAACATAGGACCATGAACCAGCAGACCACCATGGCCTCCGAGCCGGATGTCCCCGCCACCATCGCCTTTCCCGCCGGCATTCCAGGATTCGAGCATCTTCAGCGCTACCGTCTGACGTATTCGGACACGGATTCCGGGCGCGTCTACCGACTGCGCGCCGAGGACGACGCGGAGATCGAGTTCACGCTGGTCGATCCGAGACTCTATGCGCTCAATTATGTGCTCGAACTCGATGATACGGAACAGTCCCTGCTCCAGGCCGAGGATCCCGAGCAGGTTCTGGTGCTGCTCATGCTCTGGAAAGACGAGACCGCAAGCAGCGGCATGCCGGGGCTGAACGCCAATATCGGCGGTCCCATCCTCATCAATGTCGTCAAGGGTCTGGGAATGCAGAAGATCATCGACAGTCCGCGCGTCGAACTCAGCATCTCGAACTGAATCCGTCCGAGTCGGCCCAGGGTTGAGGATTTCGAATGTCGCACTCGGCCGCTCGGGCTATGCTCCGCGCTCACTCGACACCGAGCACCCCGGCACGAGCGCTCGGTGTCTCCAACGCCATAGCGGAGCGCGACAGACCGTGAAGAACTTCCTGGAACTCATCAAACATTGCCTGACCGAAGTGCACGAACTCATGCCCTGGGATCTGGAGGAACGTCTCCAGGCCAACCCGGACCTGCTGGTCGTCGACGTGCGCGAACCCGATGAGTTTGCGGCCATGCACATCGAGGGTTCGATCAATGTCCCGCGCGGCATTTTGGAGTCGGCGTGTGAATGGGATTATGAGGAAACCGTGCCCGAACTGGTCCAGGCGCGCGAGCGCGAGATCGTGGTCGTCTGCCGCTCGGGCTATCGCAGTGTGCTGGCGGCTCACTCGATGAACGTCCTGGGTTACACCAGCGTCGTTTCACTCAAGACCGGACTGCGCGGCTGGAAAGACTACGAGCAGCCGCTCGTCGACGCCGAAGGCCGTCCGGTCGACCTCGACGAGGCCGATGTCTATTTCACCCCACGCCTGCGCCCCGAACAGCGCCGCCCGGTCTGATGACCGCATGTCCGAGTGTGCGGATCGTCCCACCGACAGCCAGCGTCACACGATGATCGCGGTCGCCGCCTATTATCTGGCTGAGCGGCGCGGCTTCGCGCCCGGCCAGGCCGAAGCCGACTGGCGGCTGGCCGAACAGGCGATCGACGCCATGATCGCCAGCCGTTGCCTGACGGGCCGCACGGATGACGAGACACGCGCCCGGCTCATCCGCAACGCCCTGGTGCTCCAGGAGACCGCCGGCGGGCGCGCGGTTCCAACAACATTCGATACCCCTTCCGAGACCGTCCAGCCTTGACCGACACCATGGAACATCGCGCACGCAAACGCTTCGGCCAGAACTTTCTCCACGATCCCCTGGTGATCGACCGCATCCACGCCGCCATCGACGCACGACCGGGCGAGCGTCTGGTCGAGATCGGGCCAGGGCAGGGCGCCATCACCCAGGGTCTGCTGACCCGGGCCGGTGCGCTCGACGTCATCGAACTCGACCGCGATCTGATCGAACCGCTCCGTCAACGGCTGGGCGGTCTGGGCGAATTGCGCATCCACAACGCCGACGCGCTCGACTTCGATCTGCGCACGCTCGCGGATTCCGAGGGCACGCTGCGGCTCGTCGGCAATCTGCCCTACAACATCTCGACCCCGTTGCTGTTTCATTTCCTCGACCAGCTCGACGCGCTCCAGGACATGCACCTGATGCTGCAAAAGGAGGTCGTCGAACGCATCGCCGCTGAGCCGGGCGACAAGACCTATGGACGGCTCTCGGTCATGATCCAGAGCCGCTGCGCGGCCGCGAGCCTGTTTCGCATCGGTCCCGGCGCCTTCAAGCCCGCGCCGAAGGTCGAGTCGGCCTTTCTGCGTCTGCGTCCGCTGCGACCGCTCCCGCACCCCATCGACGATCCCCGGCTCCATGGACGGATCGTCGCCGCCGCCTTCGGTCAGCGGCGCAAGACCCTGCGCAACAGCTTGTCCGGAGTCGTCGATTTGGACATCATCGAAGCCGCCGGCATCGACCCGAAGCGCCGTGCCGAGGAGCTGGACGTGGCCAGCTATACGCGGCTGGCGAATCTGGCTGCTTCGGCGACCGCTGACTGAGCGGACTCAAGCCGACCGTTCGTCAGCCGTTAAGGGGTGTATGCCCACCGTGCGCAGGAGCCGCCCCCCATGAGCATTCAAGCCCAGTTCTCGTCACTCGTCTCCAACAGCCTGACCCTCAGATCCCATACTCAGGTCGGCGCCCCGGCCGGTTCACCCTCCCTGCGCGAGCCGGCCGGGGCGCTCTCCAGCCTTCAGGAGAAGGCGCTCGGCGCCATTGCCCGCGAGATTCCGGGCATGGATGTGTCCGGGCTGAAAACGCTCGACCCCAACGAATACACCCCGGAAAAGGTCGCCGGCCGTATCACGGACTTCGTCGCCATGGGGCTGGAGAACGCCCGTGCACGCGGCAAGTCCGAGGAGGAGATCCAGGCGCTCTACGAGAGCGCCGTCAAGGGAGCCGAGCAGGGATTCAAGGAAGCCAAGGACATCCTCTCCAATCTCAAGGTGCTCGAAGGCAATGTCGCCGAGCAGGTGGGGGCGACCGAGAAGCTGACCCTCGAAGGACTGGCCAAGCTGTCGCCGACCCAGGCCAAGACCGGAACCGAGACCGAAGCGACCAGGGCGCCGAACACAACCTCCGGCGTGGCGGTCGCCGAGCGCTATCAGAACGCCGAAGACTTCAGCCTGAAGCTCAAGACCCGTGACGGCGACGAGGTCGAGATCAGCTTCAGCCGCAATTTCGAGGCTCAGGGAAGTTTCGGCTTCTCGCAGGATGGCGAAGGCAACAGCGCCGCCGTCCTGGATATCAGCCAGTCCGAGCAGACCGGCTATGGATTCAGCGTGAAGGGCGACCTGAGCGAAGATGAGCTGAAGGCCATCCAGACGCTGGTCCAGGACGTCGGCAAGCTGGCCAAGGACTTCTTCGGTGGTGACGTGCAGAAAGCCTTCGAGCAGGCGCCCGACGTCCGCTTCGACGCCTCCCAGCTCGCGTCCATGAACCTGACCATGAGCCGCTCCGAGAGTTACAGCGCGGCCCGTGTGTATGAAGGCACCCAGCGTCTGGAACAGCCCGAGTCGGTCCAGAACGCCGGCCGTCGTCTCGGTCACATGATGCGCGAGCTGCGCGACAGCTTCGAGCGTCCGGAGCTCGGCTTCCTGAACCAGCCGGATCAAGCCGCCAGCGAGATCATGCGCGGGCTCGTCCAGCAGGACAGCCGCTTCCTGGAGGCCAATACCGAGCAGCAAAAACGCTACGAGCAGAACCTGGAGCAGATCCTGAATGCCATCACCCCCGCGAAACCGGACGACTCATTGACGTGAAATTGAAGTGTGCAGCGACGGTCGAAATCGCTTAGGATCGGTCTGAACGACGTCTTGGGGAGTCAGACTCTCGGCCTGCCGGACCGATCCAGCCATTCAGGACGTTCAGTGCCGTCATACCGAGACGGTTCGAGTCCGGCCCATACTTGACGGGAGTTGCCTCGACCATACTCGGTGACTGAAATCAAGGAGACACTGGTGTCAAACCAGCCGATGCAGTCGCTCACCCACTGGATCCGCGCGTCCTGGGAAGTCCTGGCCCTGGGCCTGTTCGCTGCTACCTCGATGCTGTGGCTGGGTTCGGGGTCTCCAGCAGGCTGGGGTCTGGCGCCTCTGGTGCTCGCGCTCGCTTTCCTGATCGCCTTCCGTCAGTCTCGATCGCACGCCGCCCGGATCGCCGCCGCGCGTGCCGAGATTCAATCCAGGCTCGACCATCAGGGCCAACAGATGGCCGCGCTCGAACACGCCTTCGAGCGTCTGGGCATCGAACTCTTTCCCATCTTTGTGCGTCATATCGCGCATTCGCGCCAGCTCACCGAGCAGAGCATCAGCCATCTGGTCGTCGCGTTCAGTGAACTGGTCGCGGATCTGGAGCGCGTGATCCAGACCACGGGCGCCAGCGATCTGGAGGATCGCGCCATCCTCGGTCAGTTCGAGGACAGTCAGGCGACGCTGACCGAGGTGATCGCCGACTTCGAGGCCATTCTGCATCGTGACGCGGCGATGAACGACCAGGTCGATCGGCTGGCCGGATTTGGTGAACAGATGCGGCAGATGGCCCAGGACGTGCGTTCGGTGGCCGAACAGATCAACCTGCTGGCGCTCAACGCGGCCATCGAGGCGGCGCGCGCGGGTGAGCAGGGGCGCGGTTTCGCCGTGGTGGCCGACGAGGTGCGCAAGCTGGCCGGTTCATCGGCCAACACAGGCGCGCGCATCAGCGCCAAGGTCGAGGAGCTGGCACGCTCACTGGCCGAGACCCAAACGATGGTCAAAGCCTCCATGCGCCGTGCCGACGAGCTGGTCGGGGAGTCCAAACACAAGGTCGAGGCCGTCATGAAGCGTCTGCTACAGACGACCGAGTCGCTCAACGAGGACGCCCAGAGTCTGCGCGCACTCAGCGAGAGCCTGCGCGCGCGCATCGGCGCCTCCATGGTCGATCTACAGTTCCAGGATCGCACCAGCCAGATCCTCAGCCATGTCTGCGAGGGGCTGGACAGCCTGAGTGAGCGACTCAAGGTCACGTCCGGGCACGACCTGCCCCAGCAGGAACGCGACATCCTGGAGATCGACGATCTGTTGGCGCGCCTGCTCAAATCCTATAGCACCATCGAGGAATGCGATCTGCATCATGGCGTGAAGCAGCCACGCCACGAGTCGGCGGCCTCGGAATTGACATTCTTCTGAAACGGAGTTAGGCATGGCGAAGACGATCATGGTGGTCGATGATTCGGCCTCCTTTCGCAGTGTGGTGGGCATCGCGCTCAAGGGCGCGGGGTACGAGGTCATCGAGGCCTGTGACGGGCGTGACGCGCTGGCCAAGCTCGACGGCAAGAAGATTCATCTCATCGTCAGCGACGTGAACATGCCCAACATGGACGGCATCACCCTGGTCAGTGAGATCAAAAAACGGCCCAACTACAGGTTTACGCCGATCCTGATGCTGACCACCGAGAGTCAGCCCGAGAAGAAGGAGGCCGCGCGCGCGGCCGGGGCCAAGGCCTGGCTGGTCAAGCCCTTCCAGCCTCCGCTGCTGCTGGATGCCGTCTCCAAGCTGATCCTGCCCTGAATCCAAGTCCAAGGGGTTGTTTGCACAGTCGAGGTTGGGGTCAACTACCCCCGCCTGAAGGCGGGGGCTTGTGAGGCGACTCGCAAGCCGGGTTGATCAGGGACAGCGGTGAACATCCGCTGCGTTTGCAACAGGTCGTTGAGACCCACTCCGGGATGCTTCCTCAGTCCCGGACCCTGGAAGGTCGGAGTCATGCAGGCGAAAGGCAAAGCGCCGAAGGTTCCGATCGCCGCCGCGAGGCGGGAGCCGGTTGCAGACATTCCCGAGGGGAGCGAGCCGCAAGGCTCCGTCACCAGGCCCGTAAGGGCAGACGTTTGGAACAGACCAATGGCGGTATTCGTACTCGACAAACAGAAACATCCGCTGATGCCGTGCACGGAGAAACGCGCGCGGCTGTTGCTGGAGCGCGGACGCGCGGTGGTGGTGCGTCTGGCCCCCTTCACCCTTCGGCTGAAGGATCGAATCGGCGGCGCGGTTCAACCACTGCGCTTGAAGCTCGATCCGGGCAGTCGCGTCACGGGGCTGGCCATCGTTCGCGAATCCGAGACCGGCGATGCGGACACGGGCGCGGTCGAGCGCTTGGAGCATGGGCTGTGGCTTGGGGAACTGGCGCATCGCGGTCAGGCGATCCGGGAGGCGCTGACGCTGCGGCGTCACTATCGCCGAGCACGCCGGTCTCGGAAGACCCGCTACCGGGCGCCGCGTTTTCTGAATCGCCCCCGCCGTGAGGGCTGGTTGCCGCCGTCGTTACAGCATCGGCTCGACACGACGCTCAACTGGGTGGCGCGGCTGCGCCGGCTCGCCCCGATCACCGCCCTCAGTCAGGAACTGGTGCGTTTCGATACCCAGGCGCTCCAGAACCCGGAGATCTCCGGTGTGGAGTACCAACAGGGCGAACTGGCGGGCTACGAAGTGCGTGAATACCTGCTGGAGACATGGCACCGCACCTGCGCCTATTGTGGCGCGACGCACGTACCGCTGGAGATCGAGCACATCGTTCCACGCGCGCGGGGCGGCTCGGATCGGGTCTCGAACCTGACGCTCGCCTGCCGAGCCTGCAATCAGCGCAAGGCGAACCAGTCCATCGAGGACTTTCTGAAACGCCAACCGGCGCTCCTGCACCGGATCCAAGCCCAGGCCCAAGCGCCGCTTCAGGACGCCGCCGCCGTCAATGCCACGCGCTGGGCGCTGTTGAACGCGCTCCAGACCACGGGCCTCGCGGTCGAGACCGGCTCGGGCGGACGCACCAAGTTCAATCGCACGCGCCTGGACATCCCCAAAACCCATGCCCTCGATGCCGCCTGTGTCGGCGCCGTCGATCAGGTGCGCGACTGGAACCGCCCGGTCCTGGCCATCCGCGCCACCGGGCGCGGCGCTTACCGCCGCACGCGCACGTTCAACAACGGCTTCCCGCGCGGCTATCTGATGCGCCACAAGCGCGTCCACGGCTTCCAGACCGGCGATTGGGTGCGCGCCGAGGTGCCTAAGGGCAAGAAGGCCGGCGTGCATGTCGGGCGCGTGGCGGTGCGCCAAACGGGATCGTTCAACATCCAGGCCCAGGGCGGAACCGTTCAGGGGGTTTCTTACCGCCATTGCCGCGTCCTCCAGCGCGCTGACGGCTATGGCTACGCCTTCCAACCTAAACCAGATGCGGAGAAGGCGAGACGGGCGGCCTGACGGCGCTACGCGCCGCGCGCTATCCCTCCCCGCCCGGAAGGACGGGGTTTCTCGCGCAAGACTGATGAACACACGACCGGAACACCCGAACGACGACCGGCTGATACTCAGCGGCGATCTGACCATCTACACGGTGGCCGAGACGCTGAATCGGCTGCGCCCGCATCTGGGCGAGCACCCCACCGGCGAGCTCGATCTCTCCGGGATCACGGAGCTGGATGGCGCCGGGATCCAGCTCCTGCTCTGGCTGCGCGAGACGGCGCGCCTGCGGGGGATCACGCTGCGACTGAGCGCCCATGGGTCGGTGGTGGACGAGGTGCTGGACCTGCTCCAGCTCGGCGACCTGTTCGATCCCGGTTCCGCCGACGCGGCGGTGGGAGACGAGGCATGAATCTGGACAGCGCCCGTCAGTCCTTTCTGGCCGAGGTGGCCGAGCTACTGCAATCCATGGAGGACGCGCTACTGGCCCTGGAGGACGATCCCGATGATCCGGAGTCGCTCAACGCGGTCTTCCGGGCCATGCACACCATCAAGGGAACAGGCGGTGTGTTCGGTTATGAGGCCATCGTCGAGTTCACCCATACCGTCGAGACCCTGATGGATCGGGTCCGCTCGGGCCAGGTGCCCCTGACACGCCCCCTGATCGCGACCCTGCTCGAATGTCGCGACCACACCGCGCGGCTCGTCGATGCCATCGTCGCAGCGTCCGTGCCGGACGGCCCGCTCGATCCCGATCTGGCGCGCGCGGGCGAGTCGCTGCTGGCGCGGCTTGGACGGTCGGGTGACGCCGATCAGGACGCGGCCGCCGTTGCGCGCTCCGAGCCGGACGCCAAGTATCTGCCGGTCGTCAGCGATCTCTGGATGATCACGCTCAGATTCAAGCGCGACACCTTTCGCGACGGTATCGATCCGCTGTCCTTCCTGCGTTATCTCGGTTCCCTGGGCGAGCTGGTGCATGTGACCACCCGGCTCGATCCCGAGGCCAGACACGCCGACGACTTCGATCCCGAGAGCTGCTATCTTCAGTTCGGCATCGGTTTTCGCGGCGAGGTCGACAAGCCGACACTCGCCGGGGTGTTCGAGTTCGCCGATCAGGACTGCGAGATCCGTATCCTGGAGCCGGACACGGCGCACTCGAAATATCTGGAGCTGCTCGCCGCCGTACCCGACGAGCAGGTGGGCTGGATCGGCGATCTGCTGTTGCGCATCGGCGCTCTGACCCGGAGCGAGCTCGATCGTGCCCTGGAGACGCAGGCGGTCGAGGCGCGCGGTTCCACCGAAGGCGACACCAAGGCGCACAAGCGCCGTGTCGGCGAGATCCTGGTCGAGCAGGGATCGATCAAACCGGCGGTGGTCGAACAGGCGGCCCGCACGCAGGAGGCCGCGCGCGCCCGGCGTCAAGAGGAGACGCGTTTCATCCGTGTCGACGCCCAGCGGCTCGGGCATCTGATCGACCTGATCGGCGAGCTGGTCACGAGCAGCGCCGCCATCCGCGTCCTGGTCAAGCGCGCCGGGATCGAGGATATGAACGAGGTGGTCGACGGCGTCGACTATCTGGTCGCCGAGATCCGCGACAACGCGCTGCAACTGCGCATGGTGCCGATCGGCGAGTCGCTCTCGCGCTTCAAGCGCGTGGTGCGCGACGCCAGTCGCGAACTCGGCAAGGAGATCGAACTGGTCATCACCGGCGGCGAGACCGAACTCGACAAGACGGTGGTCGAGAAGATGATCGACCCGTTGACTCATCTGATCCGCAACGCCGTCGACCACGGCATCGAGACGCCCGAGGTGCGCCGCGCACGCGGCAAGCCGGCCCAGGGCACGGTGCGCATCAACGCCTATCACGACTCGGGGCACATCGTGGTCGAGATCGCCGACGACGGTGCCGGACTCAACGTCGAGCGTATTCGCGCCAAGGCCGAGGCGGCGGGACTCGTCAAGCCCGAGGACGTGCTGACGCGCGAGGAGACGCTGCGCCTGATCTTCGCGCCAGGGCTGTCGACCAAGGAGCAGGCGACCAACCTGTCGGGACGCGGCGTGGGCATGGACGTGGTGCGACGCAACATCGAGGCGCTGCGCGGCACGGTCGAACTCGACAGCCGTCTGGGGGAGGGCACCCAGGTCACGATCGTACTGCCGTTGACCCTGGCCATCATTGACGGCTTCCTGGTCGGCGCCGGGCCGGATCAGTATGTCATCCCGCTCGCTCAGGTCGCCGAGTGTGTCGAGATGGACGCCGAGCGCAGCGCGCGGCAACAGGGCGAGCACTACATCAATCTGCGCGGTGAGGTGCTGCCGTTCATTCGTCTGACCGACCTTTTTGAAAATGCCGGGATCCAACAGGGGCCGCGGCGCGAGAGTCTGGTGGTGGTGCGTTTCGGGCATCACAAGATGGGGCTGGTGGTGGACACGCTGCTCGGTGAGCTGCAAACCGTCATCAAGCCGCTTGGCAAGGTCTTCGAACGACTGCGCGGCGTAGCCGGCGCGACCATCCTGGGCACGGGCGACATTGCGCTCATCCTGGATGTCGCCGAGCTGGCCGCCATCGCCGAGGGACAGCGCGCGGGCGCCGGCAAGCGTTCGGCCGTCGCCTGAGCCAAAGTGAGCCGTAAGAGACGCTATCGATTCAAGTCGTATTGGGAGAATGCACATGTTTCGTTCCATGACCATGGCCAAAAAGCTCATCCTGGGGTTCACGGCGATCCTGACCCTGCTCGTGATCGTTGGCGTCCTGTCCTATTTCACTATCAACGGCGCCTCGACGGGCTTTGCCTCCTATCGCGAGAAGGCGGTCCGTGCCAACCGCATGGGCGAGATGCAGGCGGCCATGCTCATGGGGCGGATGGAGGTCAAGGATTACATCAAGACCCACGCCGACCAGAGCGTGAAGCAATTCGAGCAGTACCTGGCAACGACCGATGCCATCCTCAAGGAACTGCAAAGCATCGTCCGAGACCCCGATCGCAAGGCCAAGATCGATACCTCAGCGACCAATATCGCGACTTATAGCCAGACCTTCGAGCAGGTCGTGTCCATGACCCATGAGAGCGACAAACTCGCCAACGACGTGCTCGAAGTCAACGGTCCAGCCATCGAACAGAGCTTGACCAAGATCCTTGAGGGCGCCAACCAGTCCGGCGACACCGAGGCCGTGCTCAAGTCGGCGCGCGGTCTGCGCAATCTGCTGCTGGCGCGCCTCTATGTGCGTCGTTTCCTCAGCGAAAACGCTCAAGCGGACGTGGATCGCGTCAACCGGGAATGGACGGAACTCGGCCAACAGATGGAGGCGATGGACGCCGGCCTCCAGGATCCACAGCGGCGCGCCCTGCTCGCCGAGAGCATGCGCCTCCAGGCCGACTACAAGAGCGCCTTCGACCGCGTGGTCGGTCTCATCGAGGAACGCAATCGGCTCATCGAGGAGACCCTGAATGTCCTCGGACCCAAGTTCGCGGCCGACATCGATGCGATCAAACTCTCCTACAAGGGTGAACAGGACATCATCGGACCTCAGGTTCAGGCCACCAACGATCGCGGAATCCTGCTGATCTCGGTGCTGTCGCTGATCGCGCTCCTGGCCGGTCTCCTGATCGCCTGGCTCATCATTCGCGGCGTCATGGCCCAGTTGGGCAAGGATCCCGGCGTCATCGCCGATATCACCAAACAGGTCGCCGCCGGCAATCTGGCCATCGAGTTCGATCAGACCAATCTGCGCGGCGTCTACAAAGACATGTATGCCATGGTCGAGCGGCTGCGCCAGATCGTGGGTGAAGTGCGAGTCGGGGCCGATAACCTGTCCTCGGCCTCCAGCGAAGTCAGCTCCACGGCGCAGGCGCTCAGTCAGGGGGCGACCGAGCAGGCCGCGAGTGTGGAAGAGACCACGGCCAGCATCGAACAGTTGAACGCCTCGGTGCAGCAGAACACCGAGAACGCCCGCGTGACCAACGGCATGGCCAAGAGCTCGGCCGAGGAAGCGCGGCGCGGCGGCGAGGCCGTGGCGCGCACCGTGGCGGCGATGAAGGAGATCGCCAGCAAGATCGGGCTGATCGAGGACATCGCCTACAAGACCAATCTGCTGGCCCTCAACGCGGCGATCGAGGCCGCACGGGCCGGCGAGCACGGCAAGGGCTTCACGGTGGTCGCGGCCGAGGTGCGCAAGCTGGCCGAGAACAGCGGCGTGACGGCGCAGGAGATCAACAAGTTGGCCACCAGCAGTGTGGCCATCGCCGAGGAGGCCGGAAAGCTGCTGGAACAGATGGTGCCCAACATCGTCAAGACCGCCGATCTGGTCGAGGAGATCACGGCGGCCTCCGGCGAGCAGGCGGCCGGAATCGGTCAGATCAACGAGGCGATGAGCCAGCTCGACAAGGCCACCCAGCAGAACGCCTCGTCTTCGGAAGAACTGGCGGCGACGGCCGAGGAACTCAGCGGTCAGGCCAGTCAGTTGCAGGAGACCATGGCGTTCTTCCGCACCGGATCGAGCGGATCACGGACCAAGAGCCGCGTGCGCGCCCCGGCACCTGTGGCGAGCCGCGTGCGCGAGGCGGAGGGCACGGTGGATCTCGACGACTTCGACCACAAGGACTTCGAGCGTTTCTGAGGAGGTTCATATGGGCGAGTTGGTGTTGAGCAACCGGACGGGGGCGGCGACGCACAGCGAGGCCGGCGACGAATTCACCCAGTATCTGACCTTCGCCGTGTCCGACGAGCGTCTGGCCATGTCGATCGACGCGGTCAAGGAGATCATCGAGACGCCGGCCATCACCCGTGTCCCCATGACCCCGGACTATATCCGCGGCATCATCAATCTGCGCGGCAGCGTGGTGCCCGTGATCGATCTCGGCGCGCGGCTGGGACGCGGGCCGATCACCCTGACCAAGCGCAGTTGCATCGTGCTGGTGGAGGTGCATGTCGGCGACGAGGCGCATGTGCTCGGGATGCTGGTCGACGAGGTCAAGAACATCCTGGAGATCGCCTGCGAGGACATCAAGCCGCCGCCCGAGTTCGGATCGGAGATCCGCATCGACTTCATCGAGGCGATGGGACGGGTCGAGGATGTCTTCGTCATCATCCTCAGCGTCGATCATGTGCTGTCCATGCAGGAACTGGCGGCGTTGCGCCGGCTCAGTCATGAGGCGGCCGGCGGGGGAGCGGATGGGGCGTCTTGAAGGACAGCTCGCGCGGGACGCGGCCCGTGCGGATGCGCTGCGCCCACCGGACGTCATACCGCTCAAGGAGCGCGAATTCGAGCGTTTCCGTCACTTCATCCACGAGCGGGCCGGCATCAGTCTGGCGCCGCACAAGCGACAGATGGTCAGCGCGCGCCTCCAGCGGCGGCTGCACCATCTGGGGCTGCACAGTTTCGATGCCTATCTCGACCGTGTCTTCGAGCCGGACCAGGACCAGGAACGTCAGCATCTGGTCGATCTTCTGACCACCAACGAGACCTATTTCTATCGCGAGCCGGCGCATTTCGAATATCTGCGCGAGCAGGTACTCCCGACCTACCACGGCCTGGGGTTGCGGCTCTGGAGCGCGGCCTGTTCCACGGGCGAGGAGGTCTATACCCTGGCCATGGTGCTGGCCGATGCACTGGGACCGGGCGACTGGCACATCCTGGGGACCGATATCAGCCAGCGGGTGCTGGAGCAGGCGCGTCAGGGGGTCTATCCGCTCGAACGCGCCCGGCATCTGCCGCGCCCCTGGCTGGAACGCTACTGTCTCAAGGGTGTGCGCGCGCAGGCCGGCAATCTGCTGATCGATCCCAAGCTCAAGTCGCGGGTGACGCTGAAACAGCACAATCTGCTGCAACCGCGCCGCGACGGCGAGTCGTTCGACATCATCTTTCTGCGCAACGTGCTGATCTATTTCGATCCGCCGACCAAACAGCGCGTCATCGACCGATTGTTCGCGTCGCTGCGTCCCGGTGGTCTGCTGTTCATCAGTCATGTCGAGTCGCTGCACGGGCTCGACACCCCGCTCATCATGATCCGCCCCTCGATCTTTCAGCGCCCGAGCACGCAGCGAGGCGCACCATGAATGCAGCGGCGATCCCGGCGAAAGCGATCAAGCGCCATCTGGTGCGCCCCGGCGAACACATGACCACCGACGAGCCGATGATCCTGACGACCCTGTTGGGATCCTGCGTCTCGGTCTGTCTGTTCGATCCAGTGGCGCAAGTGATGGGAATGAATCATTTTCTGCTGCCGATGCGCAATCCGGCCAGCCGCGAGCCGGTGCTGGCCACGGATGCCGGACGCTATGGGGTCTGGGCGATGGAGATGCTCGTCAACGGGCTGCTCAAGCGTGGCGCGCGACGCGAACGTCTCCGGGCCAAGGCGTTCGGCGGGGCCAATGTCCTGCGCGAGGACACGGATACGCGGCCGGATCGCTTCAACATCGGCGCGTCCAACGTGGCCTTCGTGCGTCAGTTCCTCGAACACGATGGTATTCCGCTGGTGGCGCAGGATCTCGGTGGACTGCATGGGCGCCAGATCCATTTCTACGGCGGGGATTATTCGGTGTTTCTGCGCCGGATTCAGCGCGCCGGCGTCGAGCGTATCCTGAACGACGAGCAGCGCTATCTACAGAACGCCATCGCCGCCAGACAGCGTGGCGTTCCGGCCGATTTCTTCTGACGCGCGCTCCAACGGGCGGATCGTGGTGCGCCCATCCGGCTGGAACGCGATTGAATGGACGGTGTTGGGATGACTGTGAAGGTCTTGATCGTGGACGACTCGGCGGTCGTCCGCCAGGTGCTCACCGAGCAGCTCGCCGGCATCGCCGGCATCACGGTCATGGGCGCGGCACGCGACCCGCTGTTTGCGCGCAAACTGCTGGAGACGCAGTGGCCCGACGTCATCGTGCTCGACATCGAGATGCCGCGCATGGATGGTCTGACCTTCCTGCGTCAGCTCATGGCCGAGCGCCCGACGCCGGTCATCATCTGCTCGACCCTGACCGAGCAGGGCGCCGAGATCACCATGCAGGCGATGAGCGCCGGGGCGGTCGACATCATCGCCAAGCCCAAGATCGGGCTGCGCCAGTTCCTGGAAGAATCCAGGACGCTGCTCGGCGATGCCATCAAGGCGGCCGGCCATGCGCGCATGGAGCGCGTCTCGGCCGGCTCGCGCGCCAGGCCGATCATGACACCGACCCAGAAACTCCCGGCTGATGTGGTGCTGGCCGAGCGTGCGGCCGCGCCGATCGCCGGCATGACCGAGCGCGTAGTCGCCATCGGCACCTCGACCGGCGGCACCCAGGCGCTCGAATACGTGCTCACCCGACTGCCGCGCACCGCCCCCGGACTCGTCATCGTCCAGCACATGCCGGGGCAGTTCACGGCCGCCTTCGCCGCGCGACTCGATCAGCTCTGCCAGATCGAGGTGCGCGAGGCGCGCAACGGCGACCGTGTCCTCCCCGGACTGGCCCTGATCGCGCCCGGCACCGACCATCTGCTGCTGCGCCGCAGCGGTGCCCAGTATCGGGTCGAGGTCAAGGGCGGGCCGCTGGTCAGCCGGCATCGTCCCTCGGTCGACGTGCTCTTTCGCTCCACGGCCCAGGCGGCCGGTTCCAACGCGGTCGGCATCATCATGACCGGCATGGGCGACGACGGCGCGCGCGGTCTGCTGGAGATGCATCAGACCGGCGCCCTGACCATCGCCCAGGACGAGCAGACCTGCGTCGTCTATGGCATGCCCAAGGAGGCGGTCAAGCTCGGCGGCGTGGATGCCGTGGTCGGGCTGCCGCGCATCCCCGAGCTCGTCACGCAGGCCCCGACACGTCTGGCCTACAAGCGTCTGCATGGGGCATCCGTGCCCGGATGATCGCCTCTCGCGATCAGACCTTGAAGTGCCCCACCAGCTCCTGCAACTCGGCGGCGAGCCGCGCGAGCTGATCCGAGGCCTCGGTGGTCTGGAGCGCGGCCTGGGCATTGCCCTCGGCGGCATCCGAGATGCGGGTGACGTTGTGATTCATCTCCTCGGCCACCGCGCTCTGCTCCTCGGCCGAGCTGGCGACCTGGGTGTTGACGTCGTTGAGCGTGGTGACGGCGCTCATGATGGCATCGAGCGACTGCTCGGCCTCCAGAGCGCGGTTGCGACTGTCATCGGCATGCTTGCGGCTGTCCTCCATCACCGCCACCGCCCGGCGGCTGGCCTGCTGGAGACGCTCGATCATGGCCTGGATCTCCTGGGTGGAGGTCTGGGTCCGGTTGGCCAGTGAGCGCACCTCGTCGGCGACCACCGCGAAACCCCGGCCGGCCTCGCCCGCGCGTGCGGCCTCGATGGCGGCGTTGAGCGCCAGCAGATTGGTCTGTTCGGCCACGCCCCGGATCACGTCCAGGATCTTACCGATCTCCTGACTGTCCTGGCCCAGATCGCGAATGACCGACGAGGCGTTCTGGATCTCCTGGGCCAGCTGCTCGATGCGCGACATGGTGCCATAGACCACGTCCTTGCCCGAGGTGGCGGCCTCGTGGGCGACGCGCGTGGTATCGGCGCCGTGCTGGGCGCTGCGTGCGACTTCCTGGGCCGTGGCGCTCATCTCGTTCATGGCCGAGGCGAGCTGGTCGACCTCGTGGCGCTGCTGGCTGATGCCGGCATTGGTCTGCTCGGTGGCGCTTGCCAGGTTCTGCGCCGCGTGGGCGAGCTGCCGGGTGGAGTCGAGGATGCGGGCGATGAGATCGCGGAAGTTGTCCATCATGGCGTTGAAGGCCAGGCTGGCTTGGCCGATCTCGTCGCGCCCCTGGATCGGGAGCCGGCGACTGAGATCGCCATCGCCCTTGGCGATGCCGTCGAGTCCCAGGGTCATCTGCTGGAGCGGACGGGTGACGAAACCCCGCGTGAAGAAGTAGAGAAAGAGCAGGACCGGCAGGCTCAGGATCGCGGCGATGGCGAAGATCTTGATTGCAAAGACATCGACTGCGTGATTGACCGCCTGGAGATCGATCCGCATGCTGACCGCGCCGAGCACCGAGTCGCGTGGCGCGAGCGCATGGCAGCTCGTGCAGTTCTTGCCGAGATAGTTCTCGCGGGCGAAGGCCGCCGTCACGGCGCGCAGTGTCTGGCCATCCTCCGAGAGTTCGAGATAGGGTTCGCCCGTTTCCAGCACCCGGCGCTCGATGTCGTCGCGCGGCTGCTCGTGCTCGGTGCCTGGACCGAATTGCTTGGAGACGTTCTCGCCGCGCAGCACGCGCAGATCCTCGACGTTCTCCAGCTCGACGATCTGATCGAGGAACGCGGCGCGCTGACTGATGGTTCCCGTGATCATCAGGGTCGTCAGTCCGGCCAGGGTCATTTCGTGCAGGGTGCTGGTGAAGGCTGTGGCCTGGTCGATGGCCGTCTGGCGCTGCTCGCTCGCGGCCCAGATGATGAGTCCGGTCCAGGCCGGGAGCAGGATGAGCCACATGGCGCCTACGAGGCGTACCCAGATCGGTAGATCATTGATTCGTCGCATCAGCGTTCTCACTTATCGTTGTTCTTGCGTCAAGATGTCTCTGGGTCGGACGATAGACGCCGCACAGTCGTGCGCGGAGCTCCAGAATCCTGGTTGCAGTCTAGTTCAGTAAAGCCCCGGCGCGTCTCCCGATCACGCCTGTTGAGCCTGAGCGCGTGCCGACTGAAAATAGCGTGGCGTCCTGGTATAAGCATCCACGCAAACCACTCACGGGCCAAGAGGCCCCCATCGACGATCGGCATCATGTCACTGGATCCAGATTGCCTGGCCCGGCTCAAACTGCGGCAAGCGCCATTCGACACCCTCACCAGTGAGGATTTTCTCTACAGCGACCCCTTGCTGGAAAGCCTGGTCGAGACCGCCGCGCGCGCGCTCGCCGCACCGGGGGCTGTCGTCGTCCTGGCCGGCCCGGACGGTTCCGGTCGCAGCATCCAGCTGATGCGGCTGCTCGGTGCGCTCGATGGACAGTATGAACTGATCGCCTTCCGCAGTCGGCCGAACATTCCCTTCGATGCGGTCGATGTCACCATTCGCGCCCATCTGCGCAACGGTGGATTCGACAATCCTAACCGCTCCGTCGCCGATCTGCTGGCCGAGCGTGCACGCGCGCAGGCGCGGCTGGTGCTGGCGATCGACGATGCGCATCTGCTCGGCGGCGAGGGGCTGGTCAAGCTGGTGCGCTTGCGCGCGACCGTCCTGGAAGCGGGCGGGCAGGGGCTGCGGCTGATCCTCGTGGGTGATCCGTCCCTGAGTCGCGGGCGACTGCCCTTGCCCGATCTGCTCGACGACTCGCAGGTGGTGCGTCTGAATCTGCGACCCTTCAATCTCGAACAGGCGGGCGCCTATCTGCGTCATCGTCTGCGGGTCGCGGGTCTGGACGATCCGGACAGCCTGCTGAGCCGGGGCGACATCGCGGTGTTGCAGGGCAGTGCCAAGGGATTGCCGGCCGCGCTCAATGTCCAGGCCAATGCCTGGCTGGCGCGTCGCTGCAAGAGCCTGGAGGGTGGACTCGGCTCGTCACTGAGCCGACGCTCGACAGCCGCGAGCGCCGCACCAGCGGCGGCGAGTGCCGCCCCGGCGCGCGCCACCGCGCCTCCGCCCGCTCCCGAGCCGTTGGATGACTCCCAGGATCAAGCCGAGGAGTTCCTGGATCTCGAACCCGATACCTATGAGCCGTCCGTGCCGCCGCCCCCCAAGGAACCACAGCTCTCAGACTTCCTGGTCGGCGGTGAGGTGCCCACTGCGCTGGCTCAGAGCGAGTTCGAGCAGATCCTCCAGCGCGTGCGTCAGCATCAGCCCTGGGAGACCGCCGCGGCCGCGGCGCCCGAACCCAAGGCCGCCACGCGCGAGGAGATCAAGGCCACGGCACCCAAGACCAGGACGCCGTACTGGAACCGTCCCTGGTTCATTCCGGTCATCCTGGTCGTCGTACTCGCCGCCATCGCCGCGCCCGTGGTCTTGCAGCTCGTGATGGACGCCAAACCCTCGGCGTCGCTGGAACGATCGAAGCCGGTCTCTCAGGTGCCGTCCGGTCAGTCTGAGGCGGCCGATACCGAGGAGCCTCGGCCCGCCGCTCCTGAGACGGCTTCGACGCCGAATCGGCCGGAGCCGGTGACGGCGGCCGCCACCGAGCCGCCGCCGGCGTCGCCCCTGGATACCCCCGAGGGTATCGCGCCGGAACCCCGTGACGCACCGGACGATCAGGACTCGTCCGCCGAGCCGGTGCCCGTTGCAGACGTCCCCCGTGACGAATGGGCCGAGGATCTCGCCTGGCTGATGCGTCAGGATCCAGAACGCTTCACCATCCAGCTCGTGGCGGCGCGTGATCTTCAGACTGCACGTGGCGTGCTCGATCCGCAGGCCCTGGAAGGCATCCGCTATGTCCAGACCCGCTCCTATGTGATCGCCGTGCTCGGGAGTTTCCCGAGCCGGACCCAGGCGGCGCGTGAGCTGCCGGCCCTGCCGGCGCCCGTGCGTGACAACGGCCCCTGGATTCGCACCATCGGCTCGATTCGCGACAGTCTGCCCTGAATGAACCGATACCCAGTTCACGGAATCGGTCTTTTGCCATCCGCTTTCGGCGTGCGTATCGACTAGACTACCAGGGGAAACCCCTGGATCGAGGTCGCCTCCCGTTGGAGATCCATTCAATCATCCGGTCTTCGTCAGCGTCGCCGATGCGTCGATTCGACGAGGCACGCGAGATGTCCGCGTCCGGCTCCCAGGCCGCGGCGGCGCTCGCGCGTGACGAACCGGTCGAGGATCCACGCGCCATCGAGGAAACGAGCCGGATCGAGGCCGAGCGTGCGACCGGGGAGGACGACCCGACGGCCGCAAAGGGGGTGAATGGAGAGACGCTCTCGGACGAGGATCAGCTTCTCGTCGAGCAGCTCAAGCAGCGCGATGCCGAAGTCCGCGCCCACGAACAGGCGCATGTCTCCGCCGGTGGTGGTCATATCACCAGTGGTCCGAGTTATTCCTACCAAAGCGGCCCGGATGGCAGACGCTATGCCATCGGCGGCGAGGTCGGGATCGACACCTCAATGAAAGCGGGCGACCCCGATGGCAATCTCGCAAAGTCCCGCGCCATCATTCGTGCCGCCATGGCACCCGCCGAACCCTCGTCTCAGGACGTACGTGTCGCCGCTTCGGCCCGGGCGATGGAGTCACAGGCGTTGCAGGAGATCCGGGAGCTTCAGGTCAAGGAATACGAGCAGGTGATGAGCACCACCGGCTCGACCGACCGCTCCCCGACGTCCACTGGAGCGACAACGGCGCAAACCGCCTCGACAGCAGAGAACGGGGAGGCCGGATCAGAGTCAGCGGCACCGCAGAATCCGGGGGTTTCGAGCGGACAGGCACGTCTGGCACAGCGCATTGCGGCCCTGTTCTCCGCGCCGGTCGAGACGGGTTTGAGCCAACTGGCCTGAGCCGAGCAGGCGGCTGTGGCGAGTGGGGGTCAGGCTAGGCCGTGATGTTGATATTGCGGCCGATGTGATCGGGGAGTGCTTGCGAGGACGCTGTCGTCTCGGTGACGCTCTGAATCATCTGCTCGGCCGAATCGGCCTGCATCTCGTTGGCCTTGTTCAGCATGGCGAGACTGGTGTTCGTATCAGTCTTGTTGCTGGAGGGCGTATAGGTGTAACCGGCTAGGCCCGATGTTGATGAGACGTCCATCGTTTGACCTCGTGCTGTTCGAGTGATCGATCCAGGATTGCAGTCGCTCGGATCGGCGTTTCCGAGCGTCCGAATGGATGAAGTATCAATGACATGATAGAACAGATCCTTGGCGCTATTTGGGATTCATGCCTCATTTCCGAGGATTGGACGGCCATCGTCCGATCCGGGTTCCCCGATCATCGGTGATGTTTCGCTCAAGTTTCGTGTCCAGGCGTCGTTAACCGACGTGTACCCGCGCGTAGGCTTCACATGAGGTGAATGGCTGACCGACGATGAACGACAACAACGAAAAACGTCAGCATCCGCGCCTTCCGGTCGAGGTCGAGGTCGAGCTCCATCGCTCCGGTCGGTCCATGTGTCTGGTGTGGACCGATGACCTGAGCAATGGCGGCGTGTCGCTGATGATGAACGGTCATGGCGATTGGCCGCCGATTGGGGCCAGGGTACAGATACGGGTCTCGTGTCCATTGGGTGGAGACGATGAATCGCCCTTGGTCGATGCCATCGTGGTACGTCACACCGAAGCGGGGATCGCCGTTCGCTTCGACGAGACGCCGACGCGCGAATGAAGTCGGCACGAGATTCCAGGTAAGGCGAATTCCAGTGAGGTCAAGGCGATGTTAGTGACAGTCTCGTCCAATGCCACGCTCGCGCTGTCCACGACCCGGACCGCGACCCGGGGCGATGCGACGCGCAACGATGACGAGGTGCGCGTGATCACGTCAACTCCGGCACCGATCCCAACCCGTGTCGGCCAGACCGATTCCGGTTCCGAGAGACTGAGCCTCTCGGAACAGATCAGGGAACAGTTGGAGCAGGATCAGGATTATCAGATCCTGCGCCGTGCCTTCGCGCTCGATGTCGACGAGTTGAAAGCGGTGAGGCCGGGGCAGACCGCCGAAACGGCATCCAGAGGCCAGCTCGATGCGTCGGCCGTGCAGTCCGCCTCATGGGCCGAGTCCTTTGAACTCCAGGCCGTCTCCACCCAACGCTTCGAGATCTCCGTGCGGGCGGGCGAGGCGGCGTTCATGGTGTCGATGGTCGGCGCGAACACCCGGCGGCTCGAACTCAACATCAGTGCCGCAGAAAACATGCAGATCCAGACCGCCGATCCACTGGTACTCGACCTCGGCGGACAGGGCATCACGACCACGGGGGTCGCTGCCGGTGTCGACTTCGACCTCAACGGTGATGGTCGGCTCGAACGCATGAGCACGGTGACTGGAGACTCCTGGTTCCTGGCGCTCGACTGGAACGCCAATGGCCGCATCGACGATGGTCGCGAACTCTTCGGCGATCAGAACGGCGCCGAACACGGGTTCGCCGAGCTGGCGCGTCACGACACCAATGGCGATGCGCGCATCGACGCTCAGGACGCGGTCTTCGAGCATCTGCGTCTGGTGCAGTTGGGAGCCGACGGCTCGCAGACCAGTCGTACCCTCGACGAGGCCGGGGTCACGGCGATCGAACTCGGACATCGGAACGTCCATCGGGCCATCGATGCCTACGATCATGTGGCCCAGACCGGGCGCTTCATCCACACCGATGGTCGCCAGGGCGAAGCGGCCGACGTGATGCTCGGCTATAACGATCTGGCGTGAATCCACGACGACCCGGCGCCTGTCCAGCCCATGCCGCGCCGTAAAAACGACGAACGGGTCGTCCAGGCATGTCGGAAGGCGTGTCGATGCTGCTAGACTAGAGTCCAGTGCCGTCTGATCCCTTTGTCCAAGGAATCTACCCGTTATGCAGCAGACACCCGAGACACTGGAGGTGTTTTCGATCCTGGCCGAGATCGAGTTGACACGCGATCTCAGTGAAGAAGATCGAGGCCGGCTCGCCGAGCAGTGCCGGATCGAGGAACATTCGCTCAAGCACCGTATGCGGCTGACCGAACTGAAGCCGGACCGACTCTTCCTGGTCGATGGGCATGTCGCGCGTCTCGAGAATGGCGTCATCGAGCGCCACCAGGCGTTTCAGGGACTCAGTGAGCCAGTCGACCTCATGGGCGATACCCTGGCGCCCGATGCCTGTCTCGTGACCGAAACCCCCTGTGTGTTCCTGCGGATTCCCGCCGCCGCGTTCGACGCCGTGCGCTCCAGTGGCACCGAGGTCAGCGACATCGAACTGGATCCGGCCGAGGGCGAATTCCTGGCCGAACTCTATCATCTGATCAACAACAATCAGCTCGTGCTGCCGGCGCGCCCCGAAGTGGCGCTCAAGATCCAGGAGATGACCAACGATCCGGACGCCGGCATCGATGCCCTGACCGAGATCATCCAGCGCGACGGCACCATCGCCGGCGCTCTGCTGCATGCCACCAACAGCCCGCTGTTCCGCGCCACCAAGGAGATCAAGACCATTCGCGAGGCGGTGCTGCGTCTGGGATTCCGCAACACCCGGATGCTGGCTGTGAATCTGGCCCTGCGTCAGGCTTTTCATGCCAAGAACGACGTCACGCGCGCGGCGATACAGGAGTCCTGGACCGAGAGTGTGCTCTGCTCGGCCTATGGCTACGTGATTGCCGAGGTCGCTCATCATCTCGACCGCGAACGTGCGCTGCTCGCCGGACTCGTGGCCGGGATCGGCGCCGTGCCCATCATCCAGTTCATCGAGGCGCGCGGACAGGAACAGAGTCTGTCCAGAGTCCAGTCGCTCGTCGCCAAGCTGGCGAGCATCACGGGCGTGCTGGTGATCAACTACTGGGGGCTGGGGGACGATCTGGTGGCGGTCGCCGAGCACTATGGCGAATGGGGCTATCGCGCTTGCGAACCGGACTATGCCAGCATCGCCATCATTGCACGCTGGGCGGCCATGCAGAGCGAGGGCCGCGAGGTTCCGGAGGCCGGTACGGTGCCGGCGTTCACGGTGCTGGGTCTGACGCCGCCGGCTGCGGGCGAACCGATCGCCGAGCTGGCCGGCAGCGAGCAGATGCTCGACAATCTGAAGTCCATGTTCAATCTGTGACGGATCGCGTCACTGTCGGCGTGTTGGGAGAGTGTGCGGCGTGTCCGTAACCATCGAGAGTCTGGTCAAGGGAACCGGGCGATTACTGGCGATCCCGCGCGTGGTCGGCGAGGTGCTGCGTCTTCTGGACGATCCAGACAGCCGCCAGTCCGAGATCGCCCGGCATCTGGAGCAGGATCCGGCGTTGGTGGCCATCCTGCTGCGGCTGGCCAACAGTCCGGCCTTCGCCCCTGCGCGCACGGTCGATTCGGTCGAACGCGCCATCATGCTGCTGGGGCGTGAGCATCTGCGCCGACTGGTGATCGCCGGCGCCGTCACCCAGGCGGCGGATCATCTGCCGAACCAGGACATGCTGCCGCTCGAGATCTTCTGGCGCCATTCATCCTATTGCGCCGTCATCGCGCGTTTGCTGGCCGAACAGATCGCGCCCCGTCTGGCCGGATCGGTCTTCATCGGCGGCCTGCTGCACGATCTGGGACAGCTCCTGCTCTTCACCCAGGAGCCGCAGGCCGAACATCAGGCGTTCCTCAATTCGCTGGGTGAGCTCGATACCCTGTCGCCGGCAGAGGCCGAGCGCGCCGTGCTCGGTTTCGACCATGCCCAGCTCGGCGGCGCACTGACCGAGCACTGGGGGCTGCCCGAGAGTCTGGTGGTCTGCATCCGCTACCATCACGATCCGCTTGCCGCGCCCGAGGAGCACGCGCTCGCCGTGTCCCTGGTGCATGTGGCCAACAGCATCGCCCATCTGGCCGAATTCGATTCCAGGGATCTGCACGACGCCCCGCCGATCGAACCCGAGATCCTGGCGCGTCTGAACTTGCGGAACGATCAGCTCATGGAACTGGTCGAGCAGGCGCAATATCAGATCCTCGCCGTCGAGGCGTTGCGCAATCCCAAGCTGGCCGAGTAGGTGCCTGCCCCGAACCTCAGAGCAACGGCCCCCAGTAGACGCCGAACAGCAGCACCGCCGAGGCTGAGACGGTGATGAGGATGTTGTCGTCGATGGGGCCGAACTCATAGCGCTCGACGACGGTGGCGACCACCGCTGAGATCAGTCCCCACACCGGGATCGCCGGTTGCGCCATGCTGCCGATGACCCAGCCCATGGGCGCGCTGACGATCAGCATGAAGACACTGCCGATCGGACTCTTGGAGCGCTTGCGGATGAAGGCATTGCGCACGATCCCGGTCACGCCGTCGCCGAAGGCCATGTAGAGCGCGGGCAGGATCGCCAGCCAGGGATCGTCCAGAATCCACCACAGCGCCGCGACCGAGGTCGACCACATGAGCGCGAACTTGACGTCGTTGCGGTTGTCGTCGGTCTGGAACCAGTAGAAGCGCATCCCGGTGGCGTGGGCCAGATTGGTCAGGAGTGTGAGCAGCAGGCCGCTGACCAGCGGAAACCAGGGATCGACGAACACCAGCGGCACGGCCAGTGAACCGACACCGCCGGCCAGCATGTGCACGATCTTGCGGTTGTAGTAGACGGCCCGGATCGGCTCCAGACCGCGCCGGACCATGGCCTGATAGGGCAGGCGCGTCAGGACCAGCACCGCCAGGACATAGAGGCTCAGGCCGGCGGCCCAGTAGAGCTGAGAATGGAATGGCGGGTCGAGGGTCATGCGTGTCGAATCCTCGTCGAGAAGAATGGGCGCGCCATCATACTCAATCGTCCTGACCGGCGCGGCGCCCATTCACGTTATACTGTACGCTCCCGATCCGGCCGCGCTGGCGCGGATGCCGGACAACCTCTTCATCGACACACCCACCATCGACTCGATCCCATGCCGAGCACAATGCCCGACTCACCCGTGATCCGCGTGGAGTCCGTCAGCTTCTCCTATGGCGAGACGCTGGTGCTCGAACGCATCGACCTGAGCATCGTTGCCGGCGAGTTCGTGGGACTGGTCGGCCCCAATGCCGGCGGCAAGAGCACGCTGCTGAAGCTGATCCTGGGTCTGCTCGAACCTCAGTCCGGGCGCATTCGCGTGCTTGGTCGTCCGCCGCGCGAGGCCGCGCGCACCATCGGCTATGTGCCCCAATTCCCCAGCTTTCCGCGCGATTTTCCGATCTGCGTCGAGGACGTCGTGGCCATGGGGCGGATCGGACTCGGGTCGCGCTGGCCGCTCGGCTGGTCGGGCCGCGCCGACCGTGCGGCGGCCCGGCAGGCGCTCGCTGAGGTCGAGGCGGCGGATCTGGCACGGCGCCCGATCGGCCAACTCTCGGGCGGACAGTTGCAACGGGTGCTGCTGGCGCGCGCGCTGGTCGGTGAACCACGCATCCTGATCCTCGACGAGCCCACGGCCAACATCGACCAGCGCGTCGAGAACGACATCTTCGATCTGCTCGCCGAACTCAACCAGCGTCTGACCATTCTGCTGGTCTCGCACGATATTGCCTTCATCTCCGAGTACGTCAGCCGCGTGGCCTGTCTCAACCGGACCCTGGCCTGTCACGGCACCAGCACAATCGACAGCGATACCATCCAACATCTCTACGGCGGCCATATCCGCCAGGTCGAGCACCAGCATGGCTGAATTCCTCACGGCACTCGGCACCTATGGGTTCCTGCAGAGCGCACTGATTGCAGGGCTTCTGGCCAGCGTCGGCTGCGGCGTGATCGGCACCTTCGTCGTCGTCAAGCGCATCGCCTTCATGGCCGGGGGCATCGCGCATTCGGTGCTCGGCGGCATGGGCGCGGCGCTCTATTTCGGGGTCGACCCCTTTGCCGGGGCGCTGATCGCGGCCATTCTCTCAGCGCTGCTGATCGGGGCGGTGCGGCTGAGCTGGAAGACCCAGGAAGACACGCTCATCGGTGCGCTCTGGGCCATCGGCATGGCGGTCGGCGTGCTCTTCATCGCCAAGACGCCGGGATATTCCTCGGATCTGATGAGTTTTCTGTTCGGCAACATTCTGCTGGTGCCGACGCGTGAACTGTGGTGGATGGCCGGGCTGGATCTGGTACTGGTGGCGACGGTCGCGCTCTTCTATCGGCAGTTCCTGGCCGTCACCTTCGACGAAGAATTCGCGCGTCTGCGCGGCGTGCCGGTGACGCTGTTCTATCTGCTGCTGCTGTGTCTGGTGGCTGTGACCGTGGTGCTGCTGATCCAGGTGGTGGGGCTGATCCTGGTCATTGCGCTGCTGACGCTGCCGGCAGCCATCGCCGGGCATTATGTCCATTCGCTGGGGGCCATGATGCTGATCGCCACCGGACTCGGGGCGCTCTTCACCACGCTGGGGCTGGCGCTGTCGTTCGGGCCGGATCTGCCGGCCGGGCCGACCATGATCCTGCTCGCGGGAGGCGTCTATATCCTGTCGGCGCTGATCAGCCGTCAGTTGCACCGTCGACGCGCCTGGCGTCAGGCGACAGCGGTCAGAGGGTAGGGCGCGCCATGCCGACGACAGGTGAGACCCTGAATCGGGTGCTCGATCGCGCCGAGTCGCTCTGCCAGCAGCGCGGCGTCAGACTCACAGCGCAGCGGCGGCGGGTGCTGTCGATCCTGTGCGCGGCGGAGCGTCCGCTCGGCGCCTATGAGATCCTGGAATCCATGCGCGAGGGCGCGCGCGCCCTGGCCCCGCCGACCGTCTATCGGGCGCTCGATTTCCTGCTCGAACAGGGGCTGGCGCACAAGATCGAGAGTCTGCATGCCTTCGTCGGCTGCACCCATCCCGAGCATCCGCATGCCAGTCAGTTCCTCATCTGCGCCGAGTGCGGGCGCGTGACCGAGCTGGAGGATGCCGCCATCACCCGGAGTCTGACGCTGGCCGCCAGCGAGACCGGGTTTCGGCCGAGCCGCCCGGTGGTCGAATTGATCGGCACCTGTGCCGACTGCGTGCTCAAGCATCCCTGATCCTCGAACATGCCGGATTGGAGCCTCTCGCTGGCCGTGCTGATCCTGGGCCTGATCGGGCTTATTCTGGGACGTGTCGTCGCGCAGAGCGGGATCGGTCCGTCGATCCGACGACACTCGCCCTGGCCGGCGTTGATCGCCATGCTGCCGGTGATGGCCGTGACCTTGCAGTCGGTTGGGCCTGACGCGAGCGATCTGGGGCTTGGTGCGATCGTTGGTGTCCATGTTCTCGGTACTCTGTTGGCGATAAGCACCAGCTCGTCGGCGCGTGTGGAGGCTGAAGGTGTTCATCATGCCCGGTCGCGTGCTTGGAGCCTGATGGGTGCAGCGGTCGGCGTCTGGGGGCTGGCGTTCGATGGCCGTCTTGGACGGGTCGATGGGAGCGTACTGGTTCTGCTGTGTCTGCTCTATCTGATCCGGATGACCTGGGCGACGCGACAATCCGCCTCCGACACGGCACACCTGACGCCTCCGGCAGGCTCCAGGCGGCGACGCTGGGGATTGGTCGCACGTGTCTGTGTGGGGCTGACCCTGCTGACCATGGGCGCGCGCGTACTGGCCATGGGCGCGCGCGATCTGGCGCTGGTTCTGGATCTCGACGACTGGATGCTGGGCCTGACGCTCGTGGCGCCGGTCGGCGTCCTGGCCGGCTGGGCGCCGATCCTGTTCGCCGGACCGCAATGGAGTGACGGCCCATCGGGACGGATCGCGCCGAGCCTCGCGTTTGACTTCAGCCTCATCAATCTGCTCGGCCTCGTCGGCCTGACGGCGCTGACGATACCGGGCGGCCTCCCGTTCACGCGCGAGACGCTGCTGCTGTCCTGGCCGCTGGTGATCCTGATGTCGATCCTGGCCGCCGCCGCGCTCAGGCGCGCCGAACCGGCTTGATCCGACCGCGACGACCCGCATGCTCAGGATTCCCGAATGACCGCCGCCGGCTTGACACCCTGGACGAGCACGTCAAACTGGCCGACCGCCGATCATGCCCATGGAGACGTTCGTGGCCGAAGCCATCCTGACCCGTATCGAGATCAGCAAGGACTATCTCAATTTCAGTGCCGGCCATTTCACGCTGTTCTCGGCCACCGAACGCGAGAACCTGCATGGTCACAACTTTCGGGTGCGTTGCGCGGTCACGGCTCAGGTGGGCGAGGGTGGTCTGACCTTCGACTATGTAATCCTCAAGCGCGCGCTCAAGGAACTCTGCGACGCCCTCGACGAGCGCATGCTGCTGCCGCTTGAATCGCCCTATCTGCGCATCGAGCGCCGGGATGGTCTGGTGCTGGCGCATTTTGCCGACGAGCGCATCCCTTTTCTGGACCGCGATGTCCTGCTCTTGCCCATCCGTAACGTCACCATCGAGGAACTGGCACCGCTGCTGCTCGGACGGCTGCGCGCGCACCCCGAGATCGCGGCCATGGCTGCGGCGATCCGGGCCATCGAACTCGGTGTCTCCTCAGGCCAGGGGCAGTGGGCCATCGCTCAATCGGAGTCTGTATCCGCATGAACCAACTCATCATCACCGGTGCCAGCTCGGGCATCGGACAGGCCATCGCCGCACGCTTCCTGGCCGCCGGCTGGAGCGTGCTCAATCTGTCGCGCCGCCCCTGCCCGGAGCCTGGGGTCGAGAACCTGGGCGTCGATCTGGAATCGCCCGCGAGTCTGGACGCACTGGCCGAGACACTGCCGGAACGGATCGCCACCGAGGGCCGGATCTGTCTGGTGCACAATGCCTCGATCATGCGTGCCGACCGCATCGACGCCCTGCCGGATGCCGATCTGCGCGCGGTGCTCGAACTCAATCTGCTGTCGCCCAATCGGCTCAATCAGCTCATCCTGCCGCGAATGGGCGCCGGATCGAGCGTGCTCTACATCGGCTCGACCCTGTCCGAGAAGGCCGTGCCGGGAGCCGCCAGCTATGTAATCGTCAAACATGCGCTCGTCGGCATGATGCGCGCGACCTGTCAGGATCTGGCCGGGCGCGGCCTCCATACCTGTCTGATCTGCCCCGGTTTCACCGATACCCCGCAAGTGCGCGCCCTCATCGACGGCCATCCTGAGACGCTGACCGCCATTACCGCGATGAACGCCTTCGGCCGCCTGATCACGCCCGAGGAGATCGCCTCGGCGGTTGCGTTCGCGGCCGAGTCGCCCATGCTCAACGGATCGGTCATCCATGCCAATCTCGGGCAGCGTGAGCGCTGATGGATGCGCGCATCGTCTGTATCAGCGGCGGCACATCGGGGATCGGCGCTGGACTGGTCGCGGCCTTTCTCGATGCCGGTGATCGGGTCTACACCTTCGGACGCTCGCCGGAGAAGATCGCTGCCGTGCACGCGCGCTGGCCGGAGGCGGTCGCGGCGGGCCGTCTGGTGGCCCTGGCCGGCGATGTCACGGACGCCGGTTTTCTCCAACAGTTGACGGAGCGGCTGGAGCAGGACGGCGGTCGGCTGGACGTGCTGGTCAACAATGCCGGCGTCATCCGCAGTAGCGGTACTCTGGAAGAGAGCCTGGAGCACTGGCGCGAGACGTTGGAGATCAATCTGGTCGCGCCTTTCGCCTTGACGCAGCTCTGCGCGCCATTGATGGACCCGTCAGCCGCGCCCGTAGTGATCAATCTGTCCTCGGCCTGCGCCCAGCATCCCTTCGCCACCTGCACCTCGACCAGCTATTCGGTGGCCAAGGCCGGACTCGACATGCTCACGCGCCGGCTGGCGCTGGCGCTGGGTCCGCGCGGGATTCGGGTCAATGGGGTCGCCCCCGGCGTGGTCGCGTCCGAGATGTGGAGCGGGGCGGACGATCTGATGCAGGCGACCGTGGAGCGCCGTCACGTCCTGGGTCGGCAGGTGGTCACGCCCGCCGACGTCGCCGAGTCCGTGCTCTTCCTCGCCTCGCCGCGCGCCCGGCTCGTGACCGGCGCCACGCTCAACGTCGATGCCGGTTATACGCTCGGCTGACGCGCGGCCCGTTATCCTGGCTGACCAGTCGATAATCGCTGTCCCGAACATCCTGGATCAGCCGATCGATGTTCTCGGGTGCGGCCCCGACCAGACTCAAGGCCGTGGCTCCGAGCCGCAGACTGGCCTCGATCGCTTCCGGATAGGCGCGGGTCGCCCCGGCGGCGATCAGACGTGCGCTCTGTTCCAGATCGCGCGCGCGGGCGATGATCGGGAGAGGCGGATAGTGCGCGCGCAAGAAAGAAACGGTGCGCCAGGCGGTGTCGGCCTGATCGATGGTCACGACCACCAGGGCCGCGCGCTCGCCATGCGCGGCGGCAAAGAGTCCGGCATCGGCGACATCGCCATAGAACACCGCATAGCCGTCCGCGCGCCCACGTGCCACCCGCGTCAGATCGGCGTCGAAAGCCACGAAGGGCACGGCGCTGGCGTGCAGCAGCGTCGCAACCGTGTGGCCAACGCGCCCATAACCGCAGATGATGACATGGTCACGCAGGTCGGCGACGTTGAGCGGCTGGAGTCGTGACTCGGCCTCGTCCGCCCGCGCGCCCGAGCGCGTGAGCCGGCGGGCAATCGCGCCATTGTGACGGATGATGAAGGGCGCGATCACCATCGACAGCAGCACCGACATCAGCGCGACCTGTTCGGCCTGACCGGCGATGGCGCCCGATTCCAGCGCGATCGCCAAGAGCGCGAAACCGAACTCACCGCCGACCGCCAGCAGCAGGCCGGTGCGCCAGGCCGTCAGCGCGTCGGTTCCGCTCAGCCGGACGATGGGCGCCACCACCAGCGCCTTGAGCGTCAGCAGCCCCAGCGCCCCGCCGAACGCGAGGGGCCAGACCGCCGGCAAGGCCGACAGATCGAAGAGCATCCCGATCCCGATGAAGAAGAGCCCGAGCAGCACGTCGCGGAAGGGGCGGATCGCCGCCTCGATCTGATGCCGGAATTCGGTCTCGCCGAGCATCATCCCAACCAGGAAGCCGCCGAAGGCCATCGACAGCCCCAGACTGCCGGTGATCCAGGCCGCCGCCAGCGAGACGAACAGCACCGTGAGCGTGAACAGCTCGGTGGAGCGACGCGCCACGATCAGATGAAAGAGCGGACGCAGCAGCCAGCGTCCGGCGGCATAGACCAGGGCCAGGGCCAGCGCTGCCTTGACCATCGCCCAGCCGAGCGAGTGCGCGATGGCCTCGGCACCCACCGCCAGACCCAGCACAGGGATGATGACGACGAAGGGGACGGCGGTGACGTCCTGGAACACAGACATCGCCAGCCCCAGGCGTCCATGACGACTCTGTTCCTCACGCTGCTCCTCCAGGAGCTTGCTGAGGATGGTGGTCGAGGACTGCGCGAACACCGCACCGACGACGAAGGCCGCGACCGGCGCGAGACCCAGGAGCCAGGCCAGTACGCCGACCAGGGCCGTGGTCAGGACAACCTGCGCGGTGCCGAGCCACAGCACGGTGTGCCGCAATGCCTGCAACTGCGGTCGTGAAAAGCTCAACCCGATCGTGAACAGCAGGAAGACGATTCCATACTCGGCCAGCAGACGCAGTTGATGCCCCTCGATCACGGGGCCGGGCGTATAGGGACCGAGCAGCACACCGACCAGCAGATAACCGAGCACTGGCGGAGCCAGCAGGCGCTGGAAGACCCAGACCAGGGCAATTGCCGCGCCGAGCAGCAGGAGCAGATGCATCAGGAGCTGATCGAACATGAATCAAGTGCTTCCAGGGTGGCGTATCGAGTGGCGCGCCTCCAGACACGCTTCGATCTATTTTTTATCTCAATCCAAAGAATTGAATAAATGGACTGTCCTGTCTGACCTGAATCCGCTATATGGCGCCTCTATCATCATTGTCTCGTTATCGTTCAATCCCCGAGGTAAGAAGGAGATGCTGGATCCTGAAGTTGGCTACGGCGATGAGCTCCTGGAGCGCGTCCCGTCCATCCTGTCACAAGAGCCGCGCGCTCAGGCGGCCAGCCTGGACGTGCGCCGCCGCATCGAGCACATGCGCGAGATCAAGCGCCTGCGCGAACTGCTCGACGACCCTGACTTCAACGAGCTGAGCTGACAGCGCGCTCGGGCGGCGGTGTCCCGTTTCACGCCGCCCGCACTCGCATCACGCGTCCAGACTGACAGGCGTCTCGAAACTCGGTGGCTTGACGGCCAGGACCGCCCGATCGCAGCGATCGAGGAGGGTCTCGGCGGTGTTACCGATCAGTAGTCCCGGAATGCCGCCACGCCCGACCGTGCCCATGACGATGAGATCCACGTCCAGCTCGGCGGCCAACGCCGGGATTTCCTCGATCGCCGAGCCGCGCGGCAGGTATGATTTGAGCTTCAGATACGCGAAGCCCTCCGGCCCGATCCGTTCGCCGAGTCCCTTGATCAAGCCATCCACGCCCAGCACATGCTGATTACGGGTCTGCTCGACATAGCGCAATTCATCGGTCGTGGTATCCGTCGCCCAGACACCCGCCCCCCAGCGATGCAGTAGCCCCGTGGCCGGCGCTTCCCAGGCATGCGCGACATGCAGCTCGGCGAACTCGGCCAACGCCAGCGCGCTGGCCAGATCCAGGATGCGGCGGTTCAAACCCTCGGTCTCGGCATCCGCGGCACCGGGCGCGAAATCGACCGTCGCCAGGATTCGGCGATAGGGTTGACGTTCCTCGGGCTTCAGCAGCCACACCGGACAGGGGCATTTGCGCAGCAGATGCATGTCGTGGCTGCCGAACAGACGCGCCCGCAGACCGCCGTTCTGGGTTTCGGCCGCCTTGATGACCAGATCATGACCACCGCGCAGCACGGTGCGGATGATTTCGATGTGCGGCCGACCGAAGGCGACCAGACACTCGGCCTCGATCGGCGGATCGAGGGCGACCAACGCCTGCTGCATCGTCGCCAGACATCGGTCGCGGATCGCGGTGTCGACCTGCGCCTGATTCAGCTCAGCGGTCGCCACCGGGCGGTCGACAACCATCAACAGGGTCAGATCTGCCTGTACGCTCACCGCGAAGGCGCCGGCGCGCGCCAAGGCCCCGTCCGACTCGGTTCCGGGTTGCAGCACGAAGAGTATCCTGTCGAAGTCTTGCATGAAGTCCCTCTGCTACTGATCGTTGGACTGTAGCCGAACATCCAGCGGCGCCTTGGTATAGAGATGCACGTCCCGCTGCGGGAAGGCGATCCCGATACCTTCGGCGTTGAAGGTGTCATAGATCCGCTGGTGCAGCTCGGTGATGACGCCGATACGGCCATCGAGCGAGTCCATATAGGCTCGCAGTACCAGTGTCAGTGCATTGTCCCCGAATGCCTCGAAGCTGATCAGCGGTGCCGGATCCTTGAGCACGCGCTCGTGCTCGTCAGCGATCCGGGTCAGGAGTTCGAGCGCCCGCTTGGTGTCACTGCCATACTCGACTCCGACCGGAATAGTGAGGCGGTTCTGCTGATCGGTCAGCGTCCAGTTGAGCAGTCGTCCGGTGATGAACTCCTTGTTCGGCACCAGCAGTTCCTGCTTGTCCCAGTTGCGGATGGTCGTGGCGCGGATACGGATGTTGGTCACGACGCCCGTGGTGTCGCCGATGGTTACGATATCGCCGACCCGCACCGGGCGCTCGAACAGGATGATCAGACCACTGATGAAGTTGGCGACGATCTCCTGGAGACCGAAACCGATACCTACGCCGAGCGCCGCCACCAGCCATTGCACCTGCCCCCAGTCGAAACCGAGCGTACTGAAGACGAGCAGAAAGGCCACGGCCGTGATCAGATAGCTCGACAGGGTCTTGATCGTATAACGCGCCCCGGCCGAGACCGAATCACTCTGGAGCAGCAGGATCTCCAACAGCGCCGGCAGATTGCGCGCGGCGATGGTGGCCACGACCAGGATCAGCAGCACCAATCCCATGTCGGCCACCGTGACCGGGATCGTCTGCTCGGTCCCATCGATCACGCCGGTGTGGTACCAGAGCGCGAAGCGTTCGAGGAAACCGAACGCGGGCAGCACCTCGGACCAGGTGGCCCAGATGGCGAAGGCGCCGCCGATGAAGATGGACGCATTGATCAGGCGTCGCGTCTGCTCATCGAGTGCGGCCAGATCCGGTTCGGGCTCCTCGACCTGAAAGACCTCGGGCACGGCTCCGGTCTCGCTGCGCTCGCCCTCGGCGGCCTGCTGGGCCTGCGCCCGACGCGCGGCCTGACGCTCCAGTGCCGCCTGGAAGGCTAGGCGACGGCGCGTGACGATCAGCCAGCGCACGATGGTCTGATGCAGCATGATCAGGGCGAGGATGACCCAGACCTGATAGACCAGCGATTGGAACAGGATGCCGGCCGTGTAGACATAGCCGATGATGGCCAGGACCGCCAGCGCCAGCGGTGCACCCACGATCAGCGGAAACCAGAGCCGACGCATGCGATGGAACCAGCCGTCGGGGTTGTCGGCCAGAAAGCGGCTGACGGCGCCGTGACTGGGATTGAGCAGACGCGCGAAGAAGACCGCGAAGCCGAGCATGGTGGCGATCAGCAGCAAGCGTCCGAGTCCATCGGCATGGGCGGGATCATTGTATTGATGCAGCGCGATGACGATGAGCGCGATCGGCACGATATAGAACGTGAACCAGCCGAAGTCGTGCCGCAGACGCTTGAGCACTTCGGGGTTCCAGCGAAAATGCCGCGCGGCGACACCGTCGGTCATGCACAGCAGGCGGAAAGCCCGCAGATAATAGAGTCCAAAGGCAACCTGGGTCAGGGCAACACCGAAGGCGCGCGTATAAGCCGTAGCCTCGGTCGAGAGCAGGAGCTGCTGACCGATCAGCCAACTTAGGACGGCCAACGGCAGGGCGGCGACCAGCGTCAGACCGATCGATTCGAGCGTGAACTGGATGCCATCGGTGCGCACGCGGCGCACAGGTTCGGCGCGCGCCCGGATCGCGCGCCGCATGGCTGGATTCTTCCACAGCAGGACGGCCACGAATACCAGCCCGCCCCAGAACAGCGGCGAGTGGCGCAAACGTTCGATGAGCGCGCGCCCGACCTCGCTCCAGCCCTCGATCGAGATCAGCCAGCCCAGCGCCGCCGGCAGGCTCCGGACCGTCTCCAGATCGATGGCGGACGAACTGCGCACCCAGAGCAGGCGCTCGGCCAGAAAGTCGTCGTAGTGCTGGGTGGTCAACACCACCTGTTCGGCGGCATAGTTCAGTTCACCGAGCTGGCGGATGTAATCGTCCTGGCTCTTGATCAGCTGGCCGAGCAGACTGCGGCGCTGTTTGAGCGCCTCCAGAAACTCGGGGCGAACCGCTTTGCTGCCGACAGCCGGCTCCTTGAGGGCCAGATCCTGGATATAGCGATCGAGATCGCGCAGTTGGCGCTCCTCTTCGCGATAACGGATCTGGCGCAGGGTGGCGTCGGCGATCTGGCTCTCACGCTGATCGATAGCGCTGCGATATTGGCGCCGGTCGGGAAGCTGAGTGCGCTGATCGAGCAGAACCTGGCCGAGCGCCCGCGTGAGTCCGGCGACGTCCAGGCGCTGCTTGGCTCCACGATATTCGTCCTCGATGCGCTTGCGTTCGGCCTCCACGCGCGCCAGTTCATCGCGCAACCCCGAGAGGCGGTCGGCACTCTCGCCCAGCGCCTGGGTCAGCGCGGCGTTGCGCTGGATCAGGTCGCGCACCAGGGGATGCTTGTCCTCGGCCTCACGCTGAGCACGCTCGGAGGCGAGCTGCTCGGTGCGTGCCTGCTCGGCGCGCCGTTCGTTCAACGCCTCCTCGAGTGCGCGCTGCTGAACCTTGAGTTCGCGCAGCTCCAGGGCGGCCAGGTCGTGACGGGCTTTGATCAGCGCCTCATTCGCCGATTGCGTGAGCAGCTCCTGTTCGAGCATCCGGGCCTCGCCCCAGAGAACCCGACGTTGCGTCTCGGTCGCCCAGCGCTTGGCCTGGGTCAATTCGGGAGACTCGCCGACGGGTGCGCCTTGCTGGAGATCCTGATCCAGGGTGTCGAGAGACTGCTTGATGACGATCAGGCGCTCGCGTGCCGTCGCCGGACGCGCCTGATTGGCATCGATGAGCTTCTCGAGCTCGCTGACACGGATCTCGTTGGCGGCGGCATCAGCAAGTACCTGATTGAGTCGCTGGCTGAGCTGATCGGTCGTGAGTCCATCCGGAATCTTCGGCGGCTGGGCGCCGCTGGTGGCCGACTGGCGCTCCAGTGACTTCTGGAGTTCGCGGGTCTGCTTGGGTGCGGTCTTCAGCGACTCGGTCAACTCGGTCAGACGTGCGTCGAATTTCGCGATGTCATCGAGGTTGGCCAGTGTGCGGCGATAGAGTTCGGTCAGGGTCGATTTGAGCGCCTCGTCCAGGCCGCTGCTCGCTTCGAGTCCCGCGAGCTCTTCCTCGATCCGGGCCTTGGTCGGTAGCGAGGTCGTGGCGCTCGCCACGCTGGCGAGTGACGTTTTGGCCTCTGTGTCCTGAGCCGGGACACTGATCGCGGTCAGCATCAGGACGGCGAACAGAGCCGCCATGAGCGTGGCGATGCGCGCCCCTGAGCGGGAGGCGTTCGGGTGGGTGGGCGATGTCTGGGGCATGATCTTAGAGCAGGCTGTCGAGGCGGTCATGTGAGACGGAATACCGGATATCCAAGTTCCGGCCTTCAGGCCGGGGACGTTGACTGGAGCGTCTTGATGAAGACCTTCGAATTGCGCTGGAAGTTGTAGAGCGCGCGCTTTTCCATCGGCAGTGCATCGAGTCCGGCCGGCTGAAAGCCGCGTTCCTGGAACCAATGCGCCGTCTGGGTGGTGAGCACGAACAGCCGGCTGATGCCCTGGGCGCGCGCCAGGGTGGACAGGTGTTCGAGCAGGCGCTCGCCGCGATGTCCGCCCCGATAGTCCTGGTGGACGGCCAGACAGGCCAGCTCGGCCATGTCGTCGGCCGGATAGGGGTAGAGCGCCGCACAGGCGGTGACCAGCCCGTCGCGTTCGGTGATATGGAAGCACTCGATCTCGGTTTCGAGCCGCTCGCGCGAACGGCGCACCAGCACGCCGCGTTCTTCCATCGGACGCAGCAGCTCCAGGATGCCGGTCACGTCGTCGATGCGCGCCGGGCGCAGATCCTCGTAGGGTTCGGCTGAGATCAGGGTTCCGCTGCCATCGTGGGTGAAGAGTTCGCGCAGCAGCGCGCCCGGGTCGCCGCGCTCGACCAGATGCACCCGGCGGATGCCGTGGCGGCAGGCTTCGGCGCCGGCGCGCAGACAGGTCGCAAGTTCGTCGGGGAGCGTCTCGGCCGCCAACAGGGCATCGACGTCGCGCGCGAGCAGGTTCGGCGCCAGTGTCGGATGCTGACTCGACTCCATGC
Source organism: Allochromatium vinosum DSM 180 (assembly GCF_000025485.1). Classification (NCBI taxonomy): domain Bacteria; kingdom Pseudomonadati; phylum Pseudomonadota; class Gammaproteobacteria; order Chromatiales; family Chromatiaceae; genus Allochromatium; species Allochromatium vinosum. Next base: position 1,804,813 of record NC_013851.1, on the reverse strand, counting down.
TCTCGGTCAGAAAGATCAGCTTGTCGGCGCCCAGGGCGACGGCGGCACTGCGCGCCACGTCCGCCGCGCTCAGGTTGAAGACCTCGCCGGTGGGCGAGTAGCCGAGCGGCGGCATCAGAGCGACCATGCCCTGGTCGAGCAGGGTGCGCAGAGTGCGATGATCGACGCGGCGCACCGAGCCGGTATGGGCGTAGTCGACGCCATCGATGACCCCGAGCGGACGCGCGGCGACGAAGTTGCCCGAGACCACCGGGATGCGCACCCCGGCCATGGGCGAGTTGGCCAGTCCCAGCGACAGCAGGGCCTCGATCTCGACCCGTACCATGCCGGCGGCCTCCTTGACACAGGCGAGCGCCCGGTCGTCAGTGACGCGCAGACCGTTGACATAGCGCAGTTGCGCCCCCTGATCGCGAAGACGCTGCTCGATCTGCGGACGCGCGCCATGCACCAGCACCAGCCGGATACCGAGTCCGTGCAGCAGGGCGATGTCGTGTACCAGCTCGGGGAAGCGCGCATCGGCCACCGCCTCGCCGCCGAAGGCGATGACGAAGGTCCGGCCGCGGTGGGCGTGAATATAGGGCGTGGCCTCGCGCACCCAGTCGACGAAGGGGTCGCGCGTGGGCTGGGTGTCGTCTGGGCGAGGGCGATGTGGCCTGGTGGTCATAGAAGGTAGAGGCAGGAATTTAAAGCCGGGCGATGAGGTCAGAGGCCGTTTAGAATAGCTGATTTTGCGAGCGGGCCGACAGCCGGATCACGACAGTCGACGAACACGCTCGCTCCCGGCCCGGAAGGGTCGAGTTTCTCGCGGAGTCACTGATGAAAAACGTCCCACGCCGTCCCGTCGTCCTGATCATCCTCGACGGCTTCGGCCTGAATCCGTCCAAGGCCAACAATGCCGTGGCGATCGCGCGCACGCCGAATCTGGACCGCTATTTCTCGACCCATCCGCACACGGCCATCCAGGCGTCTGGTCTGTCAGTCGGGCTGCCGGACGGTCAGATGGGCAATTCCGAGGTCGGGCACATGACGCTCGGCTCCGGCTGCGTGGTACGTCAGGATCTGGTACTGATCGATCAGGCGATCTCCGACCGCAGTTTCTATGAGAACCGCGCCCTGGTCGCGGCAGCGCAAGCGGCGGCGGCTCAGAACCGTCCGCTGCATCTGATGGGGCTGGTCTCGGACGGCGGCGTGCACAGTCATGTCCATCATCTCAACGCACTGATCAAGCTGTGCAAATATCAGGGCGCGCGCCCCATGGTGCACATGTTCACCGATGGACGCGACACGCCGCCGCGCTCGGCGCTGAACTATCTCAAGAGCGTCGAGAATGCGCTCGAAGTGGCCGGCGGTCAGATCGCCAGCGTCTCGGGTCGCTACTATGCCATGGACCGCGACAATCGCTGGGATCGCACCGAGCTGGCCTGGCGGGCGCTGGTCGACGGGGAAGGGCGCCGGGCAGAGAGTGCGCGCGCAGCCATCGAGGCGGCCTATGCCGGGGGCGAGGACGACGAGTTCATCCGTCCGACCCTGATCGAAGGCGGCGAGACCATCCAGAGCGGCGATCAGGTCATCCATTTCAACTTCCGTAAGGACCGTCCGCGCCAACTGGTCTCGGCGCTGTTCAAGCCGGATTTCGATCACTTCGACCGGCGCGGCGTCACTGGGGTCAACGTGACCTGCATGATGGAGTACGACCAGTGGTACGGTTTGCCGATCGCTTTCGATCACGACATGCCCAAGATCACGCTCGGTCAGGTGCTGAGCCACGACGGTCTGCCGCAGTTCCACTGCGCCGAGACCGAGAAATACGCCCATGTCACCTTCTTCTTCAACGGCGGACGTGACGAGCCGTATCCGGGCGAGGAACGGGTGCTGGTGCCCTCGCCCAAGGTCGCGACCTATGATCTCAAGCCCGAGATGAGCGCGCCCGAGGTGGCCGATGCCGTGATCGCGGCGATCGAGAAACAGGTCTATCCCTTCATCGTCGTCAACTTTGCCAATGGCGACATGGTCGGGCACACGGCGGTGCGCGAGGCAGTGATCGCGGCGGTCGAGGTGCTCGATCGCGAGGCCGGGCGGGTGCTGGACGCGGCGGTCGCGGGCGGCTATTCGGTGATCCTCACCGCCGACCACGGCAACTGCGACGAGCTGGTCGATCCGGTCACGGGCGATCCGCACACCCAGCACAGTCTCTATCCGGTGCCCTGCCTGATCGTCGACGAGGCGCCCTGGCGGCTGACCATCGGCGGCGGGATCAAGGACATCGCGCCCACGGTGCTCACGCTGATGGGTATCCCGGTCCCTGACGTGATGGACGGGCGCTCGCTGCTGCTCGGCCCGGCGGTGGTCTGACGCGATGCAGGTCTATCTGGATCTTCTGCGCGACGTCGTTGCCAACGGCCAGGATCAGGCCGACCGCACGGGCGTCGGGACGCGCGCGGTCTTCGGGCGGCAGGTGCGATTCGACCTGGCGGCGGGCTTTCCGCTGCTGACCACCAAGCGCGTGCATTTCAAGAGCGTGGTCGGCGAGCTGCTGTGGTTCCTGTCCGGTTCGACTGATAACGGCTGGCTGCGTGCACACGGCATCCGCATCTGGGACGAGTGGGCGACGGAGCATGACGCGCTCGGCCCGATCTATGGCGCTCAGTGGCGCGCCTGGCCGGCGCCGGACGGGCGCGCGATCGATCAGCTCGCCGAGCTGGTCGCGACCATCCGCACCCGGCCGCATTCGCGCCGGCTGGTGGTCTCGGCCTGGAATCCGGCCGATCTGCCCGACGAGACCCTGAGTCCACAGGACAATGTACGCGCCGGCCGCATGGCGCTGGCGCCCTGTCACTGTCTGTTCCAGTTCCATGTGGCCAATGGGCGGCTGTCCTGCCAGCTCTATCAGCGCAGTGCCGATCTCTTTCTCGGTGTGCCGTTCAACATCGCCAGCTATGCGCTGCTGACGCACCTGATCGCGCAGCAGTGCGATCTGGAGCCGGGCGAGTTCATCCACACCTTCGGCGATCTGCATCTGTATCGCAACCATCTGACCTCGGAGATCGTCCACGCCCAGCTCGGGCGCGCGCCGCGTCCGCTGCCGCGTCTGGTGCTCAAGCGCCGACCGGAGACGCTGTTCGACTATGGGTTCGAGGACATCGAACTCCAGGGATACGATCCGCATCCGGCGATTCGTGCGCCGATCGCGGTTTGAGCCACGGTCCATTTCACCTCGGAAGGTTCTCTGCCCATGCTGGATGTGTTTCTGGAGTCATCGATCGACTATCTCTTCTTCCTGGCCAAGACCCTGACCCTGCTGACCGGGATCGCGGTGCTGATCGTGCTGGCGTTGCGCGTGCGCTCCAGCGGCGGATTGCAGCGCGAGCAACTGGAGATCACGGATCTCAAGGAGCGTTATCGCTCGCTCAGTTATGCGCTCAAGGAGATCTCGCTGCCGGAGAAGGCGTACAAAGCCTTTCTCAAGCAGGAGCGCAAGCGCGAGAAGGAACGCGAAAAGACCGGCGATCAGGAGCTGCGGCGGCTGTTCATCATCGAGTTCAATGGGGACATTCGCGCCAGTGAGGTCAGCGCGCTGCGAGTGCTGGTGACGACCCTGCTCCAGGAGGCGCGCGCGGGCGATCAGGTGCTGGTGCGGCTCGACAATGCCGGCGGCATGGTCAGCGAGCATGGGCTGGCGGCTTCACAACTGGCGCGGCTGCGTGCCAGGGGCATTCCGCTCACGATCGCCGTCGACAAGGTCGCAGCCAGCGGCGGGTATCTCATGGCCTGTGTCGCCGATCGCATCATTGCCGCGCCCTTTGCCGTCATCGGTTCGATCGGGGTGCTGGCCGAGCTGCCCAACTTCCATCGCGTGCTCGAACGCTATGGCGTGGACTTCGAGCTGCATACGGCCGGTGAGTACAAGCGCACGCTGACGCTCTTTGGCGAGAACACCGACGAGGGGCGTCAGAAGCTGCGCGAGCAGCTGGAAGAGACGCATCGGCTGTTCAAGGCGTTCGTCTCCGAGTACCGGCCCGGTCTGGATCTGGAGCGGGTGGCGACCGGCGAATACTGGCACGGCCGGCGCGCCGTTGAGCTGGGGCTGGTCGACGCCATCCAGACCAGTGACGATTTCATACTGGAGGCGGGGGCCGAGATGGAGCTGCTCAAACTCAAGTACCGGGCGCACAAGAAACCGATCGAGCGGTTGGTGGCGAGTGTGCGCGGGGTGCTGGATCAGGTGCTGGCGGCGGCGTCACGGCTGTAGGTGAGGTTCTCCCAACATTTCGTCTTCCTAGACCGAGGTACCTGACAGATGCATCGCCAACACCCAGGCCAACAGGCACTCCCGGAGGCCATCGCGGCTCCGCGCGCCGACTTCACGACCCGCGACGGCTGGCGCCTGACCTATTACGCCGAACGTCTCCATCCAGGCCGGCCGCTGGTGCTGATCCACAGCATCAACGCCGCGTCCAGTAGCTTCGAGATGCGCCCGCTGTTCGAGCACTATCGTCTCTCGCGCCCGGTCTACAGCCTGGATCTACCCGGCTTCGGCCACTCGGAGCGCCGTGCCGAAGGCTATTCGCCTGCGCTCTATGCGCACGCCATCGCCGACTTCCTCACCCAGGTCGTCGGCGAGCCGGCCGATTTGATCGCGCTCTCGCTGAGCGGCGAGTTCGCCGCCCAGGCGGCGCGGCTGGCGCCGGAGCATCTGACCTCGCTGGTGCTGATCTCGCCGACCGGCTTCGGCGAACAGCCGCTGCCAAGCTCCAGCCCAATCGGGATGCTGATGCAATGGCCCAGGCTCGGCCAGTGGCTCTATGGACTGGTCGCCTCGCGCCCGAGCATCCGTCATTTCCTCGGGCGCTCCTTCGTCGGTGCGGTGCCGGAAGAAATGATCGACTATGCTTGGGCCACCGCGCACCAGCCGGGGGCGCATCACGCACCCCTGACCTTTCTGGCCATGCGCTTGTTCACGCCCGACGCCATCGATCTGCTCTACGACCGGCTCACCGAGCTCCCCGTGCTGGTCATCGCCGACCAGGATCCCTACATCCGCTTCGACCGCCTGCCGAGCTTCGTGGTGCGTCACGATACCTGGCATCGTGTGGCCCTGGAGCCGCACAAGGGGCTGCCCCACTGGGAAAAGCTTACCGAGACGGTCGCGGCGCTCGATGACTTCTGGGCGCATCCGCCCCTCAAACGCGCGGCCTGAGCCAGTGGACGCGCTCGACGAGCGCGGTGAGTCCACGCTGGCGAAAGTTTGGCGACTCGGCCAGGGCGTCGATCTCGGCCAACGGTTCGATGTGATGATCGACGCCGAACAGCCGCTCGATTTCGGGCGGCTGGACCGAGAAGGGCGGACCGCTCATCTGGGCCTGATCGTAGTCGAGTGTGATCAGCAGCCGATCGACCGGACGCGGCAGGATGGCGCGCAGATGCTCGGCATAGCGCACGCGCATCGGCGGCGGCAAGGCGATCAGCGAGGCCCGATCGAAGACGGCGCCCACGTCGTCGAGATGCTCGGGACGCAGGTCGAAGAAATCGCCCTGGAACAGCACCAGCTCGTCGACCTGATAGCGGCGCACCGCCCCTTGCTCGGTGATCCGGGGTTCGAGCCGATGCTCGGCCAGGAATGCTTCGATGCCGAGCCGGCTCAGCTCCACCCCGACGACCCGATGCCCACGGCTGACTAGCCACACCAGATCGAGCGTCTTGCCGCACAGCGGCACGAAGACGCGCGTCTCATGCGCCAGACCCAGCTTGGGCCAATGCTCCTGGAGGTGGGAATTGATCTCGCCGAGATGCCAGCCGGTCTCACGCCGGTCCCAGCGGTCCAACCAGAATTGCGTGTCCAAAAGCCGTACTCCACATTCGAGGACGAAGCGCGCCATGATGCGCTAAAAGTGCGGTGAAATTGTGTCGTTGGGATTCGGGTCCAAACGCGGTTTAATGGTCGTACTCAGGGTTCAGACATCTAGGGGCAATCTCAGCGTTCATGGTCAACTCAGCCGCCTCCAACCATAGCGATCACTATCCACCGCGCTCCGATCTCGAAGCCGCCTTCCAGGTTGTGCGACGCGCGAAGGTGCCACAGGTTCCCGACATCGTTCTGAGTCTGCGCGACGAATTGCACCGCCCCGACCCGGACCTGATCCAAGCCGCCGATCTGGTCGCACGTGATCTGGCCATGACCGGCCAGGTGCTCAAGACCATCAATTCGCCGCTCTTCGCCAGTCGTGCCAAGATCAGCAGCATCCGGCAGGCCGTCACCCTGATCGGACTGCGGCGCCTGACCAATCTGGTGACGGCCGAAGCCTTCAGCCGTCTGCTCGGTGAGCGCGAGGGCGGGGCGCGTCTGATCCTCGACTTCATCCAGGAACAGGCAAGCATCGCATCAGCCGTAGCCTCGCTGGCATCCGAACTGACGCCGGACGAAGCCTATCTGTTCGGTCTGATGCAGGGCGTGGGTTGCCTCATTTTCGCCGATCTGATCGCAGACTACGGCAACGAATGGACGCTCCAGGCGCTGACCGCGCCCCAGGCTCTGATGGACTATGAGCGCCGCGCCCTGGGTACCGATCATGTCACGGTCGGCTTCCTGCTGGCTGGAACCTGGCGTCTGCCCGAGTCCGTGGCCCTGGCGATCTATCATCAACACGACTTCGAGCCGCCCCGTGGCTTCGGTGTCCATCTGCGTGCCCTGATCGCCGTCGCCCGACTCGCGCGCGTGCTGCTGGCGTTGCGGCGCGGCATTGAGGATAACCCGGTGCTGCTCGATCAGCGCGACTGGGGACTCAATGAGCTGGCTGTGACTCCCGAGACCTGGGGGTCTTTCGTCGTGCGTCTCCTGACCGATGACCCGTGCATCTGAAGCGCCCACCGACCCGCGCCGACGGCTGAACGATCTGCCCACCGGCCCCGGTGTCTACCGGATGCTCGACGCCGGTGGAACGGTGCTCTATGTCGGCAAGGCCAAGAATCTCAAGCGCCGGGTCTCCAGCTATTTCGGGCGCACGCTCACGCCGCGTCACGCGCGTCTGGTCAGTCTGATCGCTGACATCGACGTCACCGTCACCCGCACCGAGGGTGAGGCACTACTGCTGGAGAGCCAGCTCATCAAGTCGCTCCAGCCGCGCTTCAATGTGCTGCTGCGCGACGACAAGAGCTATCCCTACATCCAGCTCACCACCCAGGACGACTATCCGCGCCTGACCTTCTACCGCGGCCCGCGTCAGACCGATGGCCGGCTGTTCGGACCCTATCCGAGCGCCTGGGCGGTGCGCGAGACGCTGCAGATCCTGCAAAAGCTGTTTCCGGTGCGCCAGTGCGAGGACGGTTTCTTCCGCCATCGCTCGCGCCCCTGTCTCCAGTATCAGATCAAGCGCTGTAGTGCGCCCTGCGTGGGTCTGGTCACGCCCGAGCAGTACGCCGAGGACGTGGCGCGCACCGCTAAGTTTCTCGACGGACGCGCCGGCGAGGTGATCGATGAGCTGATCGGCGCCATGGAGACGGCCTCGGCGGCGCTGGAATTCGAGCGCGCGGCCCAGTATCGCGACCGCATCCAGGCCCTGCGCCGGGTGCTGGAGCGCCAGTCGGTCATCGGCGAGGACGGTGATCTCGATCTCATCGCCTGTGCGCGCGAGGCCGATGTCTGGTGCGTGCAGGTGTTCGTGGTGCGGCGCGGACGCCACCTCGGCAACACCGCCTTCTTCCCCAAGGCTCCGGCGGACACGGAGGAATCGGCGCTGCTGGCCGGTTTCCTGGCCCAGTTCTATGCCATGCACGAGGTTCCGGACACCCTGATCCTGAGCACGCGACCGGACGAGGCCGAGATCCTGCACGCGGCGCTCGCCGAGCGGGCGGGGCGGACGGTTCGGCTTCAGGTCGATGTGCGTGGCGAGCGCGCCCGCTGGCTGGACATGGCGCGTGACAATGCACGCTTCGCGCTCCAGCAGCGGCTCGGCAGTCAGGCCGGCTATGCGCGGCGGCTGGAGTCGCTGCGCGAGGCGCTGGAACTGGCAGACCGGCCGGAGCGGATGGAATGCTTCGACATCAGTCACACCCAGGGCGAGCACACCGTGGCTTCATGCGTGGTCTTCGACGGCGAGGGCGCGCGCAAGTCCGACTATCGGCGCTTCAACATCACCGGCATCACGCCGGGCGACGACTATGCCGCACTCGATCAGGCGCTGACGCGCCGTTACACGCGCGTGGGGCAGGGCGAATATCCGATCCCGGATCTGATCCTGATCGACGGTGGACGCGGTCAGCTCGCCGCCGTCGACGAGGCGCTCCAGGAACTGGGTCTGCATGGCCTGAATCTGGTCGGCGTCTCCAAGGGGCCGGATCGACGCCCAGGCGCCGAGCGCCTTTGGTTGTTGGGCCGGGAGGTGCCCGTTATACTGCCGAGCGACTCGCCGGCCATGCACCTGATCCAGCAGATCCGCGACGAGGCCCACCGCTTCGCGATCACCGGCCATCGTCAGCGTCGCGCCAAGGCGCGCGCGACCTCGGCGCTGGAGGACATCCCCGGACTCGGCCCCAAACGCCGTCAGCGTCTGCTCAAACACTTCGGCGGACTGCGCGGTCTGGAGCGCGCCGGGATCGACGACATCGCCGGAGTCGAGGGCATCAGCCGCCCGCTGGCCCAGCGCATTCACGCCGCCTTCCATCGAGACCAAGCCTGACATCATGTGGAACCTGCCGAACATCTTGACGCTGCTGCGGATCGCGCTGATCCCGGTGTTCGTCGTCGTCTTCTATCTCGACTCGGTCTGGGCGCCCTATGCGGCGGCGGCCGTCTTCGGCGCGGCGGCCCTGACCGACTGGCTCGACGGCTATCTGGCGCGCAAATGGGATCAGACCTCGCCGCTCGGCGCCTTTCTCGATCCGGTCGCCGACAAGCTGATGGTGGCCGTGGCGCTGGTGGTGCTGTTGCAGGCCGATCCGCGGATACTGATCGCCTTGCCGGTGATCGTCATCATCGGGCGCGAGATCACGGTCTCGGCGTTGCGCGAGTGGATGGCCGAGATCGGCGCGCGCGCGGCGGTGGCCGTCTCGGCGCTCGGCAAGATCAAGACCACGGCCCAGATGATCTCGATCGTGATCCTGATCCTGCGCGACTCGGTGTTCGGTCCCTGGACCTATGGATTGGGCGTGGTGCTGCTCTATGTCGCGGCCCTTCTCACGCTCTGGTCGATGGTGCTATACTTAGTTTCCGCTTGGCCCAGCCTGTCGGGGCGAGCGGATCAGTCGAACAAACGTCAGCCAAAATAAATTTAAAAATAAGCTTGACGGACTGAAAAAATCGCCTATAATGGGCGTCTCTTCAGCGGGAATAGCTCAGTTGGTAGAGCACAACCTTGCCAAGGTTGGGGTCGCGAGTTCGAGTCTCGTTTCCCGCTCCAAATTCGCAGTTGATGAAAGGCCAAGCTTTATCGAGCTTGGCCTTTTTCATTTTGCCCAGGTAGGGCACTCGTACAAACGAACATCTATAATCCTTGGCCCAACAACGAGAAGCACGGCGGTTCGCGCAAGCCAGCCGCTGCTGACTCCAAACGCCCCAAGGAGCATCCATGAAGATCGAAACCCTGGCCATCCATGCCGGTTTTGAGCCTGATCCAGCCACCAAATCGGTGGCGACACCCATCTATCAGACCACCAGCTATGCGTTCGACGATACCCAGCATGGCGCGGATCTGTTCGATCTCAAAGTGGCGGGCAACATCTACACCCGCATCATGAACCCGACCAGCGACGTATTGGAAAAGCGCGTCTCGGCTCTTGAAGGGGGTGTCGGCGCTCTGGCGTTGGCCTCGGGCATGGCGGCCGTGACCAATTCCATCCTGACCCTGGCCCAGGCGGGGGACAATATCATCGCGGTGTCGACACTCTATGGCGGCAGCTACAATCTTTTTGCGCATACCTTGCCGCGTCTGGGAATCCAGGTCCGTTTCGCCGCACCCAACGACATCGAGGGCATGGCGGCCCAGATCGATGCGCGCACCAAGGCCGTCTTCTGCGAATCCATCGGCAATCCTGCCGGAAACGTCGCCGATATCGCACCGATGGCCGATATGGCGCATGCGCATGGCGTGCCGCTGATCGTCGACAATACAGTGCCCACGCCTTATCTGTGCCGGCCGTTCGAGCACGGAGCCGATATCGTGGTTCATGCGCTCACCAAGTACATGGGCGGGCACGGAACCACCATCGGCGGCGCCCTGGTCGACTCGGGACGCTTTCCCTGGGCCGAACACGCCGAGCGGTTTTCGCTGCTCAACGAGCCGGACATCTCGTATCACGGCGTGGTCTATACCGAGACGATGGGGGAGGCCGCCTATATCGCGCGTGCCCGTGTCGTACCGCTGCGCAACATGGGCGCGGCCATCTCGCCGTTCAACAGCTTCCTGATCCTTCAGGGCATCGAGACGTTGCCGGTGCGCATGGATCGACATTGCGAGAACGCCATCGCTGTCGCCAATTACCTCCAAGACCATCCCAAGGTCGCCTGGGTGCGTTACGCCGGGCTGCCGGACAGCCCGGATTATCCGCTGGTCCAGAGATACATGGATGGCGCCAGGGCAAGTTCGATCCTGTCGTTCGGCATCAAGGGCGGACGCGAAACCGGGGGGCGCTTCATCGATGCGCTCAAACTTACCGTGCGGCTGGTCAATATCGGCGATGCCAAGACATTGGCCTGTCATCCGGCGACGACGACGCATCGTCAGTTGTCGCCCGAGGAGCTGAAGCGCGCCGGCGTCTCCGAGGATTTGATTCGACTCTCGATCGGTATCGAGCATATCGACGATATCATCGAAGATCTGGATCAGGCGCTCGCGGCGGCGGGGTGAGGCGCGCGGTGTTTAAAGCAGGAGGCTAGAGTGGAGCGGGAATGGAATCCCGACGTACAGCCGCCTTAACTCTTCACTTTACATAATATACATTATCCGAACTTACCAAGACGCCTGAATCGGCCGCCACGCCACCCAAGGCCGTGGCCAAGTTGGCCGTCGATCCCACGCATCAGTCCGTCAGCCCATCATCGGCAGGCATGCGCACAACCGGGGCGCTGTCTAGCAATTTGCGCGCCACATCAACGATCGATTCCAGACTCACACGACTCGTAAAGACCGAGAAAGTCAGCATGGCCAACAGATAGCGCGGATCGCTGATCCACGGCGGCAGAAAGCGCGGCGGACGGCACAGACCCAGCGCATAGAGCTCGCACAGCGCGGGGATGTCGAACAGATCGAGCTTGCCGCAGAACAGCAGATGGAGACAGTCGGCGCGTCCGGCCGCGAAACCGGCACGGATGAAGTTGTCGACCTGGAGCAACCCCAGCAGATAGACCAGATCCTTGGTAAAGGGCGCGCCACCCGTGATGACGCCACCGCGAAAGACCCGCCGCGCGTTTTCGAACGACTGATCCGGGTCGTCGGTGCGCTCCAGGAAATAGCGATAGACCTCCAGGAAATCCGCCCCCTCGATCGCCATCTGGATCGCCAGCACCCGATCGGCCAGGCGACGCAGGCGGTCGAGCTCGATCGAGCCGCTGATGACCTCCGCGAAGACGGCCAGTCCCTCCTGGGTGCGCGTGGTGCCCGGATGCCCGGCCGCCAGCAACGGCAGGTCAGTCTGAGCCTGACCGTTGAGCGAGGTGGCAACGTGGATATAGGCCTCGTGATGCAGGAGCTGGATGAGGTCGCGGTCGGTGAAGCGCGCCCCCTGTCGAATGCGGATGGCGCGCGAGGTCGCGAGCGCATTGGCCGAGAGCCGGTCGACCAGCTCGATGGCCGGCGCTTGATCTCCGAAGTGGGCTCTGACGGCCTGCCCCAGACTCTGGGCGACCTCCTCGGCCGTGTGATAGCTCGGCGGCGCCGTGTTGAGCGCGATGTGGTCCAGATTGCGGATGGTGTCGAGCACGCTCTGCGCCAGATCGAGCGGCGTGATGGGGACATAGCGTAGGGGTGCGGTCGGCTCGCCATAGAGCTGGCGACCGTACTCGAAGAATCCTGACGTACCGACTGCCGCCAGCATCCGTGCGCTCAGTTCGATGGCATTGGCCTGACGGTCGAGCCAGAGATCGATGGTCGTGACCGGCACGATCTGGCGCCGTGCCTCGCGCACGGCTTCGATCGTCGGTGCGGGATCGAAGGCGGCGTAGGTCACATTGGGCAGTTCGCGCCCTCCCTGGGCCAGAAAGGTCTCCTTCACTTCCGGCGCCCAGGCAACCGTTCGCAGGATACGCAGTGGCCGGCATGCTCCGTGCAACACGCGATTGACGGCACGGATGCGCTCCTGCTCACGTTCGGTCGCGTTCGTCATCTCATGGCTCCGGTCTGCGGTCTACGCGGATTGATCGGTCCCCTACTCTTTCCGGCGCGGCGAGTCACCGGCCTGACGCGCCATCGACCCGATCCGCCATCAAGCGCCCGGCCGCGCTCGCAGCAGGGCCACATGTCCGCGATGGTAAACCAGCTCCAGATCCAGCTCGGGATGCTCACGTGTCAGATGTTCGAGTTTGTCGACGCGCAGGAACACCAGCTCGCCCGGTTGCGGCGCGCGATTGGGCGTGATCGCCTCGCGATAGACACTGAAGCTTGGCATCGAGGTGCGATAGACCACGGTCGGCAACTGTGTCTGCTTGGCGATCAACGCCGCCTCCTTCACCGGCGCCTGGAGCGTGTCGAGTACGCGCGGCGCCACCTCGCCATAGACCACCAGCGTCTGCACCAGCCCCACCAGCACCAGCCGCCGCCACAGCGGCGGACTCGACCAGCGCAGCATCAGAGCCGTCAGCAGCAGCCCACCCAGGGCGGCGATGCCGTATTCGAGTGTGATCGCGTGCCGCGCCTCCTCGAACAGAATGACGTCATAGGGCCGGCTGGACACCACCATGGCGACATCCAGGACGAACGGCAGAACCAGCAGCAACCCGAAGAACACCAGCGGCGGTACGAACGCCAGCCAGCGATTGGTCAGCGCCTCGCGATGGCGCGCCATGAGGATGAACAGCGGCGTGGCGCCATAGAGCAGATAGTGCGGAAGCTGCGTCCCGGAGAACGAGAAGAAGACCAGCACCACCAGGAACCAGATCCAGAGGAAACGATCGAGTGGATCGAGCCAGGCCGAGCGGTAGCGCTTGAACAGACTCAGCATCCAGCCGGTGAACGGCAGCAGGATGACCGGCAGCATGACCAGGTAATAGCCGGGGAAGCCGCCGTGATCGTGCATGGCTCCCTCGAAGCGACCGAGGTTGTGCTGTAGGAAGAAACTCTTGAAGAATCCGGCGCCGTCGTCGAGATAGATGGCCAGATACCAGGGACCGGCCACCAGCAGAAAGATCAACCAGCCGAGCGGATAGACGGCGGCGCGCAGCCAGTACCAGAGCGCCAGCGCACTGGCTTTCGACCAGCGGAGGCTCGACAGCACGAACAGCAGGCTGACGACCACAGGGAAGAAGACCGCGACCGGCCCCTTGGTCAGAAAACCGAGTCCCATCCACAGATAGGCGCGCCGTACGAAGCGCCGGCCGGATTTGAAGTCGAGCGCCTGCCAGTAGCGATAGATCTCGAAAAACGTCAGCGCGATGAAGAGGTTGAGCAAGGCATCGGCCACCGCCGCCTTGCCGATCAGCGACACTTGGAGACTGAGCGCCAGCGCCAGCCCGGCCACGGTCGCCGTCGGCGCATCCAGACGCTCACGCACGAAGAACCACAGCGCCAGCACCCAGACGCTTGCGGCCAGCGCCGAAGGCAGGCGCAACCCGAATTCGTCGAAGCCGACCGTCTGGGTCGAGGCGGCCTGGAGCCAGTAGATGAGCACCGGCTTGTCGTAGCGCGGCTCGCCGTCGCGGTGCGGCGTGATGTAGTTGCCGCTGGCGAGCATCTCGCGCGTGGCTTCGGTGAAGGCGCCCTCGTCGAGATCGTAGAGCGGCATCGCGCCCAGTTGCCAGAAGAAGCTCAGGACCACCACCAGGGCCAGCAGTGCGGGCGAGGTCATCACCCGTCGCATCGCGCCACGCCAGCCATTGGGCGCGGCGTCCTTCATCGGGAGCGCATCTGTATTCATGATCTTGTGCGAGAGATCCAGGCGCTTCACGGCCTGGTGGGAGAGCAAACCGCATCAAGCACGGCTCGGCTGCCCGTCTCGCGTCCTCCGTTCAGGTTGGTTGATGGAAAAGAATTCCAGGCCGATGATCGACCATCAGCCGGTCATTCGCCAAGCGGTTCGCTCGATGTCGCCATCCGGGCGTGATGCGAGATCACATCGTCCAGCCGCGCCGGCTCGGCTTTGACCACATCCCAGCACCAGACGCCGAACCCGCCGCGCGCATTGACCGCGCGCACCCAGGCGTCGAGCGCCATCCGCTTGGCGCGGTTCTGCTCCGAGTCCTCGCCCTTGATCTCGACGATCAAATTTTTGCCGTTGGCCAGCCGGATCACGAAGTCCGGCAGGAAGCGTCGCTTGCTGCCGCGCCACAGATAGAGGATCTGGAGTCCCAGATGATCGTTCTTGGCATAGGCGACGACCTCGGCGCGTTGTTCCAGCCGGGTGACGCTGTAGTGCTCCCAAGTGCTGTCGACGACGGCATGACTGATCTGGGATTTGATCGTCTCCAGACACGGCTTGGTCGTATACCAGGTGCGCATCCGACGGGTCGAGCCGATGGGTAGTTCGGGATCGAACACCGGCTCCAGACGCTCGCTGTTCTGCTGCTGGATCTGTGCGGCGACGTGACCGACGAGAGTATCGATTGACAGCGCGAACAGGATGCGCTTACGGGACGGTTCTTGGTGGAACAGCGACGGGATCTCAAGTCGGTCGGAGTCGAAGAACTGCTCGACCAGCCGCACCAGTTGCTGAATGAGCACGTCACGCCCACCGCGCCAGCCGTGCTCAATGGCGCCCAGCGCCTTGCGCGCGGCGAGGAACAGCAGGCGTTGCAGCCGGAATTCCTCGGGCAGCCGTTCCAGGTCGATGGACACCGCCTTGGACAGATCGGCCGCGCCGCCCAGAGCCGGTGCCAGTTCGGCACTGACATGGAGCCGGGCCGGGTCGAGCTTGAGCGGCGGCATCTGCGACCAGTCCACGACCAGCTCAGGACGGACCACGGTATCGACGCGCACCACGTTCGGCCAGACGATCTCCAGCTCGGCGCGCTCGGCGATGGACTCGACCTGAGTGCTGGGTTTCGGCGGCGGCGGTGGATCGCCGCCGTCACCCGTGTCGCCGAAAAAGGGAAGCGGCACCCCAAAAACGTTCACATACTCGGGCTTGAACAGCCAACGCTCCTGGCCGTCCGGACACACGACCCGCTCGGTATCGTGCGACACCCGACGCAGGCCGCGCCCGATGACCTGCTCGCACAGCAACTGACTGCTGAAGGCGCGCAGTCCCAGGATGTGGGTGATGTTCTTGGCGTCCCAGCCTTCCGAGAGCATGGCGACCGAGATGACGTTCTGAACGCCCTGCCCCGCCGTGCCGCGCTTGCCGACGTTGTCGACGATGGCGCGCAGCAGCTCCTCCTTTTTCAGCGCGCGCAGCGAGGCTTTGCGTGTCTCGGGAATCGGAGCGGCGTCCAGGATCGCGTGCAGTCGCGCCTCATACGCCTTGTCGGCGCCGGCACTCTCGCCGCGCTCGGCCTTGTCCAGTACCTTGGAATCGACGCGCAGCGTGCGTTCGGGAGCGTGCAGTTCCGGCCAGTAGGCATCGCCGGAGCAGAAATAGTGCTCGATGCGCGCAGCGGTCTCCACGCGGTTGCACACCGTCAGCATTGCCGGCGGCGTGACATGCCCTTCGGCTCGCCAGCGCTCCGATGTTTCGCGCCAGTCGGCCCCCAGCAGGGTGTAAGCCTCCTGAACCAGTTGCGGCAAGGCTTCCTGCGGTTCGGCGCCACGGCGGTTCAGATCCTCGGCCACCTCGGGTTCACGATAGAGATGGTAGAGCTTGGAGCGGTAGGTCTGGGCGTTGGGCAGGGCGTCGTCGCGGATGACCACGCGCGGGGTCTTGACCAGACCGGCCTCGATGGCGTCATAGAGTCCGAAGTCCGAGACTACCCAGTCGAACAGTCCAGCCTCGGTATTGGTCTTGCCGGTTGGGGCAAAGGGCGTGGCCGAGAGATCGAAACAGCGTCCGATGCGCCGTTGTCCGTGGATGCGGTCCAACCCCTCGATCCAGCGCGTGGCCTCATCGAGATCCAGCCCCAGTGCGTCGGCCTCCTTGCGGCTGACCTTGAGTTCGGCCGGTTTGCGATAGGCGTGGTGGGCCTCGTCGTTGATGACGACCAGATCGCGGCAGTCGGCCAGCGGTCCGAGCACGCGCTTGACGAAAGCAACGTCGCTTTCCGCGCCCTTCTTGACCACCGAGCGCTCCTGGGACTTGAGCGGCATCAGGTTGTGCCAGTTCTCGATTGCCAGCTCGACCCGGTTGAGCTTCTGACGCAGGGCTTCGTTCGGGCAGAGCGCGAAGGCGTCGTAATAATTGTCGGGATGACCGGGGCGCAACACCTGGAGCCGTTCCTTGACCGTCAGCCCCGGCGTGACGATGAAGACCGCATGCGAGAAGTCGCGCCGGCGCTTGGGATAGGTCAGGGCATTGAGCACCTGCCAGACGATGATCATGGCCATCACGGTCGTCTTGCCGGTGCCGGTGGCCATCTTGTTGCACAGCCGTTCCCAGGGGCCGCCATCGCCAGGAATGGCCAGCCCCTGTTTGAACTCGGCGGCGGCCTCGACGTGCCAGATCAGGGTTTCGATGGCTTCGAGCTGGCAGAAGTAGAGCGCATTCGAGCGGCTGGAGTCGGGATCGCGCCAGTGTTCGAGCAGTTGGCGTGTGATGGCGGTCACGCCTGGATAGTCCGCCGCACGCCAGTTGTCCAGGCGCTCGCGGATACGGTTGACCAGCTCCAGATCGACCGTGCGCACGGTGTTGTTGCGGGTGTCGAAGATTTCGTAACCGGCGGAGCGACGGCCCGCGATCAGCTCCAGCCGGCTGTCGCCGGCGCGACGCCAGTGGTGTGTCGGGCGCTCGAAGGGGGAGTTGATGATGAGTGAGGGTCTGGCGTCGGTCGCTTCAGCCATGATCGGCTCCAAGGGTTTCCAGGCGCCTGAGCGCACGCGCCAGACTCGGCGAGCGTTGCGCCGCGTGACGCGCATTCCAGTGCTGGTGCACGAAAGCGCACAGATGCAGGTTGTAACCCGATCCCGGTTTGCTCGGGTCGTCGGGTGAGACCATTTCCTGCCGTAGCAAGCGCTTTTTGGAGCGGCGCACCAGGGTGAGGATCAGCCGTTTGGGATCGGATTCTTCATCCGGTGCTTGAGGCAGCTTGTTCAGCGGCACAGCGAGTGCCTCGGCGAATCCCTCGCGGTCAGCCAACACCCAGCTTTCGGCCTCGCGGACGGCCAAGCGCAATACCAGGCGTGCGTCCGGACGCGGCAGCCATTGGCTCAGCAGTTCCGCGACGCAGCGACCGTCAGTATCAGCGATGCACAGCACCGGCTGAACATGCCGCGCCTGTTCGAGATAGCGTGGCAGCGCCGCAGCCAGCTTGGTGACACCCTTGGTATCGATCGGCGTTTGGGCCAACTGCCAGCCTTGGAGACAGGTCGAGACCAGACGCTCACCGAGCGCGCAGCAGAGCGCGTCCTCGCCCACGACAAGCACTCGCCTCATCCGAACAATCCCAATTGCTCCAGTCCGGCCGGACTCGTTTTGGGTAACAGCACTTCGGCGGCGTTGAGTTCATGATCCATGGCACGCCGCTCATCACTATCAGGCTGGCGCACGGTTGAGCCGGCGCTCCCTGCCTCGATCAGCAGGAGACTGTCGGCATCGGTGATCTTGGACAGCAACATTTCGCTGTGCGTACTGATGAACACCTGAACCGTCGACTGGCGTTTTTTGCGGTCGCGCAGGACGCGGTCGATCAAGAGCGGGATGTGCTGGACGATGCCATCGTTCAACGACAGCTCAGGTTCTTCCAGCAGCAACAGTCCTTCACTCTCCAGCAAGGCCCAGAGCAGACCGATCAGGCGCAGGGTGCCATCGGATAGCTGATCCTCCTGCTGCCAGGCGCCGTGCGGACGCCAATGTTTGAAGTTGGCTTCCAGATGCCAGAGTCCTGTCACCTTGTCCTGCTCGAAGCGCAACTCGGAGAACAGCGGCACGGCTTGCCCCAAGGCGCGCTCGATGCGTTTCAGGCGTGCGTCGCGGGTACGTTTCGCCGTCTTGGCGATACGCTGCATCAATCCCTGGCCGAAGGGATCGTTTTCGAGTACGCGGTTACTGATCTCGCCACCGTATTTGAGTAGCTGCGGAACCAGATGCAGATAGGTGGTCGCGGCGAAGAACTCGACGATGGCACGAAATCCGGCGTTGTTGTTGATCTGCTCCAGGTGCGTCTGGGTCAGGCGTTCCGGATCTGTTCGATCGGAGTCATCAGGCCGGCTCAGGATGAGTTCACCGTTATGTTCCACGCGCTCTTCGGTCACGATTGCCCGTTGCGCGGGCTTGCCATCGGAGTTGAACGCAAGGTGATAGACCCAGACTGGCGCGTCATCCTGACTGGATTCGGACAGTTCGACCTCGATGCGCAGCTCGGAATCCTTGCGCGCGTGCAGACTACGCAACTTGCCGAGTCCGCCCCGTTCCTTGACGGCTTTCTGTAAACCACCGCCATCGGCTTGAGCCAGGGCGCGCAGAAAGCGAAAGACGTCGAGCAGATTCGATTTGCCGGCCGCATTGGCGCCGATGACATAGGCGCGCGGCCCGAGCGGTACATCGACCTCGCGGAAATTACGCCAGTTTTTGAGCTTGAGTCGGGTCACGATCATCGCGGCGTCTCCAGATTCACGACCTTCAACGACTCGATCCCGCGATCGTCGATGATCTTGACCGCGATGCGGCGGTGCTCGCCCGCTGTGAAGGGCAGACTGACGGTGCCGTGGAAGGTGCGCAGGCGGGTTTCGTCGAGTTCGGCGCGGAGGTTCTTTTTGAGCTTGTCCCAGCCCTCGCCCTTGCCGGCCATGGGGAAGAACACCTGACGCGGAAACAGGCTGCGTTCGTCGTAGTCGGTATCCAGCGACCAGAGGGCGATGCGGCGCTTGCCGCCGGAGATGAGTTCGCCCTTGGCGGTGTCGAAATAGTCGAAGCCGTGCACTTCGACCTCGAAGCGTCCGTCGGCGCGGTGGCGGAC
Source organism: Allochromatium vinosum DSM 180 (assembly GCF_000025485.1). Classification (NCBI taxonomy): domain Bacteria; kingdom Pseudomonadati; phylum Pseudomonadota; class Gammaproteobacteria; order Chromatiales; family Chromatiaceae; genus Allochromatium; species Allochromatium vinosum. The sequence goes on along the minus strand of NC_013851.1, from coordinate 1,785,630 downwards.
TTCGATGTCCGGCTGGCCCATGAGCCAGAAGCTCTGATTGCTGGCGCGGGCTTTTTTCAGATCCTCGGTCAGCAGGTCGGTGTTCATCTGCGCTTTGAGCGCGGTGATGCCTTTGATGGCGTCGATGTCTTTGGCGGCTTCGGGGTCGAAGGTGAAGGCGCAGAAGACGATCAGCTTGGGCAGCGGAAAGAGGTTACCGGCCTCGTTGAGGGCGTTGCTGACCTGGCGTTGTTCGAGGGCGGCGTGTTCGGGGCCGAAGCTGACGACGATGCGTTCGCCGCTGTCGAGATGGCCGCTGGCGTGCAGGCTGGCGCAGTCGGCCAGGGGTTCGAGGTCGGCGAAGCGCAGCATTTGGCCGCCCTTGCCACGAATGCCGGTCTTGAGCAGTTCATCGCGCCACTGGTGCTGGCGGCCGCTCTCGCCGGTGCGGGCGATGCTGTCGTCGGCTTCGTCCGGGCCGCCGGCCTGGTCGAGTGCTTTGACGCTCGGGAAGGGAACGGCTTCGACCGTGAAGGGGCCGGTGATGCGGAGTTTGTTTTTGGTGATGGCGGGTTGGTCGTAGAGCGTTTCCTGATCGGCCTGGGCGGCGATGCTGCGGTCCATCTGGCGTTGCATGGACTGGCGGGCGCTGTGGAAGGCGTCGAAGGCAGCGGTGAGCGTGGCGTCGGGTTCGGCGTCGGCGCCGAGCAGGTCTGTGAGTTCGAAGGGGACTTCCCATTCGAGCAGTGCGCCGGTTGGGGCCGGTTCGCCGCTGGGCAGGGGCATGGTGTCGTTGAGCGGGGCGCTGAAGTCGACGGTGAAGCCCTGGCGTCCGCCGGTGCGGACTTTGAAGGGTGGCGCGGGGTGGGCGCGCAGGGCGGCGTTGAGATCGGCCAGGGTCTGCTCGATGACGGGATGCAGGCGCTCGTAGATGGCGTCGATCTCGGGGTTGTTGGCGATGGATTTGAGGGTGACGTGGGGCACGGTTTTGTAGATGAAACCGCCCTTGAGTCCTTCGTGTGGGTATTTGAGTTCGTAATAGTCGAAGCTCGCGGTCATCAGGCGCTGTTTGGCGAGCGTGATGGCGACGCGCGAGGTGTCGCAGGTGATCCAGCGGCGGCCCCATTTCTCGGCGACAGTGGCGGTCGTGCCGCTACCGCAGGTTGGGTCGAGGACTAGATCGCCGGGATCGGTGGTCATCAATAGGCAGCGTTCGATAATACGCTCTGCCGTTTGGACAACGTACATCAGCTCCTTGCCAATCTGCATAGACTCCCAGTGATCATCGATAGGTACTACTGGAAAATCATCGAGAAAACGCTTGTAACTTACAGTGCTGGTACCGTCCTTAATTCGGCCAGACTTATCAAGTCGGCGCAGCCAATCGACAGTGGTTTTCCAATGCGAGGTCGTCTTTGGTTTAAACTCCCGCCCTCTAAATGAAAACGTCGTGTCGCCTGATGACTGCCCGTCCGAGATAAGGCTCGTGTATCGAAATTGGTTGCCTGCAGGAATTGCAGACTCTCCGAATAGCTCGCGACGAGATAAGCGCCGTTCAATCCCGCTCGGCAAGCGAATAAAATCATAGCGAGTAAATGATTTGTCACCCGCAACCCGCTCTAAGTAAATTTGGCGATATTTGACCTGAGACTTGTCTTTTGCATACCAAATTAAAAAATCGACGGTGCAGGCGAGAAGGCTGCCTTCTTGGCTGCCAGTTTTCTGAACTTGTATGACTGAACAAAAGTTTCGAACCCCAAAAACTTCATCCATAATTTCACGCACATGATGCAGATTCTCATCCGAAATCTGCACGAATACGCTCCCCGACTCATGCAGTAGCTCGCGCGCCAGCAGCAGCCGATCCCGCAGATAGGTCAGATAGGAATGAATGCCCAACTCCCAGGTATCCCGAAACGCCTTGATCATCTCGGGTTCCTGCGTCAGATCGGCGTCATTGCGGTCCTTGACATCGCGCTTGCCGACGAACGGCTGGAAATTCGAGCCGTACTTGATCCCATACGGCGGATCGATATAGATCATCTGCACCCGACCGGCCAGACTCTCCTTCTGGATCAGACTGTTCATCACCAGCAGACTATCGCCCGCGATCAGCCGATTGGCCCAACCGCGCTCGTGACGATAGAAATCGATGGCATCGCGCAGCGGCAGATTCTCAAAAGGCGCCTCGAACAGACCGGCTTGACGCCACGGCTCATCGCCCTTGGAACGCCCCTCCCCCTTCATCGCCTTGCGCACCGCCGACAGAATGCTCATCGGATCGATGCGCTCATGCACATGCAGACTCACCAGATCCAGCTCGAAACTGGTCCGCTCGGCCTTCCCCGCCCAAGCGAGATACGGCGACTGCAACCGCTTCAGCTCCTCCAGCGCCTCGCGCATCCGCTCCGGATCGCCGCTCTCCAGCGCCGCATCGATCAACGCCTCGATCTGCGCGCGCGATGGATCGAAACGCAACTCCGGATCGAGATGCGGATCATAGGCCCAGCGCGTGCGGCCCGCGTCCGGATCGGTAGCCGGCGTCACCATGCCGACCTCGGGATTGTTCACCCGCCGATCGGCATGGCGATAACTGAGGATCTGCGACCCCTCGTCGCGACTCGGCTTGGGCGGCTGCTTTCGCCGCGACTTGGGTGCCGGCGCGCTCGGCGCTGACACCGGAGCCGTCGTGTTCTGAAGCGCAAAGCGATCGACGGCATCAGCCAGGTCGACGGACGCTTGATCGCGCTTCTGCTCAGGGGTATCGGACACAGGGGGCCTCCTTGTGATCGGGTGAATCTTCGGGGACGAATACGGTCGCGATGCCGACCGCGACCACTATCGCGGCGGCTTCCAGCCAGCCGCCTCGGGATCGGACTCCCAGCGGATACGATGATGGGTGTGCTCGCCGGCGGCATAGAAGGTCCGCGTCATCAGCTCGGCGAGCACGCCGGTTGTGAGGAACTGGATCGAGACGACGAGAAACAGGATCGCCGTGAACAGCAGCGGCCGCTGCCCGATCGATTCGCCCAGGACGAACTTGACCACCAGCAGGTGCGACATCATCAGCGCGCCGAGCACACCGAAGAAGATACCGATGGACCCGAAGAAGTGCCCCGGTCGCGCGCCGAAGCGCAGGAAGAAGAAGGCTGCCAGCAGATCGAGCAGCACCCGAAAGGTGCGCGAGATTCCGTACTTGGACACCCCGAACTGACGCGCCTGATGGCGGACCTCGGTCTCGCCGATGCGCTCGGGTGCGGTCACAGCCGCCACCCACACCGGGATGAAGCGATGCATCTCGCCGAGTAGCCGCACTTCGCGGATGACCTCGGCGCGATAGACCTTGAGACTGCATCCATAGTCATGCAGCGCCACGCCCGTCACCCGCCCGATGAGCGCATTGGCCAAACGCGAGGGGATCTTGCGCAGCAGCAGATCGTCCTGACGCCGGCGCCGCCAGCCCTGTAACAGATCCAGGTCGCGTTCCAGCAGCTCGTCGACCAGGCGCGGGATGTCGGCCGGGTCGTTCTGCAAGTCGCCGTCGAGCGTGGCGATCAGCTCGCCGCGCGCCGCGTCGAGTCCGGCCTGCATGGCCGCCGTCTGGCCGAAGTTGCGTCGCAGCTGGATGACGCGCACATGGGAACCCAAGCGTTCGGCCCAAGTCCGCAGGCGCGCGCCCGTGCCGTCGCGGCTGCCGTCGTCGACACAGATCAGCTCCCAGTCGCCGCGATAATCCGCCAGCCCCTCGTGCACCCGCGTCAGCAACGGCTCGACGTTGTCGATCTCCTGATAGAGCGGAATGACGATCGAGAGCCGTGGGCGCTGTTCGGCGCGCCCCGGCGTGGCAGTAGAACTGGACATCGGACGGACAACCCTAGGATTCGGGGCAACACCGCCCCAGCGCGGGCAAGCTAAAGGGTCTGGGGGGAAAATTCAACACGTGCGAACGCTTTCACACGCTGGACACATGGTCATCAATCCTTCACGAGGCTCTGGTCTACTCATCTTGGTCGGAGCAGAATCGACTCACATCAGAGGATTCAGAGCCAGCGCCCGCCTTCGCCCCGGGTGAGGCCGGCATCTGAATCACAGCGGCAAACCATCATGCACGCACAATCCACATCGAAGCGCGATCAGGCAAGCGAGTTCATGATCCAGGCTCGCGACACCCTGACCTATGCCCTGCAACCCATCGTCAACATCCACACCGGCAGCGTCTTCGGTTATGAGGCGCTGCTGCGCGGCTGGGATCGGTTGGGATTCGCAACCGTCCATGCCCTGCTCGATCAGGCCCGGACCCTGAACCTCTCGGCCGCGCTGGATGCGATGCTCGGCACCTTGGCGGTCAGCCGTTTTGCGGCGTTGCCGAACGCGCCGCGCTACCGGCTGTTCTTCAATCTCGACCCGCATCTGATCGACACCGATCATGGACGATGTACGCTCGAATGGCTCGTGCCGCCCGGCTTGAGACCCGACAATCTTTGTCTCGAACTCTCCCGGCGCGTCGATCATAGCCTCCATCCCAACCTCGGGGCCATGATCGCCGGCTATCGCCGGCACCGACTCCATATCGCCATCGATGACTTCGGCGACGGGCACTCCGGACTGCGCCGGCTCTATGAGCACCCGCCCGACCACATCAAGCTCGATCGCGTCCTCGTCCAGGGGATCGACACGGATCACCGCAAACGCTCGATCGTCGCCAACACGGTGCAACTGGCCCATCAGCTCAACGTCCAGGTCATCGCCAAGGGAATCGAGACCGAGGGCGAGCTCCTGACCTGCCGCGAGATCGGCTGCGATCTGGCTCAGGGTCATCTGATCGCACGGCCCCAGCTCGATCCGGGCGCCCTACTCCCCGATTACACCCTGGTCGCCGAGATCCACCAACGCAACCAGCGCGAACTGCCCGGCGATCTGGGGCTGATCGAATCCTTCCTGGAGTCCATTCCGCCGATCCGCGTCAGCGAGGGTATCGCGCGGTTGTTCGAGGCGCTACGGCGCGACAAGCAGCATCACATCGTCCCGGTGCTCGACGACGCCGAGCGGCCGCTCGGACTGGTGCACGAATCCGACATCAAGGACTTCATCTATTCGGCCTATGGGCGTGACCTCATCGTCAATCGTGCCTTTGCGCGCCAAGTGTGCGACTTCGTTCAGCCCTGTCCGCTGGTCGATATCCATGATCCCATCGATCGGCTGCTGGAAGCCTATTCGGCGGCCTCCGACACCGCCGGGATCCTCATCACCCGCGATGGACGCTATCAGGGGTTCATCTCCGCGACCTCACTGCTCAAGCTCGTCGAGCAGAAGAACCTGGCCGTGGCACGCGATCAGAACCCTCTGACCAAGCTCCCCGGCAACAACCCCATCCATCGCTATGTCTCGCGGGCGATCAGCGAGCGCGATCACGCCTGGCATCTGGCCTACATCGACTTCGACAACTTTAAGGCGTTCAACGACTACTACGGCTTTCGGCGTGGGGATCGCGCCATCCAGCTCTTCGCCGACCTGCTGCGCGCCGAGCTGGAACAGCACGGCTGGTTCGTCGGGCATGTCGGCGGGGACGACTTCTTCGCGGGCATTCAGGACGCGCCGCTGACCCGAGTGCTGAAGCGGCTCGAATGGCTGCTGGAGAAGTTCCGGATCGACGTCCAGAGCCTCTACGACCCCGAGGATCGCCGGCGCGGCCATCTCCAGGCCAGGGATCGCTACGGTCAGCTCCGCGAGATGCCGCTGATGCGCTGTAGTCTGGCGCTGCTGGAGATCCGTCCGGGTGACGACTACAGCGACGGCGACGAGCTCGGCCGCACCATCGCCCAACTCAAGCATGCGGCCAAACAGAGTCCTTCCGGGCTGGTGCTCCAGCGCGAACCGAACGGTTCGGCGTACGTCATGCCGGATTCCTCCCGGGACGGGTCAGACGCGCGATGAGCCAGGTCGCCAGCAGCGCGACGCTCAGCAGCGCGATCCCGACCCAGTAGACGCTGAGCAGATCGGGCGCCAGCAGCATGACCAGTCCCAGGCTCAGCATCATGACCCCCGAGAGCAGCTTGAGGACGCGGCCCTGTGGCTCGCTCAGCTTGCGCGCCCCGAGCGTGAAGGTGAACAGCAGCACAATGGCCAGCAGCGGCAGGACATAGATCAGGTTGTAGAGCGCCAGATAGCCGTAATAGGTCGCGGACGGGAGTTGCTGGAGCGTCAGGGTGCGCGTGAAGACCATCGGAAAACCGGCGGTGCAGAGCAGCTCATAGCTGTTGGCCGCCAGCGCCAGGGTGGCCGTGCCGAACAGGAGCGTCCCGAGGTGATCGGCGGCGATCAGCCCGCGCATTCGGGCGAAGAGTCCGGGCTTGGCCTGATCCGGGATCGACAGGGTCGGACCCTGCTTGAACAGAAAGTAGTCCTTGATGTTCAGTCCGCCGATCAGGAGTGCGATCAGACCGGCGACGGTCGTCACCACGGCCGCCCCGCCGACGACCAGGAACAGGTTGAGCCAGGCGGCCATGAACAGGAAATAGACCAGCCCCGAGAAGACGACGAAGGTCGCGCCGACCAGCAGCATGCGTCCGCGTCCTCGGGCATGGACCATCAGGCTCAGCAGGAACAGCAGCACGAAGAAGGCGCAGGGATTGAAGGCGTCGAGCGAGGCGAGCACCAGTGTCAGCGCAGGCAGAGACAGCCGGTTGGCGTCGACCCGGCCCAGTAGCGGCAGGTCGATCGCGGTGGAGGTCTCCAGAGCCGACCCGCCCGCACCGATCCAACCGGCTGACGTCCCACCAAGCGTTCGACAGAAACGCGCCAGCCCCAGCAGCTGTTGCCCCATGCCCTCCGCGTTGTCGAATCCGGTCAGCATGCGCCCGCAGAGGAAGAAGGCCGGTACGGATCGCGCCTCCTCCCCCAGTGCCCGTGCCTGCTCGACATAACGCTGAAGATTGGTGCGATCCTGGGTCAGCTCGAAGGTCTGGATGTCGAGCCAGGGTTCACGCTCGCGCAGGGTTTCGATGAAGGCCAGCGCGGCGCGGCAGTGCGGGCAGTTACGCGACCAGAAGAGTTGGAGCGTGACGCGCGCTTCGCCCACGGCGCTCGGCGTGAGATCGGAACCCGGCGCCGGTGCGGCGAGCAGTCCGGCCGGCCAGAGCGACAGAAGCAGGATGAACAGCGGCAGACGTTTGATCCACATGGGCCGTGACTCGATCGAAAATCCGTATCGACAAGTAAAGCGCAGTTGAAGCGCGCTCGACATGGGGTGTCGTTCGATCTCGGCCTCAGAGCAGGATAGTTCGTGCCCCCAGGCTCGAATAGTCAGCGGGGTTGCAGGTGAGGACGATGATCTGCAAGCCGCGACGGGCCGCGAGTTCCAGCATCCGGTGCAGCGACTGGATGCGCTCGGGATCGCTATTGGCGAAGGCATCGTCGAAGACGAGCGGCAGGCTGCCGCCATGATTGGCTGCCAGCACCTCGGCGATGGCCAGCCGCACGGCGGCGGCGAGCTGTTCGCGGGTGCCGCCGCTGAGTACATCGAAGTCGAACGGACCGGCCGGGCGAATGAGTTCGAGTCCCTGGAAAACGCCATCCTGAAGCTTCAGCGCGGCGCGGCCCTCGGGACCGAACAGACACGCCAGATAGTCGCCGATCGTCCCGATCAGCGGCTCGGTGAAGCGCTCCGAGAGCGGCTGCTGCTCCTCGCGGAACAGTTCGGCCAGACGCTGCACGGCCTTGGCGCGGCGCAGCTGAGTCCTGTGGGTCTCTTCCATGCGTTCCAGATCCGCGTGCGCTTCACGCTGGTCGGCGTAGGGATCGGTGGCACCATCGCGCTGGAGTAGCGCAAGCGTCGCGGCGATCCGCTGTTTGGCCTCGTCCAGGGCGTCTTGCCGGATCTTCAGTGAAGCTTGATGACTGGCGAGTTCAGCGGTCAGGCGGTCGGGGTGCAGTGCGGCCAGACGTTCATCGAGATCACGTATCTCCTGCTCCAGACGGGTTTTCTCCTTCAGGGCGTCGGCGATCCGGGTCCGGCGCTGGGTCTCATCGCCGTGGAGTTCGAGCAGGGTCTGAAGTGCGGCGGCCAAGCGAGCTGCGTTGTCTTCGGTGCTGTCGGGATGCTCGACGGCTTGCGGCTGGATGCGGAAACGGTTGTCGCCGATCCGTAGCTCGCTCGCCGTGGTGATGAGCCGGGTCGTGCCGGGCTGCAACGGCTCGCCGTCGAGCATGACCGGCCCGGAGCCGGAAATCCATTCGAGGATTGTGGCATTCGGTCGGATGGCCGGTGTTTCCGCTTCGACCGGCGGTCCATCCGATTCGGTATGGAATGGATGCTGGGTGTCGGAGTCCTGTGCCGTCCCGGTCAGTGCGCAAAGCTTGCGATCCGCCGTGATCAGGTCGTCATAATGCCTGGTGGTCTCGTCGAGAGATCGCTTGAGTGCGGCGCTTTGCTGGGCCAGACGCTGCGCCTCGTCCAGTTTTGATCTGAGTTCCGTGATCCGGGCTTCGAGTCGGGGTATGGCCTCGGCCGCCTCGGCGCGTCGCTGTAGCGCCTGCGCATGATCGCGTCTGGCCGTTGCCAGTGCCTCGGTGCGGGCCTGACAGGTCTCGAAGCGCTGCCGGGCCGATTGCAGCGCTGTCTCGGCCTGCTTCAAGGCAGAGCCGGCTCGCGGTTTGCCGGCCGAGGTGAAGGTCTGCTCGACGGCGGCGAGAAACCGCTCGCCCAAGCGCGCGTCCAGCGCCGACTGCATGACGGCCGTTCCGCCCTGGGCTTGCAGCCGTTCGAGCAAGGCGGTCTGTTCGCGCTCGATCTGACCGGTCGGATCGACGCCCGCCGCCCCCTGCCAGATCCAGAGATGCGCCCACTGCGACGGGACCTGATTGGACGACACCGGCTCGGCATAGCCCAACACGGCCGCCAAGGCCAGTTCGGCTTCGGCACTCTGCCAGCGTTCGGCCGTGTCCAGACGCATCAGCTCGGCATGACCGCGTGCTCCGCTGAATCGCTTCAGCAGCCGGTACGGACGACCATGCTGCTCGAAGACGAGTTCGACCTCAGGCGCCTCCCCGCTCTGTCGCGAGCGCATGGCCGCGAGATCCTGCCCGGTGCGGCGATGATTGAGGAAGAGCGCGCGATGCGCCGCTTCGACCAGGGTGCTCTTGCCGGTCTCGTTCGCCCCCCCGATCAGGGTCAGCGAGGGATCGAACGCGATCTGCTGTTCGCGATGGAGACGATAATGACGAACCCGGAGCGAGACGAGCTTCATGGCGGGGAATCCGTTCAGGCGTTGGCGGCTTGGTAGAGTTCGCGCAGAGCGAGCCGGGCGATGGCGGCGATTTCGGCATCCGCGCTCGCGGTTTCGGCCAGCAGACGCCGGGCGACACGCGCCGTCAGCGGATCGTCGGCGCGCTGGGTCAAGCGTTCGATCTCGTCCTCGGACGGCGTTTCGCGCACCTGATCATTGACCCTGAGCCAAATGAGCCGCGCCTCCCAGGTCGCCAGCCGCTGCTCGAGCGCCAGCCGCTCGCCGATCGATAACTGTCCGCTCAGATCCAGGTGCAACAGCGCGCCCTCTGCGCCACTCCCGAGCCGGTCGTCGAAGAGTCGTTCGAGCTGGGCGAGCGAGGACTCGGCGTCGAAGTGGAAACCGATCCGTTCCCAGCGAATCGCGCCTGTCGCCACCGCCTCGACCTGGGGGGCGACGCCACGTGCGACCTCGACCAGCAGCGCATGTCCGGGCCGATGGCCCTCGCCCTTCGGAAAGCCGTCGATCTCGGGAGTGCCCGAATACCAGATCCTGGGATCGATCGACTTCAGCCCGTGCCAGTCGCCGAGCGCGATATAGTCGATCTGACCGTCCGGCAGCCGGCTCAGATCGAGCCGATTGTAGGTGGTGGCGCCCTGCTCCTCATCCGCCGAACCGAACCCCTGCACACTGCCATGCGCCAGCACGATCCACGGCCGATCAGCGGGCAGCGCGTCACAGGCCCGGCCGATCCAGCCGGTCGGATCGTGCGCGACATGGCGCTGACGCAGCGGCGCCGGCAGGATCACGGCCTCGTCGAGCACCAGAGGCCGTTCCTCGGTGAGGATGCTGAAGTTCGGCGCCAGCGCGGCCATTTCCTGCTGCACGAACGCCTGCTCCCAGGGGCCGCCCGGTCCGCCGAAATCATGGTTGCCGGGGATGGCGACGACCGGAAGGCGCATCGCGCCGATGGCATGGAAGGTCGCCGAGACCAGTGAACGCGCCGGACTGGGCGAGTCGAACAGATCGCCCGCGACCAGGATGAACCGCGCCTCCGCACGACGGGCGATCGCGGCGAGCCGTTCCAGGCCGTCCAGGCGTGCCTGTTGGAGCCGGCGCCGTTTGTCGGGATCCGGAATCCGGGCAAAGGGTTTGCCGAGTTGCCAGTCGGCGGTATGGAGGAATTTCACGGCCGCCCCCTCCATCCGGCCGGATCAGTCGCGCATCCAGGCGCGTATCTGATCCGGGGCCGGTACGCCGCCCGAGTGGATCACCTGACCGTCCAGCACCACGCCGGGCGTCGACATGACGCCATGCCCCAGGATCTCGGCCATGTCCGTGATCTTTTCGAGTTGGATCGCGACCCCGGCCTCCTTGGCGGCCTGTTCGATCGCGCGGGCCGTGACCTCGCAGTTGCGGCAACCGCCGCCGAGCACCTTGAATGTCTTCATCAGGAAGAATCCCTCACTATCAGGCAATCAGATTGAATCCCCAGCCGACCAGCGTGAAGGCCACCGCCAGCACCCCGGCAAACAGCGCCAGCGCCGGCCAGCGGATGACCTTACGCAGAATCAGCATCTCGGGCAAGGACAGCGCGGCGACACTCATCATCAGGGCCAGGGTCGTACCGACCGCGACCCCCTTGGTCAACATCGCTTCGGCCACCGGGATGACGCCGGTCGCGTTCGAGTAGAGTGGAATCCCCAGCAGTACCGCTGCCGGGACCGTATACCAGGCCTCGCCGCCCAGATGACGGCTCACCCAGTCTTCCGGCACGAAGCCGTGAAAGAGCGCGCCCACGCCGATGCCGATGAGCACCCACAGCCACAGCCGGCGCAGGATCTCGCGCACCTCGGCGAGCGCCTGACGATGACGTCCCCGCAGACTCCGATCCGGCTCGACGCGATTGGCCTCGCCCAGACGGATCTTCCAGACATAGCCCTCGACCCAGCGCTCGAGCCTGAACCGCTGCATGACGATTCCGCCGAACCAGGCCACCGCCAGACCGGCGAGCACATAGAGCGCGGTCAGCTTCCAGCCCAGCACCCCGGCCAAGATGAAGACGGCCACCTCGTTGATCATCGGGCTGGCAATCAGGAACGAAAAGGTCACGCCCAGCGGAATCCCGGCCTCGACGAAACCGATGAACAGCGGCACCGAGGAGCAGGAGCAAAAAGGTGTGACCGCGCCCAGCGTGACCGCCATCCCGCGCGCCTGCCAGTCGGGACGCTCGCGCACGAACTCGCGCACCCGCTCGGGCGAGAGCATGGCGCGCAACAGCCCCATCACATAGATGACGATGACCAGGAGCACAAAGATCTTGGCCACGTCCATGACGAAGAAATGGACCGCCGCGCCCAGACCCGAGGCCGGCTCCAGGTGCAGTAGCCGGAAGGCGATCAGCGCGCCGAGTGCGTCGAACATCGTGCTCAGGCTTCAGCCGCGGCCGGAGCCGGTGCGTGCGTCGTGCCGATCCGGTCGAGTTCGCGTTGCAGCTTCAGCCGGTCGATCGAGGCCAGCGGCAGGGCGGTGAAGATCTTGATCCGGTTCTCCAGCTCGCGGAAGGCGTTACGAAAGGCCATCATGCGCGCGACCTCGTCGCCCTCGGCCGCGGCCGGATCGGGCAGACCCCAGTGCGCTGTCATCGGCTGACCGGGCCAGACCGGGCACACCTCACCGGCGGCCTGATCGCAGACGGTGAAGACGAAATCCATGACCGGCGCGTCCGGCTGGGCGAACTCGGCCCAGTCCTTACTGCGCAATCCCTCGGTCAGATAGTTGTTGCGCTTCAGGATCTCGATGGCCAGCGGATGCACCGCGCCCTTGGGATGGCTGCCGGCGCTGAAGCCCCGGAAGTGGCGATTGCCCCAGCGCTCGATGATTCGCTCGGCGAGGATGCTGCGCGCCGAGTTGCCGGTGCACAGAAACAACACATTGTAGACACGCTCGGACATGGGAGGCTCCCGTTGAGACTCAGGATCGATGGATGGATTCGAGACGCCGGCTATTGCAAACAGTGGTTCGGGGACAGCGAGGCGCGCGGGTCGATTCGACATCGCCGCCAGCGCGCGCGCATCCTCGATGAAGGGTGATTGGGTATGCGCGACCGCGACCGTCTCGCGCAGGATGGCCTGGATCCAGGCCGGCAGATCAGGATGCAAACGATAGTGCATCCAAACACCCTCGCGCCGATCCTGCACCAGCCCCAGTTCGCGCAACTGTGCCAGATGGCGCGAGACATGCGGCTGAACCACACCCGTGGCCTGGGTCAGTTCGCAGACACAGAGTTCGCCCTGGGTGGCGAGCAGCAGCAGACAGCGCAGGCGCGTGTCATGGGCGAGGGCTGCAAAGAGATCGTGTGGGGCGATAGTCGTCATGGCGACGAAATATACATTCGGCTATATATATTTTCAAATGTATATTTGCGTCGAGATCTACCGTGCCGGGTACCGGAATCAGAGTCTGAGGCTAGCGGTGACGATGGATCTCGACAGTCACGTGGACCAGCTCCTCGTGAATGCTCAGCGCCTGCCGGACGGCATCGGGTTCCAGCGGCTCATTCACCACCAGCGACAGGATGCAGGCATACTTGTCCCGCCCCACCCGCCACACGTGCAGATCGGCGATCTTGGCCGCGACCGGCAGCTGCGCGATGACTTCACGCACCTCGGCCACCACGGGTCGATCCATCTCCGCATCGATGAGCACCCGACTGGTGTCGCGCAGCAGCCCGTAGGCCCAGATCGACACCAGGGCCGCGCCGATGATCCCCATGACCGGATCGAGCCAGGCCGCGCCCCACAGTTTGCCGCCGAACAGCGCGACGATCGCGAACAGCGAGGTCGCTGCGTCTGCCAGCACATGCAGATAGGCCGCCCGCAGATTCAGATCGTGATGATGGTCGTGGTGCGCGTGCCCATCGTGATGATGATGGTGATGCGCGTGGCCATGCCCGTCCCTGAGCAGCCAGGCGCAGACCAGATTCACCACCAGCCCCAGCACGGCGATGCCGATCGCCTGATCGTAGTGGATCGGCATCGGCGCCAGCAGCCGCTCGACCGAGTGATACACCATGAATCCGGCGACGACCACCAGAAAGAGCGCACTGGTATAACCGCCGAGGATCTCGATCTTCCAGGTGCCGAAGGCGAAGCGCGGATCATGCGCGAACCGGCGCGCACCCCAATAGGCCAGCACCGAAAGTCCGAGCGCAAACGCATGCGAACTCATGTGCCAGCCGTCGGCGAGCAACGCCATGGAGTTGAAGATCCAGCCGCCGGTGATTTCGGCGACCATCATGGTGGCCGTCAGCCACACCACCCAGCGCGTATTGCGCTCAGCGAGCGGATTGCCTTCGTCGAAGACATGGGAATGTTGCCGGTTTTCGAGTACGGCGCTGTCTTGCATCATGAGCGACCTCGATGTTGATCATCATTTATACTGTACCCCCGTACTCTAGTCACAGCAAGACAAACACCATGCCACATACCGTCAAAGAGAAAAACGCCCTGCTCGCGCGCGTGCGCCGGATTCAGGGACAGGCCGCTGCCCTGGAGCGTGCACTCGAACAGGAAAACGAGTGCTCGGCTGTGCTCCAGCAGATCGCCGCGATTCGTGGCGCCGTCAATGGTCTGATGGTGCAGGTGCTGGAGGGTCACCTGCGCGACCACTTGCATGCGGAGGATCGCACGCCCGAAGAGCGACGCGAGGATCTCGAACAGGTGGTCAGCGTCTTGCGCTCATACCTCAAGTGATACAGGTCTGGGATCAGACCTCGATAGGATAATGAGAAATCATTGCATTCGTATAGGCATCTGACTAGGATTAGGAGTTATTCTTATTCCTAGGAGCCTTTTAACCATGACTCGTGCTCTCTCGTCGCATCCGGGCGATATCGGTGACCCCGTCTTCTGCCCGGCTGTTCACATCGATCGTTGCGAAAGTCAGCCGGCAGCCAAGACCTTCCCGCTCGCCATGGCCGGTGAGGGTGAGCGGGTGCGCATCCAAACCCTGCAAGGCGGCAAGGGCCTGGCCAAACGACTGACCGAGCTGGGTCTGAATCCGGGTACCGAAGTGTGCATCGTGACACGTCAGGGCGGCGGTCTGGTGGTGGCGCGCGGCGAGACACGCCTGGCGCTCGGGTGCGGCATGGCCGTCAAGATCCTGGTGGAGGCGATCGACGGATGAACACGACACTCAAGGATTTCAAGGCGGGGGACCACGGGCGCGTACTCGGTTTTCAGGCCGGCGGTGGAACCTATCGGCGCAAGCTGCTGGCCATGGGACTCACGCCCGGTGCCGCATTGGAAGTGATCCGGGTCGCCCCGTTGGGTGATCCGGTCGAGATCCGGGTGCGCGGCACCTCGGTCAGTCTGCGCCGCGACGAGGCGGCGGTACTCGAAGTGGAGCGCGCGTGATGAGTCAGATCCAGCCCAAACCCCAGTCCCAATCCAAGCCGTCGTACTGCATCGGCGTCGTCGGCAATCCCAACTGCGGCAAGACGACCCTCTTCAACGCCCTCACTGGTTCGCGCCAGCAGGTCGGCAACTGGTCGGGCGTGACGGTCGAGCGCAAGACCGGACGCTATCGGTTCGGCGAGTCCGAGTTCACCCTGGTCGACCTGCCCGGCACCTATTCGCTCGACGTCACCGATCCCTCGGTTTCGCTCGACGAGCGCATCGCACGCGATTTCGTCCATGCGCGCGAGGCCGATGTCATCCTCAACATCCTCGATGCCTCCAGCCTGGAGCGTAATCTCTATCTGACCACCCAGCTCATCGAGATGGGCCGCCCGCTGGTGCTGGCGCTCAACATGATGGATGTGGCCGAAGCGCGCGGCATCCAGATCGACATCGCCGCGCTCTCCAAACGGCTCGGCTGTCCGGTGATTCCGCTGGTGGCGGCCAATGGCCGGGGACTGCCGGAACTCAAGCAGACACTGTTCGAACAAGCCGCGCACGCGTCCGGCCGTGCCATCGCACCGCCGGTCCTGATTCCGTTCGGCCCGACGCTGGAAGCGGCGATCAGTGCGCTCGAACCACGTCTGAGTGCGATCGCCGAGGCCCAGGGCGATCCGGTGCGCTGGCTGGGGGCGCGGTTGCTCGAAGGCGACGATCTGGCGCGTCAGTTGACCGGCTCGACGGTGACGGCGGACGAAGTCCGCGCCCTGCTCGGCGACGAGGCAGACGACGTCGATATCCTGTTTGCCGACGCGCGCTACGGCTTTGCGCATGCCGTCACCCAGGCGACGGTCAAGCAATCGGGCCAGGCCTCGCGTTCGCTCTCCGACCGGGTCGACCGCGTGGTGCTCAATCGCGCGCTCGGCATCCCGATCTTCCTGGCCGTCATGTATCTGATGTTCATGTTCACCATCAACATCGGCGGGGCCTTCATCGACTTCTTCGACATTGCCGCCGGGGCCATCTTCGTCGATGGTGCCGCCGAGCTGCTGGGTCGGATCGGCACGCCCGAGTGGTTGATCATCGGTCTGGCCGGCGGACTCGGCGGCGGCGTGCAGGTGGTGGCGACCTTCATCCCGATCATCGCCTTCCTGTATCTGTTCATGTCGGCGCTGGAAGACTCGGGCTACATGGCGCGCGCCGCCTTCGTCATGGATCGCTTCATGCGCGCCATCGGGCTGCCGGGCAAGTCGTTCGTACCGCTGCTGGTCGGTTTCGGCTGCAACGTGCCGGCTGTGATGGCGGCACGCACCCTTGAGAATCCGCGCGACCGCATCCTGACGGTGCTGATGGCGCCCTTCATGTCGTGCGGGGCGCGGTTGCCGGTGTATGCACTCTTTGCCGCCGCCTTCTTCACGGCCGGCGGGCAGAATGTGGTGTTCGCGCTCTATCTGATCGGTCTCCTCGCCGCCGTGCTGACCGGCTTCATCCTCAAGCGCACCCTGCTCGAAGGTCAGGTCATGCCCTTCGTGATGGAACTGCCGCCCTACCATCTGCCCACGCTCAAGGGCGTACTGCTGCGCACCTGGGATCGCACCAAGGGCTTCGTCGTGCGCGCCGGCGCGGTGATCGTGCCCATGGTGCTGGTGCTCAACGTGCTCAACACTACGGGCACCGACGGCAGCTTCGGCAACGAGGACAGCGAACAGTCGGTGCTCGCCGCCATCGGGCGCACCATCGCGCCGGCCTTCTCGCCGATGGGGCTGAACGCCGAGAACTGGCCGGCGACGGTCGGCATCTTCACCGGCATCCTGGCCAAGGAAGCCGTGGTCGGCACGCTGGACGCAACCTATTCGGGCCTGGCGGCCGCCGACGCGGGTGAGGAGGCAGGCACCGAGGCGGACGCGCCCTACAGCCTGAGCGCCGGCTTGAACGAAGCCGTGGCGACCATTCCGGTCAATCTGATCGATGCCTTGGGCAGTTGGGCCGATCCGCTGGGCCTGGGCGGCGTTGCTGAGACGGTCGATCCCGAAGCCGCTGCGGAGGAACTGGAGGTCGGCAGCGGCACCTTCGGCGCCATGGCCGCGCGTTTCGACGGACAGGCCGGAGCCTTCGCCTATCTGCTGTTCATCCTGCTCTACTCGCCCTGTGTCGCCGCGATCGGCGCCATCCAGCGCGAGACCAGCACCGGCTGGGCCGCTTTCGCGGTGCTCTGGACCACGGGACTGGGCTATGTCACGGCCACGGTGTTCTATCAGGCCGCGATCTTCGACCGTGATCCGGTCAACGCCTCGATCTGGATCGGCGTGATGCTCGGGCTGCTGCTCACCGTCGTCATCGGGATGCGTCTCTGGGCACAGCGCGAGCCGGCCACCGTCAAACTGGCCGCCGCCGAGGGAGTGTCGTCATGATCGTCAGTGAACTCTCGCGCTATCTGCGCGACAACCGCCGCGCCGCCGTGCGCGATCTGGCCTATCGCTTCGATGCCGAGCCGGACGCGCTGCGCGGAATGCTGGAAACGCTGGAGCGCAAGGGTCGGGTGCGCAAGCTCCCGGCCGATACGCCCTGCGCCGGGGGGTGCTGCCAGTGCGATCCGACGACGATCGAGATCTATGAATGGGTGGATCGGCACGAAACCGCCGTGGGTTCGCCGGTCCCCTAAGGATCCGCCGACCCTGCCGCGTTCCGCTGCCACAGCAGATAGATCGCCGGGATGACGAACAGGCTCAGCAGCGGCGCGGTGATCATGCCGCCGACCATGGGCGCGGCGATGGGGCGCATGACCTCGGAGCCGACGCCGCCCAGCAGCATGATCGGCAGGAGTCCGGCGAAGATGGTGGCGACCGTCATGGCCTTGGGACGGATACGCAGGACCGCGCCCTCTTCGATGGCGGCCTTCAGATCCGCGTCGCTCGCCAGACGCCCGGCGCGGCGCGCCTCGTCCAGCGCGTTGTCGAGATAGACCAGCATGATGACGCCGAACTCGGCCGCCACGCCGGCCAGCGCGATGAAGCCCACGGCCACGGCGATCGACAGGTTGTAGTCGAGCAGATGGATCAGCCACAGACCGCCGACCAGGGCGAAGGGCAGCGACAACATCACCAACAGCGCCTCGGACGCCCGAGAGAAGGTCAGATACAGCAGCACGAAGATGATCAAGAGCGTCAGCGGCACCACCAGCGCCAGACGTTCCTGGGCGCGTTCCAGGTACTCGTACTGCCCGGACCAGGTCAGCGAATAGCCCGGCGGCAGCCGGACCTGTTCGGCGACCACCTGCCGCGCCTCGGCGATCCAGCGCCCGAGATCCCGCCCACGGATGTCGACGAAGACCCAGCCGTTCAGGCGCGCGTTCTCGCTCTTGAGCATGGGCGCGCCATCGGTGATCCTGACCTCGGCGATCTGCGCCAGCGGGATCTGGGCGCCGCTCGGGGTGACGATGGGCAGCTCGCGCAGCTTCTGGAGGTCATCGCGCTGCTCGCGCGGAAAGCGGATGTTGATCGGATAGCGTTCGAGTCCTTCGACGCTGCGGCTGACATTGAGACCGCCGATGGCCGCCGCGACCAGATCGTTGATGTCGCTGACGTTCAAGCCCACCCGCGCCGCCGCCAGCCGATCCGGGACGATCTCGATATAGCGCCCGCCGGCGACCCGTTCGGAGAAGGCCGAGGCGGTGCCCGGCACCTGTTTCACCGCCCGCTCCACCTGGGTGCCGAGGCGTTCGATCTCGGTCAGATCCGGGCCGGCGATCTTGATGCCGACCGGGGTCTTGATGCCGGTGGCCAGCATGTCGATGCGGGTCTTGATCGGCATCACCCAGGCATTGGTGACGCCGGGCAGCGCGACGGTCGCGTCCAGCTCGGCGATCAGTGTCTCCAGCGTCATGCCTTCGCGCCACTCGGAGCGCGGCTTGAGCTGGATCAGAGTCTCGACCATGGTCAGGGGGGCCGGGTCGGTGGCGGTATCGGCGCGGCCCATCTTGCCGAACACCCGTTCGACCTCCGGCAGGCCGGCGATCAGCCGGTCGGTCTGTTGCAGCAACTGCTGGGCCTTGCCGATGGAAATGCCCGGCAAGGTGGTCGGCATGTACATCAGGTCGCCTTCGTAGAGATCGGGCATGAACTCGGTGCCGAGATGCTTGAGCGGCCACCAGGCACTCAGCATCACGAGCGCCGCCACGCCGAGGGTCAGGCGCGGCCGGCGCAGCACCGCGCGCAGCCCCGGACGGTAGAGTGCGATGAGCCAGCGGTTGAGCGGATTGGCCGTCTCGCTCGGGATGCGCCCGCGCACCAGATAGCCCATCAGAACCGGCACCAGGGTGACAGCCAGTCCGGCGGCGGCGGCCATGGCATAGGTCTTGGTGAAGGCCAGCGGACTGAACAGCCGCCCTTCCTGCGCCTGGAGGCTGAAGACCGGCAGAAAGCTCAGCGTGATGATCAGCAGACTGAAGAAGAGCGCCGGGCCGACCTCGACCGTCGCCTCGCCGATCACCCGCCAGTGGTCCTCGCCGCGCGGACACGCCCCATGCGCGGCCTCCCAGCGCTCCAGATGCTTGTGGGCGTTCTCGATCATGACGATGGCCGCATCCACCATGGCGCCGATGGCGATGGCGATGCCGCCCAGGGACAGGATGTTGGCGTTGATGCCCTGGTGCTGCATGACGATGAAGGCCGCCAGGATGCCGAGCGGCAGACTCAGGATCACCACCAGCGCCGAGCGCAGATGGAACAGGAAGGCGAGGCAGACCAGAGCGACGACGACGAATTCCTCGATCAGCTTGGTCCGGAGGTTGTCGACCGCGTCCAGGATCAGCCCGGAGCGGTCGTAGGTCTCGACGATCTCCACGCCCTCGGGGAGGCTCGCGCGCAGGGCGTCGAGACGTTCCTTGACCGCGCCGATGGTCGCCAGCGCGTTCTCGCCCGAGCGCATGACGATGATGCCGCCGGTGATCTCGCCCTCGCCGTCGAGGTCCGCCACGACACGGCGCATCTCGGGACCGATCTGCACTCGGGCGATGTCGCGCAACAGCACCGGCGTGCCCTCGGGCGAAGTCTTCACCGGGATCAGCTCGATGTCTTCGAGTGAGCGCAGATAGCCGCGCGTGCGCACCATGTATTCGGCCTCGGCCAGCTCCAGCACCGAGCCGCCGACATCGCGGTTGGCGTTCTGCACCGCCGCGATCACCTGCCGCAGCGGCAGGCCGAAGCTGCGCAGTTTCTCCGGGTCGACGACGATCTGATACTGACGCACCATGCCGCCGACGGTCGCGACCTCGGCCACGCCGGGCAGGGATTGCAGCTCGAACTTCAGGAACCAGTTCTGCAGGCTGGTCAGCTCGGCCAGATCGTGCCGGCCGGAGCGGTCCACCAGCGCATAGCTGTAGATCCAGCCCACGCCGGTCGCATCCGGTCCCAGGCGCGGCTGCACGCCATCCGGCAGATCGGCGGCGGCCTGGTTCAGATATTCGAGCACTCGGGCGCGCGCCCAGTACAGATCGGTCCCGTCCTCGAAGATCACATAGACATAGCTGTCGCCGAAGAAGCTGTAGCCGCGCACCGCCTTGGCGCCCGGCACCGAAAGCATGGTGGTGGTGATGGGGTACGTGACCTGCTCCTCGACCACACGCGGGGCCTGACCGGGAAAGCTGGTCTTGACGATGACCTGGACGTCGGACAGGTCCGGAATGGCATCGAGCGGGGTGCGGACCAGGGCATAGAGCCCCCAGGCGGTCAGCGCCAGGGCCGCGAGCAGGACCAGGAAGCGGTTTTTGAGCGACCAGAGGATGACGGCTTTCATTCAGTGGCCTCCATGGCCACTGTGTGCCGCGGCGGCGGCCTCGGCGCCCGGCTCACCCAGACGCTGGAAGCTCGCGCGCAGATTGGACTCGGAGTCGATCAGGAACTGCCCGGAGGTGACGACGCGATCCCCGGCTTCGAGTCCGGACAGGATCTCGACCACGCCGTCACGCTGCATGCCGCTGACCACGTCGACCGGCTGGAAGCGTCCGTCGCCGAGCGCCCGGACCACGCTCGTGCGCGCGCCAGTGACGATCAGCGCCTCGGCCGGAATCTTGAGCACATCGCGCTTGGGTCCGCCGAAGATCTCGACATCGGCGAACATGTTGGGTTTGAGACTGAGGTCCGGATTGTCGAACACCAGGCGCACGCGCAGGGTGCGGGTGTCGGGATCGAGTTCCGGATAGAGATAGTCGACCCGGCCGTTCCAGGTGCGTCCGGGGCGGGCCGGTACCCGGATCTCGGCCGGCGCGTCGGGTTTGAGCCAGTCGATCTGATGCTCGTAGACGTCGACCATGACCCAGACGCGGCTCAGGTCGGCGACCCGGAACATCTCGGTCGACTCGGTCACATACATGCCCTCGCGCGCTTCGATTCGGGTGACGATGCCGTCCATGGGCGCGCGCACCGGGATGCGGTTGCGCGGCCGGCCGTCGCGCTCGATGGCGCTGATCACGTCGTCCGGCACCGCCAGTAGCCGCAGCAGATTGCGCGCCTTGTCGGCATCGATGCGGGCGCCGGAGCGCCCCTCGCGCGCCAGCAGGAAATCGATCTGGGCTGAGAGGATGTCGGGTGCGTAGAACTCCGCCAGCGTCTGACCGCGCTTGACCGGCTCGCCTTCGGCGCGCAGATCCAGCGCCTCGATCCAGCCCGAGGCGCGCGGATGCACATGGGCGAGGCGCGTCTCGTCATAGGTCACGCGCCCGAGGGTGCGGATGGCGCGCCAGAGGAGTCCGCGCTCCGCGACCGCTGTGCGCACCCCGAGCGTCTGAACCACGGCCGGCGTCAGGCTGACCGGCGGATAGCGGCCGGTCATGGGTTCGACCCGTTTCTCGACCAGATCCATGCCGCAGATCGGGCAGGTGCCGGGTTCGTCGCGGATGATCTGCGGATGCATCGGGCAGACGTACTGGGTGACGGCTGGCGGTTGCGTATCAGCGTGGACGTGCCCGGCGTGGCTGTCGTCGTGCGTTGTGGCCGAGGGGGAACCGACGGCCGCCTCTGCCGCGGATACCGTGCCCCAGAAGGTCATCGCCCAGACGCTCCAGCCGAGCGCGGCCGCTCCGAGCAGGAACGCCGGCCGGCTCAAGGCATCGCCTCGATTTCGGTGATCCGGTAGACCTGATCCGCCCCCAGCTCCACGCGGAAGCGCACGGCCTCGCCCGCCTGTATCGTCTCCAGATCGACGCCTTCGGCCACAGGCAGATCCATGGTCATCTCCGGCCAGTTCAGGGCCGGTATCGGCTCGTGCGTGATGTTGACCAGTCCTTGCGCCTGATCGACGCTGTTGATGAGTCCCTGGCCACTGGCTCCGGCACTCGCCTGACCGTGCATTCCGGCGTGGTCGCCCATTGGACCGTGGTTCATCATGGCTTCGCCGTGCGCGGCCGGATCGGCCGCGATGGCCGGTGAGACGCTGAGCGCCATCAGCAGGGCCAAGCCAGACAGGCCAGTGGCCGCTGAAGGCGGCGAGGAGAAACGCGCCGAGAAGGCGCTGTGATCGACAGGAATCTGAGGCATCTTGGTCTCCTGAATAGAGAGGTCATGAGGCCCGGATCATGGCGGTGAGCTGAACCATGGCTCGGGCGCTGTGGATCGATGCATCCGTTCGTCACGGACAGCGACGGGTCCGCCTAGTTCAATATAGGGGGTGAAACGGCGATCAGTAGCGTTATCGTCGTCCTTGACAGGCCGACACGCGCACCGTAAGGTGCCGCGCGTCTTGAGGGGAGTAGTCGCCCTTCCGCGATGGAAGGGGCGCACGTCAACATCCTTGACCGATCGGTCATGGCGTGCGCGGCTTGTGGCTTGACGAGACTTTGGACTCGATGGAGTGTCCGGCTGGGGCTGGGCGCGCTCTGTCCTGTCTGTAAGGTTCATCGTCCCGGCCCCCTTTGGATCGTTCATGTCACGCTGTTCTGTACGACACGCCTCGCGCGCTCCCCGGAGACGACTCACCCAGTATGGCGGCTGTTTGCCGGCGATCGCTGGAGGCCGTCCATGGAGTCATTGACCGCGACATCGCTGCTTGGCAGCCTGACGGCGACCGCGACGACATTCGGTTTGATCTTTCTGGCTGAGATCGGCGACAAAAGTCAGCTGGTCTGTATGGCACTGGCGGCCCGGCACCGTCACCGGCCTGTCCTCCTGGGGGCGCTGGCGGCGTTTGTGGTGCTCAATGGGCTGGCGGTCGTCTTTGGTGCCGGATTGGCTCACTGGGTGCCGGAGCGGGTTCTGGCGGCGGTCGTGGCTGTCCTGTTTGCGGTGTTCGGTCTGCTGTCGCTGCGCGCCGAGGAACAGGATGAAACGGAAGAACCCAAGACGTTCAGCGGTCACGGTCTCTTCGTCACGACCTTCCTGATGATCTTCCTGGCCGAGATGGGCGACAAGACGCAGCTCGCCGTGGCCGGTATGACGGGCACCCTGCCGGCGATCCCCGTTTGGATCGGTGCGACCTTGGCGCTGGGTGCGACATCGGCGCTCGGTGTCTTTGTCGGGCGGCGTCTGCTGCGACACATTCCCCTGCATCGGCTGCATCAGATCAGCGGCCTCTTGTTTCTCCTGTTCGCGGCCTTCGCGGCGACCAAGGTCTTTTGAGCCGATGTTTCATCCGCCGGACCGCGACTCGTCTGCGCTCCGGCGGCGATGGAGGTGGCCGGGGTCAGGCACTACACCCAAATGGTCGCTGCAAACCGTCAGTCGAACACTTCACCGAGACGCCAGCCCCATCGATGATCCATTCTCGCCCGTGACCACGACGATCCCGTTGGGCGAGACCTCGAAGCGCTCGCGATCGCGCCGGGCGTCGAAGCCGATCTGGTCGCCGGGAGCGATCCGGACGTCTTTCTCGACGATGCAGTTGTGCAGATGGGCGCCGGCGCCGACGCTCACCCCCTGGAACAGAATGGACGCCTCGACGATGGCGCCATCCTCGACACGGACCTGGGGAAACAGGATCGAGTGATTGACCCCGCCGCCGCTGATGACGGTTCCGGCCGCCAGCATCGAGTTGACGAAGACGCCCTCGTTGCCGGTCCGTGGGCCGGGGACGGTGCGGGCGGGCGGATACTGCCCCTGATGGGTATGGATGATCCAGTCAGGCTGATAGAGATCGAGCGGCGGCTCGGCGCGCAACAGCGCCATGTTGGCCTGATAGTAGGCGTCGACCGAGGCCAGATCGCACCAGTAGCGGTCCGGCGTCACCCGGCCGCGCGTCTGACCGAAGCGATAGGCGCGAACCGGATGCGCCGCGAGCCGTGGTGCGATGACGTCGAGCGCCAGATCCGCATCGGGCGAGACACCGCGCTCGTAGCCGGCCAGGGCATCGAGCAGCAGGGACTTGTCGAACAGATAGACGCCCATGGTCTCCTGGTGCTCGCCCTCCGCCGTTTCGGTTCCATCGGCCCCATCCGCGCTGGGCGCACACAGTTCCAGGATACGCTCATCGGCGTCGAGCACGACCCGCGCTTGACGTCCCGTGCCCGGCGCCGACACGGTGCGCGTGGCGACCGTGATCGCCGCTCCGGTCTCGCGATGGGCGCGCGCCAGCTCGGCATAGTCCATGCGATAGATGGCCTCCCCTTGCAGGATCAGCACCTGACTGGCGCGATTGCGCTCGATCAGATAGCGGTTCTGGCGGATGGCGTCGAAGGGGCCGCTGTACCAGTCCTGTCCTTCGCGCATCTGGGGCGGAACCGGGGTGATGAACTCGCCCAGCTCGGGATTGAAGATCGACCAGCCGTCGCGCAGATGTTTCTGGAGCGAGTGGCTCTTGTACTGCGTCAGTACCAGCACTTGGCGCAATCCCGAATGCAGACAGTTGGCCAGGGTGAAGTCGATGATCCGGTACTTGCCGCCAAAGGGCACGGCGGCCTTGGTGCGCTGGCGGGTCAGGGCATCGAGCCCCAGGCCGCGATCCTGAGCCAGGATGAGAATCAGGGTGTCGGAGGACATGATGGCAGAGCGAACCCTTGGCGATGAATGAGAAGGCGGGTAGACGCCGAGTCTAAACCGCGCGTGGGAGGTCGATCCAGAGGCGCCGCCGACGTTGCGTCAGGCCCCGTCGCCGCGCCGACCGATCGCACCGATGATACGGCTCGTGGAACGTCCGGGCACGAAGTCAAGCACCCGCACCTCGCCGCCGCGTGCCAGCACCGCGTCGGCGCCCGCGATCTGCTCGGGCCGATAGTCGCCGCCCTTGACCAGCACGTCCGGCCCGACGGCGCGGATCAACGCCTCGGGCGTGTCCTCGCCGAACGGACAGACCCAGTCGACTGAGGCCAGCCCGGCCAGCACCGCCATGCGCTGCTCGACGCCATTGATCGGACGGCCTTCGCCCTTGAGCCGGCGCACCGAATCGTCGTCGTTGACGGCGACGATGAGCCGGTCGCCCAGCCGCCTGGCCTGCTGGAGATAGGCCACATGCCCGTCGTGCAGGATGTCGAAGCAGCCGTTGGTCATGACCAACCGTTCACCGGCCGCGCGCGCGGTCTCCGCCGCCGCGATCAGCGCCTCGCGATCGAGGATCGGGCGCCACTCGACCCCCAGGTAGGCGCGCTCCAGTTCGGCCGCGCCGACGCTGGCCGTGCCCAGCTTGCCGACGGCCAGACCGGCGGCACAGTTGGCCAGGGCGCAGGCGTCGGCCAGCTCGGCGCCGGCGGCCAGCGCGGCGGCCAGGGTCGCGATGACGGTATCGCCCGCGCCCGTGACGTCGAAGACCTCGCGCGCGCGGGTCGGCAGGTGCAGCGCCTCGGCGCCTGCGCGCACCAGCAGCATCCCGCGCTCGCCGAGCGTCACCAGCAGCGCCTCCAGTTCCAGTTCGGCGCGCAGCCGCTCGGCCCGTTCGATGAGCACGGCGTCATCCGGGCAGGCGCCGATGATCTCCTCCAGCTCGGCGCGGTTCGGCGTCAGCAGGGTGGCGCCCCGGTAGCGGCTGAAATCGCGGCCCTTGGGGTCGATCAGGACCGGCTTGCACTGGTCGCGGGCCAGCGCGATGAGCCGCTGCGGATCGTCGAGCGTGCCCTTGGCATAGTCCGAGAGCAGCAGCAGATCACAGTCGGCCAGTGCGGGCCACACCAAGGCCGGCAGCGGGTCTGGACCATTCGGCGCCAGCGAGCGCTCGAAGTCCAGCCGGATGAGCTGCTGATGATGACTGAGCACGCGCAGCTTGGTGATGGTCGGCACCCCGGCGCGGCGCTCGAAACGGGTGGCGATCCCCTGCCCGCTCAGGCGCGTTTCGAGGATCGCGGCGGCCTCGTCGTCGCCGGTCACGCCGGCCAGCGTCACGCGCGCGCCGAGCATGGCCAGATTGAGCGCGACATTGGCCGCACCGCCGGGTCGGTCCTCGACGCCCTCGACATGCACCACGGGCACCGGCGCCTCGGGCGAGATGCGGCGCGTGGCGCCGGTCCAGTAGCGGTCGAGCATCAGATCGCCGGCCACCAGCACTCGGGCACGCGCGAAATCGGGGAAGGTCGATGGAGTGGTCACGATCGAGGCCGGGCGGTGGAAATAATTGGCTTGGCAGTCTAGCCCGAAGCCGTCGCTCCGGCCAGACGTCGGCGCCACTCGACCAGCTCGGGCTTGGGCGCGTGCTTGACGGCGAGCTTCCACCAATAGCCGAGCCGATCGTCACCGAAGGAGATCGCCTTGCGCGGCAGTACCAGCGGATGATCGTCCGGGCCAGCCGCGCCGCGCAGACAGGTCGTCGCGCTCCGGTAGCCGGCCTCCCCGGCCAGATGGACCGTCGTCCGGTCGAAGCTGCCGAAGGGATAGCAGAGATGCCGCACGGGCGCGCCGAGCACGTCTTCGAGCGCCGCGCGGCTGTCGACGAGCTGACGGCGTTGAGCCTCGGGATCGAGCGTACCGAGCTTGAGATGATCGACGCTGTGCGAGCCGATCGTGATGCCGGCGGCGTGCAGCTCGCGCAGACGCCCGGCGCTCATCAGCGTCGGGATCGGGCGCCCCGGATCCTTGGCGAACCACTCGGCGCGTCGCCCGAGCCAGCCGCTGATGGCATAGACGGTCGCCGGAAAGCCATGCCGCTCCAGCACCGGCCAGGCATACTCGGCGAAGTTGTCGTAGGCGTCGTCGAAGGTCAGGACCAGGGCACGCGCCGGTAGCGGACGCTCACCGCGCAGACCGGCCAGGGCGTCGTCGAGACCCAGCACCCGATAGCCGAGACGCGCGAGCAGATCCATCTGAGCGCCGAAGCGCCGATGGTCGCAATAGTTGGCGCGATGTTCGCGCATCGGCGCGAACACGCCGACCTGATGGTACATGAGTATCGAAACGCGCGGCCCGGATGGCGTGAACATCGGCGTCCCTCAGGCGATCGAAGCCGCCGCCTCGCGGAGACTCGGCCGTGCGTGCTCCGGCTCCCGCATCACCGGGCGGGCGGACAGATAGGTCTCGACCAGCCTATAGAGATCGAGCGCGGCGCGCTTGGCGCGGTCGAGCGCCAGGTGGTCGAAGCAGATCTGAGTCGGCTTGATGCGCAGATAGGAATCGGGACCGGCGCAACGCTCGAAGATGGCGCGCGCCTCGCGCTCGAAGGCCGCGAAATCGGTGCGAATCCGGACATCGGCCTCGGGCGACAGGGTGACATAGTCCCAGAGCACATCGGCCGAGGTTTCGGCGCTGCGGATCACGATATAGGGCGTGCGCGTCTGCCGGCAGTGATGGAACCAGTCCGTATCCATGAATGAATCCCGGGCATCGACCAGATCGAAAGTTGCCTCTGACATGGCAGTCTATCTCGTGCTGTATCCTTGTGACATCATCGTGGACCGACCAGCGGGGCCGGTACTGGGATGCCAAGTGGTTCGCGCCAGCGAGTCGGCTCCCGACGCGGTTGGGTCTGTGATCGGGTTCCAAGGATGAACCCTCGCGGGCGCCCTGTCGATTCTGGATCTCCCCAAGTTCAACCATCGCTTCGTCATTTCGTCATGCCAGCAAACGCCCAGACTCCTTCCGCTCAGCGCGTCATCGTCGGTCTCTCCGGCGGTGTCGATTCAGCCATCGCCGCCCATCGGCTGCTCGAACAGGGCTATGCGGTCGAGGCGCTGTTCATGAAGAACTGGGAGGAGGACGACGCCGAGGGCTACTGCGCCGCCGCCGAGGATCTGGCCGACGCGCGCGCGGTGGCCGAGCGGCTCGGAATCCGGCTGCATACGGTCAACTTCTCGGCTGAGTACTGGGATCGGGTCTTCGAGTATTTTCTGCGCGAATACCAGGCGCTGCGCACACCCAACCCGGACGTGCTCTGCAACCGCGAGATCAAGTTCGCCGCCTTCCTCGACCATGCGCTCGGCCTGGGCGCCGAGGCGATCGCGACCGGGCACTATGCCCGGGTCGTCGCCGACGCGCAGGGCGGCTATCACCTGCATCGCGCCGTCGACGCCGACAAGGATCAGACCTATTTCCTGCATCTGCTGGATCAGGAACAGTTGTCGCGTGCCCTGTTTCCGCTCGCCGATCTCACCAAGGGCGAGGTGCGCGCCCTGGCTCGCCGACTCGGTCTGGCCAATGCCGCCAAGAAGGACAGCACCGGCATCTGCTTCATCGGCGAGCGGCGGTTCAGCGACTTCCTCGCCCGCTATCTGCCGCGCGAGCCGGGACCGATCGAGACGCCCGAAGGCGTGCGGCTCGGCGAGCATCACGGGCTGGCCTATTACACCCTCGGCCAGCGTCAGGGACTCGGGATCGGCGGAGTCAGCCAGGGACGCGAGGCGCCCTGGTATGTCGCCGTCAAAGACAGCGCGAACAACCGGCTGATCGTGGTCCAGGACAGCCGGCATCCGCTCCTGATGTCGACCGGGCTGGAGGCGCTCCAGCCCCACTGGATCAGCGGTCGGGCGCCCGAGACGCCGTTTCGCTGTCTGGCGCGCCTGCGCCATCGCCAACCGTTGCAAGCCTGCGAACTGGTCGAGATCGGGGCCGATGGATGCCGGGTGCGCTTCGACGAGCCGCAGCGTGCGGTCACGCCCGGCCAGTCGGTCGTCTTCTACCAGGAGACCGAGTGTCTGGGCGGGGCCGTCATCGAGCGTGGCGTGGCGTCCTGAGCCTCGAATGCGTTGTAAGATGGCGTCATCAGCCACAACGTATTGCGATCGAGACCCCATATCCATGCCCCGTACCAACCTGGAGCGCACCATCGCCCTCGCCGGCCTCTATCAGGCCGTCAACTGCGTCATCCGCATCGCCCGCCAGGGTTCGGTCGATACCGAGATCATGCAGCCCTGCATCCATAGCCTGTTCCAGGTCGATGCCGAGAACGTCGAGTCGGTCTTCGGCGAGCCGGGCGTGCTGGCCAATGGCGCGCGCCAGCTCGTCGCCCAGCTGACCGGGCAGCCCGAGCGCAACCTGGAGCTGACGCGCTATGCAGTCCAGGTCATCAAGCTCGAACGCGAGCTGGCCAAGCGGCCCGATCTGCTCGCGATCCTCGGGGACGGTATCCGCGAGGCCGAATCCAAGCGCGTCCATTTCGAGCTGCTTCACCCCAACCTGCTGGCCCATTTCGCCGATCTCTACAGCCAGACGCTCAGTCATCTGCAACCACGTATTCTGATCCACGGCGACCCGCTGCATCTGCGCAACCCCGACAACCAGAACCGGCTGCGCGCGCTGCTGCTGGCGGCGGTACGCGCGGCGCGGCTGTGGCGTCAGGTCGGCGGTTCGCGCTGGCAACTGCTGTTTCGCAACCGGCCGATCCTGGATGAAGCGCGGCGTTATCTCGATCGGCATGGCTGAAGCGGACGCCGACATGCGATCCGGTTTTCGTTGCAGTGCAGCATATGGAATATCCCAGCACCGGACGCTAGAATCGAGCGCTCCAAACGATAACTAGCCGATCCATGCCACCGGAGCCCTCGATGCCCAATAGCTTCAACGCCAAGTCCACCCTGAACGTCGCCGGCCAGGAGTACGAGATCTTCAAGCTCGACGCCGTGCCGAACAGTGCGCGCCTGCCGTTCTCGATCAAGATCCTGCTGGAGAACCTGCTGCGCAACGAGGACGGCGTGACCGTCACGCGCGAGGACATCGAGTACTTCAGCAACTGGAACCCCCAGGCCGAGCCGGACAAGGAGATCCAGTACCGCCCGGCGCGGGTGCTGATGCAGGACTTCACCGGCGTGCCGGCGGTGGTGGATCTGGCAGCGATGCGCGATGCCATGCGCGCGCTCGGCGGCGATCCGACCCGAATCAACCCGCTCCAGCCGGCTGAGCTGGTCATCGACCACTCGGTGCAGGTCGATCACTTCGGTTCGGATGGGGCGTTCGCGCTCAACGCGGAGCTTGAGTTCCAGCGCAATCAGGAGCGCTACAAGTTCCTCAAGTGGGGTCAGCAGGCGTTCGACGGCTTCAAGGTCGTGCCGCCGGATACCGGCATCGTGCATCAGGTCAATGTCGAGTATCTGGCGCGGGTGGTCTTCCCCAAGCCGGTCGACGGCACGACCCAGGCGTATTTCGATACCTGTGTCGGCACCGACTCGCATACGACCATGGTCAATGGCATCGGCGTGCTCGGCTGGGGCGTGGGCGGCATCGAGGCCGAGGCGTCGATGCTGGGTCAGCCGGTGTCGATGCTGGTGCCCAAGGTCGTGGGCTTCAAGCTCACCGGCACCCTGAAGGAAGGCGTGACCGCCACCGATCTGGTGCTGACCATCGTCGAGCAACTGCGCAAGCATGGCGTGGTCGGCAAGTTCGTCGAGTTCTACGGCCCGGCGATCGCCAGCCTGCCGATGGGCGAGCGCAACACCATCGCCAACATGGGGCCTGAATACGGCGCGACCTGCGGCCTGTTCCCCATCGATCAGGTCACGCTCGACTATCTGCGTCTGACCGGACGCGACGAGGCTCAGATCGCGCTGGTCGAGGCCTACTGCAAGGCGCAGGGCGTGTGGCACACTGCCGATGCGCCCGAGGCCGAGTATTCCGAGACCCTGGAGCTGGATCTGGGCGATGTGGCGCCCTCGCTCGCCGGGCCGAAGCGTCCGCAGGATCGCGTCGCGCTCACCGACATGGCGAGCCACTTCCCCAAGGCACTCGCCGCGCTCAAGGCCGAACGCAATCTGCCCACCAAGGGCGCGGCCAAGGCGGTGATCGACGGCCAGGAGGTCGAGATCTCGGACGGCTCGATCGTGGTCGCGGCCATCACCTCCTGTACCAATACCTCCAACCCCAGCGTGCTGATCGGCGCCGGACTGGTGGCGAAGAAAGCCGTGGCGCTGGGTCTGAAGCGCGCGCCCTGGGTCAAGACCGCCTTCGGTCCCGGCTCGATGGCCGTCACCCGCTATCTCGACCGCGCCGGGCTGACCGAGCCGCTCAAGGCGCTCGGCTTCCACAACGTCGGCTATGGCTGCACGGTCTGTATCGGCAACACCGGCCCGCTGCCCGAGCCGGTCTCCAAGGCCATCGCCGACAATGAGCTGTGCGCCGTCTCGATCCTGTCGGGCAACCGCAATTTCGAGGGCCGTGTCCATGCCGAGGTGCGCATGAACTATCTGGCCAGCCCGCCGCTGGTCGTCGCCTATGCCATCGCCGGTCGCATCGACATCGATCCCTACAATGACCCGCTGACCACGGATGCCCAGGGCAATCCGGTCTATCTCAAGGACATCTGGCCGACCCAGGACGAGGTCAACGCGGCCATCGCCGAGTTCGTCACCCCGGCGGAATTCACGGCGGCCTATGCCGATGTGTTCGCGGGGGATGCGCGCTGGCAGTCGCTCGACGCCGTGGCCACCCAGACCTACGACTGGCCGGCGGATTCGACCTATATCCGGAATCCGCCCTATTTCCAGGGCATGAGCCTGGAGGTCGCCCCGGTCGAAGACATCAGCCGCGCGCGCTGTCTGGCCGTGCTCGGTGATTCCATCACCACCGACCACATCTCGCCCGCCGGATCGATCAAGCCCAACTCGCCGGCCGGCAAGTACCTGATCGAGCATGGCGTGGAGCCGAAAGACTTCAACAGTCTCGGCTCGCGGCGCGGCAATCACGAAGTCATGATGCGCGGCACCTTCGCCAACATCCGGCTGCGCAATCTCATGGCGCCGGGCACCGAGGGCGGCGTGACCCTGCATCAGCCCAGTCAGGAACAGCTGTCGATCTATGACGCGGCCATGCGCTATCAGGCCGAGGGCACGCCCGCCATCGTCATCGCCGGCAAGGAGTACGGTTCGGGTTCCTCGCGCGACTGGGCGGCCAAGGGGCCGCGTCTGCTCGGCATCCGCGCGGTCATCGCCGAGAGCTATGAGCGCATCCACCGCTCCAACCTGGTCGGCATGGGCATTCTGCCGCTTCAGTTCCTGGCGGGTGAGAATGCCGCGTCGCTCGGTCTGATCGGCACCGAGACCTTCGACATCGTCGGTCTGAACGGCGGCGAGGCCAAGCAGGTCGAAGTCCGTGCGACCGGCGCCGACGGCTCGGTGAAGACCTTCCAGGCGCGGGTGCGCATCGATACGCCGAACGAGGTGGATTACTACCGTCACGGCGGTATCCTCCAGTACGTGCTGCGCAAGCTCGCGGCCTGATCGGCCATCCCGCCCGACGACCGGGACATCCAGGTCACGCCTGGAATCCCGGTCGTCCCGCCCCGACCTCAGCACGACTGGCTCAATCCCGCTTGAACGCCGCAATAACCGGCGTCCGTCCACCAGAGGTGGCACACCCATGTCCGTGATCCTCGATCTCACCATTTTCCCGACCGATCAGGGGAGCAGTTTCAGCCGGTTCGTCGCACCCGTGATCGCCATGATCCGCGACAGCGGCTTCGAGCATCAGCTCTCGCCCATGGGCACCCAGGTCGAAACCGATACATTGCCCGAGGCGCTGGCCATCATCGAGCGCGCCAACGCCATCCTGGACGGATTCGGTGCCGAGCGCGTCTATGTGGTCGCCAAGTTCGACATCCGCCCTGGAGCGAGTGGACGCCTGACCGGCAAGCTCGACTCGGTGCGCCGCCGGCTCGACGCGCCGACGGCCGACCAGCCATGAAGGTCGCCATCTTCTCCGATGTCCAGGGCAACCGGCCCGCCATGGACGAGGCCGTCGCCCATATCCTCGACTGGAGGCCGGATCTGGTGGTCATGGCCGGGGATCTCATCAATCGCGGACCCAGCAGTCTGGCCTGTCTGGAACGCTTCGACGAATTGAGGCGCACGCGCGGCTGGCTGCCGGTCAACGGCAACCACGAGACCTGGATCCAGCGTTGCGGACATGAAGCCCCGCGCGATGCGCTCGAAGCCGAGATGCGTCTGTTCGCCGACTGGACTTACAAGCAGATCGAACCCCGGCTCGACGCACTCGTCGACTGGCCGGATCATCTCTGTTTCAACGCTGGCACCGATGATTCCTGGGTGCATGTCACCCACGGCACCCTGGTCAGCAACCGCCACGGCATCGGCACCAGCGTCACGGACGAAGAGCTGCGCGGTACACTGCCGACCGATCTGGCGCTCTTCGTCACCGCCCACACCCATCGTCCGCTGGAGCGGGTACTCGACGGCCTGCCTATCCTCAACGTCGGCTCGGTCGGCTCGCCCTTCGATGGCGATCCGCGCGGCAGCTATGCCCTGCTGACGTTCGAGCGCGGTGCCTGGAGCTGGGAGATCGTGCGCTTCGCCTATGACCGCCAACAGGCCGCGCGCGACTTCGACGACCTCGGCTTCATCGAGCACGGCGGGCCGCTGGCACGCATCCTGTTCGAGGAATGGAAGCGCGCCCGACCACTGATGCAGCTGTGGCGCCGTGACTTCGAGACGGCCGTGCTGGCCGGTGAACGCGCGCTGCAACCGACCGTCGATGCGTTTCTGGCGACGCTCGACTGAGCGGCAATGGTTGCGATCGACGGAACGAACTGAACGAAATTCAACGCACTGAACAACACGCCCCAAAATCATTCGATGAACGACTCGGATACACTCTCACGCTTTCTCTTCGAACACGCCGGCATTCGCGGCAATCTGGTCCATCTGGATGCGAGCTGGCGTGCTGCGCTGGAGGCGCATCCCTACCCCGAGCCAGTGGCCGCGCGACTGGGCGAGGCGCTGGCGGCGGCCTCGCTGTTGGCGGCGACCATCAAGTTCGAAGGGTCGCTGATACTCCAGATCCAGGGTTCAGGCCCGATCCGCACCCTGGTCGCCCAGGCCACGCACGCGCGCACGGTGCGCGGTCTGGCGCGCTGGGAGGCTGAGGTTCCAGCCGCCGACTCGCTGAGCGCGCAGTTCGGCACGGGACAACTGGTGCTGACCATCGACCAGGGGCGCGGCCAGCCCTATCAGGGCGTGATCCCTCTGGCCGGTGCGCGTCTGACCGATGCCATCGAGCACTATTTCACCGATTCCGAGCAGATCCCGACCCGACTGTGGCTGGCGGCGGGTCCGTCGCGTGCTTCGGGTCTGTTGCTGCAACGCTTGCCCGAGGCCGGCGCGACCGAAGAAGACTGGAACCGCGTGACCCTGCTCGCCGATACGCTCACGCCCGGCGAATTGTTGGACCTGGCGACCGAACCGCTACTGCACCGGCTCTTCCACGAAGAGACCGTGCGGCTGTTCGAATCAGAGCCGGTCTCTTTCCGCTGCGGCTGCTCGCGCTCGCGCATCGCCGACATGGTCAAGCTGCTCGGCGAATCCGACATCGACCACCTGCTCGACGAGCACGGGGCGATCGAAGTCACCTGCGAGTTCTGCAACCGGCTCTATCGCTTCGACCCGGTCGACGCGCGCCAGCTCTTCGCCGGCGCCACCCGCCACGCGCCCCCGGCGACCCAGCAATGATCCGCTGACGCCCGCCGCCGACCCGTGGACCATCCTGACATCCTGACGCGACTCCAGCCGCTGCTCGGGCTACTGGCGTTCCTGACGTTGGCCTGGCTGTTGAGCGAGGATCGGCGCGCCGTGCGTCCCCGGCTGGTGCTCGCCGGTCTGGGACTGCAATTCTTCATGGCGCTGGCGCTGCTCAAGCTGCCGGGGGTCAAGGACGGCTTTCTGCTGCTCAACCAACTGGTGCTGTCCATCCAGACTGCGACCCAGGCCGGCACCGAGCTGGTCTTCGGCTATCTCGGCGGCGGGTCCGCCCCGTTCGAGACGGTCTATCCGCACAACAGCTTCGTGCTCGCCTTCCGCGCCCTGCCGCTGATCCTGGTCATCAGCGCGCTCTCGTCCCTGCTCTTCCACTGGCGCATCCTGCCGCTGGTCGTGCGCGGCTTCGCCTGGCTGCTGCGACGCACCCTGGGCACCGGCGGGCCGCTGGGACTGGCGGCCGCCGCCAATGTCTTCGTCGGCATGACCGAGGCGCCCCTGCTGATCCGGCCCTATGTGTCGAGCCTGTCGCGCTCGGCGCTGTTCGGACTCATGACCTGCGGCATGGCGACCATCGCCGGCACCGTGATGGTGCTCTATGCCAGTCTCATCGGGCCTGTGGTGCCGGACGCCATGGGCCATATCCTCACCGCTTCGCTGATCAACGCGCCCGCCGCGCTGGTGATCGCCGGACTCCTGATCCCCGAGCCGGCCGGAAACACGCCGGTTCTCGACACTCGGATCGAGCGCTCAACCCACGGCGCCATGGACGCCATCACGCGCGGCGCACTGGAAGCCATCCCGCTCTGGCTCAACATCATCGCCATGCTGATCGTCATGGTCGCGCTGGTCAGTCTGTTCAATCAGGCGCTGGGTCTGCTGCCGGCGGTCGCCGGCGAGCCGCTCACGGCGCAACGGCTGCTCGGCTGGCTGATGGCGCCGGTGGTCTGGCTGATCGGCATTCCCTGGTCCGAGGCTCAGACCGCCGGCGCGCTCATGGGCGTCAAGACCGTGCTCAATGAGCTGGTGGCCTATCTCCAGCTCGCCGCGCTGCCTCCCGAAGCGCTCGGCGAGCGCAGCCGGATCATCCTGACCTATGCGCTGTGCGGCTTCGCCAATCTCGGCAGTCTCGGCATCCTCATCGGCGGACTCGGCGCCCTGGCCCCGGAGCGCCGACCCGAGATCGTCGCGTTCGGTTTCAAATCCATCCTCGCCGGCACGCTCGCGACCCTGATGACGGGCGCGGTAGTGGCGATCCTGCTATGAGCATCATAAAATCCGAATGTTCTGAATTGAGAACGGCAGGCAATGCCGCTATCTAGGCCAACCACACGACAATTCTGATGACAGAGAGGAGCAAGACATGGCCATCGAGGTCAACGGCCGCACCATCGCCACGACTGACACCGGTTATCTGGAGAACCACTCCGACTGGGACGAGGACGTCGCCCGCAAGCTCGCCGAGATCGAGGGCATCGAGCTGACCGACAAGCACTGGGACGTGATCAACTATCTGCGCGACGAGTACATCAACAACGGCCAGAATCAGCCGATGGAGCGCGTGGTGCTCAAGGACATGGGCAAGATGTGGGGCACCAAGCCCACCAGCAAGGATCTCTACCTGCTCTTCCCGCTGGCGCCCACCAAGCAGGGCACCAAGATCGCCGGACTGCCGGCGGTCAAGCGCAAGGGCGGTTACTAGACCGCACAACCGTCGAGGCGCGAAGCCGGGCATCGCCATCCCTGGCGTCCTTCGCGCCCTGGCGGTTCAACATCCGCTTCCCCGTCCCATCAGCCCGCGATCGTCCCCGCCAACTGACGCACACGCCGCACCATGGCCTCCAGTCCGTTGCGCCGTGTCAGGCTCAGATGCTGGTCGAGTCCGATCTGCTTGAAGAACGCTTCGACATCGAACGCCAGGATGTCGCGTGCCGGCTGACCCGAGTAGAGCTGCTGGAGCAGCGCGATCAGACCGCGCACGATGTTGGCGTCGCTGTCGGCCAGGAACTCGATGACATCCGTGGTTCCGGGCCGCACCCGCGCGGCGATGTGGACCTGACTCTGGCAGCCGTGCACCGCGTTGGCCTCGGTCTTGAGCGAGTCCGGCATGGGCGGCAGTCGATCGCCCAGGTCGATGATGTGCTGATGGCGCATCGGCCAGTCGGGCAGCAGTTCGAAGACCTCGGCGATCTCGTCGGCGGCGGCTCGCGGGGAATCGGCCATGGCGGCCGGGTAGCTCAGGGTCGGTTCCGGCCCCTCCCCGCTTCCTGGGTTCAAACTCTCCCCGGCGGCTCCCGGTGTCACCTGAGACACGCCCGATGCGTGCCGCTGACGACTCGCCGAGGCGCGGATCTCGCTCAACGCCTCGGCCAGCGCCTCAACTTCGTCGAGCCGGTTGTAGACGCCGAAGGAGGCGCGCGCCGTCGAGTTCACGCCCAGTCGGTCCATGAGCGGCTGACAGCAGTGATGCCCGGTGCGGATGCAGATGCCGCGCAGATCGAGCGCGGTGCCGATGTCGAGCGTGGCGATCGGCGGATCGTTCATCACCCAGGAGATGACGCCGCTCTTGTGTCGGGCCGTGCCCTTGATCGTAAGCCCCGGAATCTGCGCCAGCCGTCCGGTGGCCTGATGCAATAGCGCCTGCTCGTGCGCGCCGATGGCCTCCAGGCCGATCGACTCGACCCAGTCGATGGCCGCCGCCAGGCCGACCGCGCCCGAGATGTGCGGCGTGCCGGCCTCGAAGCGGTTCGGCAGTCCGGCATAGGTGGTGTGCTCGAAGGTGACGCGCTCGATCATGTCGCCCCCGCCCTGATAGGGCGGCATGGACTCCAGCAGCCGGCGCTTGCCGTAGAGCACGCCGATGCCGGTCGGTCCATAGAGCTTGTGGCCGGAGAACACATAGAAATCGGCGTCGAGCGCCTGGACGTCGGTCGGGCCGTGCGCGACCCACTGCGCCCCATCGATCAGCACCAGCGCCCCGGCGGCATGGGCTTCGGCGATGATCTCGGCCACCGGGTTGATGGTGCCGAGCGCGTTGGAGACCTGATTGACCGCGACCAGCCGCGTGCGCGGCGAGAGCAAACGTCGATAGGCGTCCAGATCCAGATCACCGGCATCGTCGATCGGGATGACACGGAGGCGCGCGCCCGTGGTCGCGGCCACCATCTGCCAGGGGACGATGTTGGAATGATGCTCCAGGGTCGAGATCAGGATCTCGTCGCCGGGCTGGAGCGTGGCGCGGCCCCAGATGGCGGCGACCAGGTTGATCGACTCGGTCGTGCCGCGCGTGAACAGACACTCGACCGGATCGGCGGCGTTGAGGAAGCGGGCGACCCGCTCGCGTGCCGCCTCGTACATCCGGGTCGCGGTGCGCGAGAGCTGGTAGGCGCCGCGATGGATGTTGGCATGATGGCCGCGATGATAGTCGGCCACGGCGTCGATCACGCACTCGGGCTGCTGGGTGCTGGCGGCACTGTCGAGGTAGATCAGCGGTTGGCCGTCGGTCGGGGTCGTCAGGATGGGGAACTGGGCGCGGATCGCCTCCACGTCGAGCGCGGGGTGATCAGCGTGTGCGGGAGCGGTGTTGAGCATGATATGGGCCGTCTGTCCAAAGGCGGACTCGTCGATTCGAGCCGGTCGCGTTCTGAATCCCAGTATGACAGTTGGGCAATTTGAGCGGAAGGGGCACATCGGGCGTGAAGGCCGACCCGGCTGGGTCGGCCCCTGGTCGTTCGGAGTAGATGCTCAGGCGCCCCGCAACCGCTCGGCCAACCGCGCCCCCATCTGAGCCGGTGAGCGCACGGTCAGCACGCCGGCCGCCTCCAGCGCCGCATACTTGCCTTCGGCCGTGCCCGCGCCCCCCGTGACGATGGCCCCCGCATGTCCCATCCGCTTGCCTGCCGGCGCCGTGACCCCGGCGATATAGGCCACCACCGGCTTGCTGATCTCGGTCCGGATGACCTCGGCGGCCGCCTCCTCGGCTTCGCCGCCGATCTCGCCGACCAGGATGATGCCCTCGGTCTGGGGGTCGCGCTCGAACAGGCGCAGACAGTCGATGAAATCCAGCCCGTGAATCGGATCGCCGCCGATGCCGACACAGGTGCTCTGACCCAGACCGGCCTGGGTGGTCTGATAGACCGCCTCATAGGTCAGGGTGCCCGAGCGCGAGACGATCCCGACCCGTCCCGGCTGGTG
Organism: Allochromatium vinosum DSM 180; assembly: GCF_000025485.1. NCBI lineage: Bacteria > Pseudomonadati > Pseudomonadota > Gammaproteobacteria > Chromatiales > Chromatiaceae > Allochromatium > Allochromatium vinosum. The sequence continues at coordinate 1,747,018 of NC_013851.1, read as the reverse complement.
GATGTGTCCCGGCATGATGCCGATCTTGCACGCGCCCGGCGTGATGACACCCGGACAGTTCGGACCAATCAGCACCGCCCCCGTCCCGCTGAGCGCCGCCTTGACCCGCAGCATGTCGAGCACCGGGATGCCCTCGGTGATACAGACGATGACCCGAATCCCGGCGTCGGCTGCCTCCAGGATGGCATCGGCGGCAAAGCGCGCCGGTACATAGATCATGCTGGCATCCGCGCCCGTTTCGCGCACGGCATCGCTCACGGTGTCGAACACCGGCCGGTCGAGATGGCGCTGTCCGCCCTTGCCGGGCGTCACGCCGCCGACCAGATGGGTGCCGTAGGCGATGGCCTGCTCGCTGTGGAACGTCCCCTGCTTGCCGGTGAAGCCCTGACAGATGACACGCGTCTTGGCGTCGACCAGGATGCTCATGGGCGGCCCTCCTCTTCCACGGTGTTCGATGATGCGCCGATACCACGCCGCGCGGCTTCGACCGCCAGTGTCGCGGCCGCGTCGAGTTCGCCGGCCGTCTGAAGCGCCAGCCCGCTGTCGGCGAGCAGTTGCAACCCCTGCGGCGCATTGGTGCCTTCCAGGCGCACCACGATCGGCACCGACACCCCAACCTCGCGCACCGCCTGGATGATCCCCTCGGCGATCAGGTCACAGCGCACGATACCGCCGAAGATGTTGACCAGGATCGAGGCGACCTTGGGGTCGGAGAGAATGAGCTTGAACGCCTCGGCCACGCGCGCCGCCGTCGCCCCGCCGCCGACATCGAGGAAGTTGGCCGGCCGTCCGCCCTGGAGCTTGATCAGATCCATGGTCGCCATCGCCAGCCCAGCCCCATTGACCATACAGCCGATGTTGCCGTCGAGACTGATGTAGTTGAGATCGTGCGCCCGCGCCGCCGCCTCGCGCGGGTCTTCCTGACTCGGGTCGCGGAGTGCGGCCAGTGCCGGATGACGCATGAGCGCGTTGTCGTCGAGCGTGATCTTGGCATCGAGCGCCAGCAGCTCGCCCGTGTCGGTGACGACCAGCGGATTGATCTCGATCAGGCTGGCGTCCGTGTCGACGAAGAGCCGATAGAGTCCATCCATCAGCGTACCGAGCGCCTTGATCTGGCTTTCGTCCAATCCCAGCCCGAAGCCGAGCCGGCGCGCCTTGTAAGGCTGGAAGCCGACCACCGGATGCAGCGCGACCTTGAGAATCCGCTCGGGCGTTTCGGCCGCCACCGTCTCGATGTCCATGCCGCCGGCCGCCGAGGCGACGAACAGCAACCGCTCGCTGGCGCGATCGACCAGCAGACTCAGATAGAGCTCGCGCGCGATGGCGGTCGGGCGTTCGATCAGGACTGATCCGACCGGCAGCCCGTCCGGCCCGCTCTGGAGCGTGACGAGCCGTGAGCCGAGCAGACGGCGCGTCTCGCTCTCGGCCTGCTCGGGACTGTCGACCAGCACTACGCCCCCAGCCTTGCCGCGACCGCCGCTGTGGATCTGCGCCTTGACCGCCCAGCGCGTGCCGCCGAGCTGAACGCAGGCGTCGCGTGCGGCCTCGGGACGCTCGACCAGGACTCCATCCGGGACCGCGAGTCCGCGCTCCCGCAACAACTGTTTGGCTTGAAATTCGTGTAAGTTCATTCGGATCGACCGTGAATGAGGCGCACGATGCCCGCAGGCGATCGGCGAAACGGCTTGGTCGGCGCATAATACAATCGAATGCCCGTCGCGTCTGGCGGGTCTGGTCTTTCTCGATCGCGCGCCCCTGGCCCACCCAACCCCGATGGATGTCGAACCCGGAACCGAATCCGTTTATCCGAGCTGGAGCGCCCTGCGCTGGCTCTTTCTCTTCCGGCTGCTGATGGTCGTCGGTCTGGTGCTGGCCTTCTCGCCCGCGGCCAGCGACCCGGCACTCGCCCGCTCCGACAACCAACTCGCCTGGAATGTGCTCGTGGTCTATGCGGTGCTGGTGCTACTCAGCGGACTCGGACTCTCACTGCGCCGGCCGTCACGGATCAGTCAGGTCCAGCTCGCTATCTTCACCGACATCCTCGTCTACACCGCGCTCATGCACACCGCCGGCGGTGTCACCAGCGGGCTGGGAATCCTGATTGCGCTCGCCGTGGCGGCCGGCGCGCTCATGCTCGAAGGGCGGCTGTCGCTGCTGTTTGCGGCCCTGGCCTCGCTGACGGTCATCAGCGAGCAGATCTACAGCGCCATGCTCGGCGGCAGCCGGGCGATCTCCTTCACCCAGGCCGGCTTGCTGGGTCTGCTCTTCTTCACGGTCGCCCTGCTGGCCCATGTTCTCTACCGCCGGGTGCGTTCGGCCGAGGCGCTGGCCGCGCGGCGCCAGGTCGACATCGACGATCTCTCACAGCTCAACGAGTTCATCATCCAGAGCATCGGGACCGGCATCCTGGTCGCCGACGGCGAACGACGGCTGCGGCTGATCAATACCGCCGCGCTGCATTTGCTCGATGTACGGCGCGCCAAGTCGGGCACCGCGCTCCAGGAACTCTCGGTCGAACTGAATCAGTGGCTCGCCGCCCAGATCCGTGCCGGCTCGCCGCGTGAGGGGCGTCTGACCATCGCCGACCGTCAGGTTCGGGTCTCGCTCAAGCGACTCGGACACAGGTGCGCCAATGGTGTCGTCGTCTATCTCCGCGACAATCAGGAGGCCGAGCACGAAGCCCAGCAGATCAAGCTCGCCTCGCTCGGCACCCTGACGGCCAGCATCGCCCACAACATCCGCAATCCGCTGAGCGCCATCAGTCACGCCGGCCAGCTCCTCTCGGAAGGCCCGGCCCTGTCGGACGAGGACCGGCATCTGCTCGACATCGTCCAGCGCAACAGCGCGCGCATCGAGGAGACGGTGCGCAGCGTGCTCCAGCTCTCGCGCGGCAATCAGGTCGAGCCGCGTCCGATCGAGCTGGCGGCCTGGACCCTGGCCTTCGCCGAGGACTTTCGCGAACAGCATGGACTCGACGACTCCAGACTCCAGGTGCTGATCGAGGCGCGTCCGCTCGACATCGAGACCGACCCGCGTCATCTGCATCAGATCCTGGCCAACCTGTGCGAGAACGCGCTCGTCCACGGGCACGGACCCGATGAACCGGCACACATCCAACTGCGGCTGGGGAGCGATCCGGACGGGATCCGTCTGGAGGTTCGTGACGCCGGTCCGGGGATCGACCCGAGGACCGCGCGCGACATCTTCAACCCGTTCTTCACCACCCGGAGCCAGGGCACCGGACTCGGACTCTACATCGCCCGCGAGCTGGCCGAATCCAACGGCATTCGCCTGACCTACACGGACGTCAAACCGCAGGGCAGCCGTTTCGTCCTGACCTTCGTCTAAGCCGTCCGGCGGTCACGGTTTCGTGGTGGACGCCCGCATTCAGGCGTTTTAGAGTCGCGTGGCGAATTCCCCGCCCAAGAACGACGAGAGGACACCCATGAGCACGCCGAACCCCACGGAGTCATTGGACAGCGAGCGTGAACGCACCCGCACCGGTCTGTCAAAGGCCGCGCTGAAACAGGACTTCCTCGACAATCTTTTCTATATCCAGGGACGTTTTCGTGAGGTGGCCACGCCGCACGACCTCTACATGGCCGCCGCCTTCACCACGCGCGACCGGCTGCTCAAGCACTGGGTGGAATCGGCGCAGGTCTTCAAGACCAGTCATGCGCGCACCGTCTGCTATCTCTCGGCCGAATATCTGCTCGGCCCGCATCTGGCCTGCAACCTGGTCAATCTCGGCATCACCGAGGCGGCGCGCGAGGCCGGCGAGGAGCTGGGGCTGGATCTCGACGCCATTCTCGAGGAGGAGGAGGAACCGGGCCTGGGCAACGGCGGATTGGGCCGTCTGGCCGCCTGCTTCATGGAATCACTCTCGACCTGCCGCATCCCGGCCATCGGCTACGGCATCCGCTACGAGTTCGGCATCTTCGATCAGGCCATCGAGGACGGCTGGCAGGTCGAGAAGACCGACAACTGGCTGCGCAACGGCAATCCCTGGGAGATCCCACGGCCCAAGATCCGCTTTTCGGTGGGCTACGGCGGCTACACTGAATCCTATCGGGACGACACAGGCCGCAGCCGCGTCTGCTGGCGTCCGGCCCAGGTGATCAACGGCATGGCCTACGACACCCCGATCCTGGGCTACGGCACCGCGAACGCCAACCTGCTGCGGCTGTGGAAGGCCGAGGCGCCGACCTCGTTCGACTTCCAGGCGTTCAACACCGGCGACTACTATGGCGCGGTCTATGCCAACATCCAGGCCGAGACCATCTCCAAGGTGCTCTATCCCAACGACGAACCCGAGGCCGGCAAGGAACTGCGGCTCAAGCAGCAATACTTCTTCGTCTCCTGCTCGATGCAGGACATGATCCGGCTGCATCTGAACACGGTCGGCCCGCTGGAGAGCTTCGCCGACAAGTTCGTCGCCCAGCTCAACGACACCCATCCGGCGCTCGCGGTGGCCGAGCTGATGCGCCTGCTGCTCGACGAGCACGTCATGAGCTGGGAGCAGTCCTGGGACATCACCCATCGCACCTTCTGCTACACCAATCACACGCTCCTGCCCGAGGCACTCGAAACCTGGTCGGTGAGCCTGTTCGAGCGCCTGCTGCCGCGTCATCTGGAGATCGTCTACGAGATCAACCGCCGCTTTCTCGACGAGGTGCGGATGCGTTTCCTCGGCGACGAGGCGCGGGTCTGGCGCATGTCGCTGATTGCCGAGGGCGGCGAGCGGCGGATACGCATGGCCAATCTGGCGGTGGTGGGCAGCCGGGCGGTCAATGGCGTGGCCGAGCTGCATTCCGAACTGGTCAAGGCCACGCTGTTCAAGGACTTTGCCGAACTCTGGCCCGAGCGTTTCCACAATGTTACCAATGGGGTCACGCCCCGGCGGTTCATGGTCGTCGCCAATCCGCGTCTGGCCCAGCTCATCACCAAGACCTGTGGTCACGATGACTGGATCCTCGACCTGGAGCGGGTACGCGAGCTGGAGGCCCATGTCGACGACGCCGGTCTGCTGGAGGACTGGCGCGCGGTCAAGCGCGCGGCCAAGCAGGATCTGGCGACCTGGATGCAGCAGGCCGCCGGCGTCCGCCTCGACCCGGAATCGCTGTTCGACGTCCAGGCCAAGCGCTTCCACGAGTACAAGCGCCAGCATCTCAAGGTGCTGCACATCATCCGCTGCTATCAGCGCATCAAACAGGGCCAGTCGCAGGATCTGGTGCCGCGCGCCTTCATCTTCGGCGGCAAGGCGGCGCCGGGCTATTTCATGGCCAAGCTCATCATCAAGCTCATCAACGCCGTCGGTGAGGTCGTCAACAACGATCCCCAGGTCAACGGCTGGATCCGCGTGGCCTTCATGCCCGACTTCAACGTCAAGAACGGTCAGCGGCTCTATCCGGCCGCCGATCTCTCCGAGCAGATCTCGCTCGCCGGCAAGGAAGCCTCGGGCACGGGCAACATGAAGTTCTCGATGAACGGAGCGCTGACCATCGGCACGCTCGACGGGGCCAATGTCGAGATCCGCGAGGCGGTCGGGGCCGAGAACTTCTTCCTGTTCGGGATGACGGCCGAAGAGGCGCTGCAACGCCAGATGAGCGGCTATCGGCCCTGGGAGTTCTACCAAAGCGACGCCGAACTCAAGTCCGACATCGATCTGATCAACTCGGGACTCTTCTCGCACGGCGACACCCAGCTCTTCCGCCCGCTGACCGACAATCTCGTCAACCATGACCCCTTCATGGTGCTCGCCGACTATCGCGCCTATCTGGACTGTCAGAAGACGGTGAGCGAGACCTACAGGGACACGCCGCGCTGGACGCGGATGTCGATCCTCAATGTCGCGCGCATCGGGCGCTTCTCCTCGGATCGGGCGATCCGCGAATATGCCGAGCACATCTGGAAGGTGACTCCAAAGCGCATCGAACCGGCACACCACAGTCAGTCCTAAAGCCCGGCCGCGTGGATCAAAAATCGCTTGTCTGAACCCGAACGCCGTTTAGAATACGACCATTCGATGACGACGAGCAGGGACATTCAAGGAGATGCTCAGCCTCATCCAGGAGTCGCTCCCCGGGCCTTTTGGCCTCCCGGAAACCATACACATCAAAGGTATCCGGGAGGCTGGCATTCGCCAGTCTCCAGTTCGCCCGCCCCGTCTCAGCGCGATTGGGCACCCCATCCCGCCTCCAGCGTTCGATACACCGGTTTCAACCACCCGAGCGGCTGGAGTCGCCGGGATTCTCTTCGCGCGAGTGAACCCTACGGGTGATGGACGCACGCAGTCCGTTCGGCGCACTCACGGGGCCGGATCGACGGTCCCGGCGGATCATCGATGTAAACAGGAGTGACACCATGAACCCACCGCTCAAGACACTGTTCGACATCAGTGTACTGGTCGATGCCCTGACCAACGCGGAGCATCCCGCGCCCGAATCTTCCGCCGCCCTGACGCTGGCCGCCACTGGCCATATCACCGGCTATGTCTGCGCCGCGACGATCGAGTCGCTCCACGACCTCCTCGCGCGCACCCACGGTTATCCGGGCGCGAGTGCCAAACTGAGCGCATTGCGCGCCATGCTCGAGATCGCTCCAGTCGATGCCGAGGTCATCGACTCGGCCATGGGGCTGGGTTGGCGCTATTTCGACGATGCACTCATCCACGAGTGTGCCCGTGTCAACGGACTCGATCGTGTGATCTCACTCAATGCGCCCGACTTCGACGCGGCCACCCTGCCCGTGCTCGCCCCCGGCGAACTGCTTCGCCAGGTCCAGGCGGCGGCCGCCTGAGATTGACGACGAGCGCTGTGGGGGACGCCTGGCGCGCCCCCGCAGTGCAGGCGGGTTGCGCACGGAAAACGCTTGCATCGAGGATCGAAACGGCTCAAATGACACTCTGGTTTCAGCCATCCGAGCCTTTGTACCGTGACGAGCCACCCACATCCAACCGATGAACGCCATGAGGCGGCGCCGGCCCACTCGACCACACCCGTCCACGATGAGCCTGCCCGCCGACTTCTGAGTGTTCTGAGCGACTTTGTGCGCGAATCGCATCTGCCCGAGCCGCGCGAGGGCCTGACGCTCGACACCCGGCTCGAATCCGATCTCGGACTCGACAGCCTGAGCCGCTCGGAACTGATCGCGCGTATCGAGCGCGGCCTGAACATCCAGTTGCCCGATACGGCACTGCTGGCCGACACGCCGCGCGAGCTGCTGGCGCGGATGCGCGGGACGCCGGACACCCAGGCCGGCGGGAGTCAGGGCGTCACGCTCGCCGCGCCGACAGGTGCAGGGCTGGAGCATCCATCCGGCGCACGGACACTGCTCGACGTGCTCGCCTGGCATCGCGACCGCCAGGGCGAGCGTGTCCATCTGACCTATTACGACGGCGACGACCGGCCCCATCCGCTCACCCATGCCGCTTTGGCCGAGGGCGCTGAGCGCGTCGCCGCCCGACTGCATGCGGCGGGACTCAAGAGCGGCGGGACGGTAGCGATCATGCTGCCGACCGGCCTGGATTATTTCTTCGCCTTCTTCGGCGTGCTGATCGCGGGCGGCGTACCCGTACCCATCTATCCGCCGGCACGGCCCCAGCAACTCGAAGATCATCTGCGCCGCCATGCGCGACTGCTCGACAATGCCGGCGTGTGCGTGCTGATCACGGTGTCCGAGGCGCGTCACGTCGCCCGGCTGTTGAGTGCCCAGGTGCCGTCACTGCACGAGATCCTGACGCTGGAGACGCCGGACGAGACAGCCCCCTTGAGCCGCGCCGACTGGGCCGCCCCAAACGCCGGCGATCTGGCCTTTCTGCAATACACCTCCGGCAGCACGGGCGATCCCAAGGGCGTGATGCTCACCCATGCCGACCTGCTCGCCAACATCCGCGCCATGGGCGAGGCCATCGCCATCGCGCCCGACGATGTCTTCGTCAGCTGGCTGCCGCTCTATCACGACATGGGACTGATCGGCGCCTGGCTGGGGAGCCTCTATTTCGGCGTGCCGCTGATCGTCATGTCGCCACTGGCCTTTCTCGCCCGTCCCAGGCGCTGGCTCCAGGCGATCAGCGCGCATCGCGGCACGCTGTCGGCGGCGCCCAACTTCGCCTATGAACTCTGTCTGACGCGGCTCTCCGACAGCCAGCTGGAGGGGCTGGATCTGCGTTCCTGGCGCCGGGCCTTCAACGGCGCCGAGCCGGTCAGCGCCGAGACCCTGCATCGATTCGCCGAGCGTTTTGCGCCCTGCGGGTTGCGGCCTGAGGCGCTGGCTCCGGTCTATGGGCTGGCCGAGGCGGCGGTCGGTCTGGCCTTTCCGCCGGTGGAACGCGGGCCGCGCATCGACTGTATCGACCGCGCGCGTTTCGCCGGCTCGGGCTATGCCCTGCCAGTGGCCTGCGACGATCCGGACGCGATGGCGGTGGTCGCCTGCGGGCGTCCGCTGCCGGGCTATCGGGTGCGGGTGGTCGACGAGTCGGGCCGGGAGCGACCCGAGCGGCACGAGGGCCTGCTGCAATTCCAGGGTCCATCGGCGACCCAGGGTTACTATCGCCACCCGGAGGCCACGGCGCGCCTGATCCGCGACGGCTGGCACGAGACCGGCGATCGCGCCTATCTGGCTGGCGGCGACATCCATCTCACCGGACGGGTGAAGGATCTGATCATCCGCGGCGGGCGCAATCTCTATCCCTACGAGGTCGAGCAGGCACTCGGCGAGCTGACGGGCATCCGGCGCGGTTGCGTGGTCGCGTTCGCCGCCCGCGATGCGCGTCAGGGCAGCGAACGGCTGGTGATCGTGGCCGAGAGCAAGGAGCGCGATCCCGAGCGGCGGGCGGCCCTGGCTCAGCGTGCGCGTGAGCGGGCCACCGAGGTGCTGGGTCTCCCACCCGACGAGATCGTGCTGGCCCCGCCGCGCGCCGTGCTCAAGACCTCCAGCGGCAAGCTGCGCCGGGGTGATACGCGCGAACGCTATCTGGCCGGGCGGCTGTTCGATACACCGCCGGCACCTGTCTGGCAGTTGGCGCGGGTCGGCGCGCGGGCGGTTCTGGCGCGACTGCGTACCTGGGGCGTCCGACTGCCTGAAACCCTCTATGCCGGCTATGCCTGGGGCGTATTCACTCTGCTGGCGCCCTGGGTATGGGGCGGCGTCATGCTGAGCCCGCGTCCGGCCTGGCGCTGGTCGCTGGCGCGTGGCGGCGTCCGGCTCTTGCGTCGACTCATGGGTGTGCGTCTGCGTATGACGGGGCGGGAGCATCTGCCACCCGCTGGGCGAAGCCTAGTACTGGTCGCCAACCATCAGAGTTATCTCGATGCCCTGGCCCTGATCGAGGCCGTTCCGCGTCCGATGCGCTTCGTCGCCAAGCGCGAACTGAACGCCAATCCGCTGGCCGGGCGCTTTCTCGAACGCCTGGGAACGCTGTTCGTCGAGCGGTTCGATCTCCAGCAGAGTCATCGCGAGGGCGAGCGCTTGCAGACGGCGTTGCGTGATGGGGCGAGTCTGGCCTTCTTCCCCGAGGGCACCTTCCGCGAGCGGCCGGGTCTGCTACCCTTCCGTATGGGGGCCTTCGTGGCGGCGGCCGAGGCGGGTGTGCCGATTCTGCCGGTCACGATCCGGGGGACGCGCGCCGTCATGCCGGGCGACCGTTTCCGCCCGCGTCCGGGGACGATCGAAGTCGTCATCGCGGCGCCGATCCTTCCCCAAGGAACGGACTGGGAGGCAGCCAGCCTGCTGCGCGATGCCGCCCGCGCCGTCATCGCCGCTCGGGACGCGGCCTGAGCGGCCTGTGGTCTGTTTGGGAGGGTCCGAACGTCAACTACCCCGGCCTGAAGGCCGGAGCTTGTGAGAGCAAGCTGGGTTGACCAGCCTCAGCCCGCCTGACCAGGACGGTCGAAAGGGGCTACGTATGCAACAGGTCGCTAAGACTCACCGGCGGATGCTTCCTCAGTCCGCCGCTCTGAAAGGTCGAAATGATGCAGGCGAAAGGTAAAGCGTCGAAGGTTTTGATCGCCGCGCCAGCGGGAGCCGGTTGCACACATTGGCGAGGGGAGCGTGTGGCGTCGTGAGACGCCGCACCGTCACCAGGCCCTTACGGGCAGAGCCTCGCGGCCCGGCAGGTGGAAAGCCTGCACCTGTTTCCGGCGACTGCACGGTCGTAGCCACTATCCCTCCCCGCCCTGAAGGACGGGGTTTCTCGCGGAGGAACTGATGAAGGAGGCTCGCTTCTACGACCGGCTCGACGCCAAGCGCGTCCAGTGCCGGCTCTGTCCACACGACTGCATCATCCCGAACGCGGGTCGCGGTGTCTGCGCGGTGCGCTACAACAGTCAGGGCACCCTCTTCACGCTGGTGGCCGATCGGATCGTCTCGCGCAGTCTCGATCCGATCGAAAAGAAGCCGCTGTTCCATGTCTATCCCGGATCGACGGCCTATTCGATCGCCACGGTCGGCTGTAGTCTGCGCTGTGAGTTCTGCCAGAACTGGGAGATCTCGCAGTGGCCGCGCGAGCGTCTTCCCAAGCATCTGGAGCCGGACGAGGCCGTGTCGGCGGACGGGACGCCGCTCTGTCCCCAACTGGCGCGACTCGGCGACCGGGTGCCCGGCGAGCCGGTGACGCCGGCGCAGATCGTGCGCGCGGCCCAGGCAGCGGGCGCGCGCTCCATCGCCTACACCTATACCGAGCCGACGATCTTCTATGAGCTGGCCTATGAGACGGCCTGTCTGGCGCGCGAGGCGGGGCTGATCAATATCTTCGTCACCAACGGCTACATCAACGCGGCGCCCCAGCGCGAGCTGGCCGGTGTGCTGGACGCGGCCAACGTGGATCTCAAGTTCTTCCGCGACGAGAGCTACCGTCACATCAGCCGCGTCAGGCTCCAGCCGGTGCTCGACGCCATCGGTCGCTATCACGCCCTCGGTGTATGGGTGGAGGTCACGACCCTGGTGATTCCGGGCGTCAACGACTCGGACGAGGAATTGCGCGACATCGCGCGCTTCATCCATTCGGTCTCGCCCGACATCCCCTGGCACGTCTCGCGGTTCCATGGCGCCTATCACATGGCCGATGTGATGCCCACGCCCTCGGCGACGCTCAGACGTGCTGCCGGTATCGGGCTTGCGGTCGGCTTGCGGTATGTCTATGTCGGCAATCTGCCGGGCGATGGCGGCGAGGATACCCATTGCCCCGGATGCGGCGCGCGGCTCATCCACCGTCACGGTTTTCAGCTGCTGGAGAACCGTGTCCGGCATGGCATCTGTCCGGACTGCGGAACGCCTGTGGCGGGGATTGGTCTGGGGCGCGCTGAAGAACGCGCCTCGACGCCGATGCACCAATCGAGTGCAAGCGGGTCGAATCCAGGTCAAAACGGCCTCGATTTGCAGTAAGCCCGGTCATACGCCACATCGATCGCTGCGTGTAGAAGCCTGATACAAAAGTGAAAACAGCCACTTACAAAAAGCTGGCACTGAAAATGCCTTGCTGAAAAGCGGCAGAGTTGAGGCTTGTCCCTCTGTCTCGTTCTCTGACTTCCTCAGTGGTGATTCACCCCGCCTTCACCGGCGGGGTTTTTTTATGGGACGTCTACGCACCCTGCCACAAGCGCAGAGTGGATGAATCTCGCCCTTTTGTCGTAAATAACACAGGGACTGGACGGCGAGAAAGTCCTAAGCATCTGAAACGAAGAAGTAAAATAAACTGGCTCGCTTTGTGCATAGAGCTTCACCAGAGGTCTTTTGGAGCGAGCCATGTCGAACCCCCAGCATTCAGTCATCATCAACGACACCACCCTGCGCGACGGCGAGCAGTCGGCAGGCGTGGCCTTCTCACTCGACGAGAAGCTGGCCATCGCGCAGGGTCTCGACGCGCTCGGCGTCCCGGAGCTGGAGATCGGTATCCCGGCGATGGGCGAGGAGGAACGCGAGTCGATCCGCGCCGTGGCCGCACTCGGACTCTCGGCGCGGCTCATGGTCTGGACGCGGATGCTGGCCGACGACATCGTTCAATGCCGCGATCTCGGGGTGCAACTGGTCGACCTCTCCATGCCGCTTTCGGATCAGCAGATCGCCCGCAAGCTCGGGCGCGATCGGGGCTGGGTGCTCGCCCAGATCGAGCGCAAGGTTCGCTTGGCCCTGGATCTGGGGTTGGAGGTCTGTGTCGGTGGTGAGGACGCTTCGCGCGCCGATTCCGAATTCCTATGGCGCGCGGCCGAGACCGCTCAGGCCGCCGGCGCGCGGCGCTTCCGCTTCGCCGACACGGTCGGACTCATGGATCCCTTCGGTCTCTACGAGCGGCTGCACGCGCTGCGCGCCCGCGTGGATCTCGAAATCGAGATGCACGCGCATGACGATCTCGGACTGGCGACCGCCAACACCCTGGCGGCGGTCCGTGCCGGCGCGACCCATGTCAACACCACGGTCCACGGTCTCGGTGAGCGAGCCGGAAATGCGGCGCTCGAAGAGGTCGTCATGGGCCTCCGGCATGTCCAGGGACTCGACTGCGGCGTCGATCTGAAACGTTTCTCGGCGCTATCGAGCCTGGTCGCCCAAGCCTCCGGCAAGCCGATCGCCTGGCACAAGAGTCTGGTCGGCGCCGGTGCTTTCACGCATGAGGCCGGTATCCATGTCGATGGTCTGATCAAGGATCCGCTGAATTATCAGGGCGTCGATCCGGCCGAACTCGGACTCAACCATCGGCTGGTGCTTGGCAAGCACTCGGGCCGACATGCCGTTCAACGTGTCTATGCCGAAAGCCTGTGCTTTGAGCTGGATCAGGAGCAGGCCGAACGTCTGCTGCCGCTGGTGCGCCGCTTCGTCACCGAGACCAAGCGCAGTCCAGAGACTGGTGACCTGCGCCGCTTCCTCGCCGAGATCGGCTATCCGCAAACGGCGCGACTGCAATGACGGGTGGCCGCTAAACACCCACGACCGCCCAACGACAGAGGTGATTCCATGACCGACGACGACTTCGAACTCGATCTGAGCGAACTGACCAGCGCCGAGGACTTCCTGGACTATTTCGGTATCCAGTATCAGCCGGCCGTGGTGCAGGTCAATCGCCTGCACATCCTGCAACGCTTCCACGACTATCTCGATCAGGTCGACGAGATGCCGGACTCGGTCCAGGCCAAGTGGGCGCTGTACGCCGATCGGCTGCAAGCGGCTTACCAGGACTTCGAGACCTCGGACGCGCGCACCGAGAAGGTGTTTCGGGTGTTCCGGATGCATGAACCACGACAAGTGGCCATCCCGCTCAACGACCTGATGGAGAGCCGCCCCCATGCGACCCGAGTATGAATATGGCGACGAGGTGCGGGTGCTGCGCAACGTGCGCAACGACGGCACCTATCCGGGTGAGCCGACCGGCGCGCTCCTGATCCGGCGCGGCAGCACCGGCTTCGTGCGTGACGTGGGCACCTTTCTGCAGGATCAGATCATCTATTCGGTGCACTTCCTGGACAGCGATCGCATCGTCGGCTGCCGCGCCGAGGAACTCCAGCACGCCGACGCGCCCTGGATCCCGAGCCGTTTCGAGTTCCGCGATCAGGTCGCCGCCCGGCTACCGCTCGGACTCCAGGGGCGTGTCCTGGTCGAGGCCGGCGAGGTCGGCGAGGTGATCCGCGTCCTGCGCGACCATCCGGGCGGCGTGGCCTATCACGTCCATTTCCCCGATCGCAACACCCTGATCGTCCCCGAGACCGCCCTGACCGAACCCGAGCCTCTGGCCGCCGCAGCCTCGGCCTAGATCGGACGGCATGTGATTCGATTCCGGGCACGCGCGAGTATCCCAAGATGAACCAGATTGCCGACAGACATCGACACACACCATCGGCCGAATACCGCTACCATCGGCTACGCGCCGCCAGTGAGCGTTTCCAGGCGCCCGTGGATGCCTTGGACGCGGCGCAACGGACCGTGGTCGAGCGTCTGGCCGAGCAGACCTGGACGCTCGAATCACTGGTTCTGGCCACGGATGAGGCACGCGATACGCTGATTCCCGAGCGGCATCTCGACGAGGCGCTGACCGAGGTTCGACGCCGCTACCCGGACGAAGGCGCGTTTCTGGCGGATCTCGCGCGCAATGGGCTCGACGAGACGGGGCTGCGTCAGGCACTGCGACGCGAACTGATCTTCGATGCCGTGATGACGCGCGTCGGGGCGCGTGCCGAGGCGGTCAGCGAGGAGGAGGTGCGCCGGTTCCATGCCGAGCACCCCGAGCGCTTCCAGATCCCGGAACGACGCGCGGCACGTCATATCCTGATCACCATCAACGCCGATTACGCCGAGAACGGCCGTGAGGCGGCACGTGCCCGTATCGAAGCGCTCGCCGCCGACGCTCAGGCCCGCCCGGACGCCTTCGGCCAACTCGCGCGCCGTCATTCCGAATGCCCGACCGCGCTGGAAGACGGACGCCTCGGCACCCTCCCCCGCGGACGGCTCTACCCCGAACTCGACGCCGCGCTCTTTGCCCTCGACGCGGGTCAGGTCAGCGGCGTGCTGGAATCCGAGATCGGCTTCCATCTACTCTGGTGCGAGCACATCGAGCCGGGGCGCACGATCGACTTCGAGCAGGCGCGCCCACACATCCGGGAGCGACTCCAATCCCAGCGCCGGCACGACTGCCAGAAAGCCTGGATCGCTCGGCTGCGCCGCGCCGGCACCTGAAAGAGGGGCGCGCTCAAGCCGCCGCCTGCTCCTTCTCGTCGAGATTGCGAATCAGCGGATAGAGATACTCGGTCTCGCGTTGCAGGCGATCCATGACCAGGGCGAACATCTGTTCGGTATCCTGCACGAAGGAGGCGTGATCGTTGATCGTCAGCGAGTGGCGTTTCTCCGAGCACCACTGTTTGACATAGGCGCTGAAGATGCGCTTGATCTCGGTCGAGCCGGACAGGAAGCGGTTGGCGGTGTTCTTGACCGACTGGTCCGGATAGGACAGGAGCTTGCCGCAGAGATCACGGTCGACGACTTCCATGTGCTCACGCACATGATTGGTGAGATCGAAGAAGACGTTGCACGTGACATCGGTATCGCACATGGAACGCTCCCGCACCAGATAGAGGAAGACGTTCGAGAGCTCCGTGATCTTATGGTTCTGAGCGTGTAATTGTTCGAAAGCGACCATGTCGAGACTCCTCCTGCCGAACGGTGGATAGCGGGGATGATTATTCTGGTGATTTCCCGCGGGGACGCGGTTCCCTTGCGGGCTGGATCGATGGTACAGGTCGCGTTTGACGTGAGATAAAGGTGTCGCGACTCAAGTAAACCACCATGGTTTCTGCATTTTACGTCAAACTCAGGGATGAATATAGATTGCCCATAATCAATATTTGTTTTTATGTCAGCCTGAAAAATCAAGGTGGCCGGGCCTGTTGCCCTGACCGCCGAGAGCAGGCCGGCGGCAAAATTCAGACTACCGCCTGTCCAGTATCTCCATGGGCACGATAACAGTTAAACTTGGTCCGTATCTACCAAGCTATGTCTCGCCCAAGGAGCGATCAACCCATGCTCGACAAGAAACTCCTCGACATCCTCGTCTGCCCGGTCACCAAGGGTCCGCTGATCCTCGACAAGGCGCGCGGGGAGCTCATCTCGCTGTCGGCCCAGCTCGCCTACCCCATCCGCGACGATATCCCCATCATGCTGGAGGACGAAGCACGTCGCCTGACGCTGGACGAACTCGACAGCTATCGTTGAAGGGGCGGCGGGCGCACAGGTCCGTCCAGTCGCCCGCCCGTCTCCTCATCAGAGGCGATTCATCGCCACTCAATGCGCGATGATCAGCCGCAATGCGTCGAGTCGCAGGTGTGCCTGACCGAGCAGCACGTCGAGCCGCTCACGCCTGTGTCGCAGACGCGCGATCTCGTCGGGGCGCACCGCAGGGTTGACCGCTGCCAGCGCCAGCAGCCGCTCCAGCTCATCACCGAGCACCTGATGCATGCGCGCTCGCGCTTCCTGCTCCAGATCCTTCAGCGCCCCGTGCGCCAGCTCCTCGCCCTGCTCCAGCCGTTCGGCCAGACGCGACGCCTGTGAGGCGATCAGGGCGCGGGCGAGCGTGCCGTTATGGCTCAGGCAGTCGCCCCGCAGGCTCTCGTGCGCGATCTCCCCGGCGCGATCCCGCCCCTCGGCGTCGAGCAGCAGACGCACCAGGGTCGGTGGCAGGAAGTGCTCGACCTGGAGTTCGGGCGGAGCCGGACATTCGGCAACGTAGAGGATCTCCAGCAACAGCGTGGCACGGGGGAAGCGCGCATCGCCCTGGATCAGGATCAGCGCCGCGCTGCCCAGCTCGGACGCCGTCAGCAGCTCCATCGCCTCGCGCGTCATCGGATGCTCCCAGGTCAGGAACGCGCGGTCCTCGTTGGCCAGTGCCTGGGCGCGGTCGAAGGTCGCGGTCAGCCCATCCTCGGGCAGACGCGGAAAGGTCTCCTGGAGCATCTGCGGACCGGGCCGCACCACCACCGATCCACCCGGACCGGGTTCGTGCTCCACACCGAAGGCGTCCCAGAAGTCGCTCAGATAGTCCGCGACCGAGCGCTCAGCGTCGCTGGCCGCGATCGACTCGACCAGGGCCGCGTCGCGCGTGAGCCGGTGCGAGTGCAGTTCGAGCAGCCGATCGCGCCCGGCGGCCAGTTCGCCGTTGAGTTGGCTGGCCAGCATTCGGGTCTCCGCGATCAGCGCCTCAGCCTGCGCGGGATCGGCCAGGGCGTCCCTCAGTCTCCCGCCCAGACGCTCGTGCACGGCGGCGGCCGCCGGACACAGCTGCTCGAAGGCGCCCAGCCCCTCGGCATACCAGCGAAACAGGATCTCCATCGGGCCGCCGCTCAGATAGGGCACGTGCAGGCGGATGGTCTGGGCCTGGCCGATGCGGTCGAGCCGTCCGATGCGCTGTTCGAGCAGATCCGGCTCCAGCGGCAGGTCGAACAGGATCAGGTGATGGGCGAACTGGAAGTTGCGCCCCTCGCTGCCGATCTCCGAGCACAGCAGGATCTGGGTGCCATCCTCGACGGACGCGAAATAGGCCGCCGCCCGGTCGCGCTCGACGATCTCCATTCCCTCGTGGAAGACGGCGGCATGAATGCCGGCGCGCTGGCGCAGCGCCTCGCGCAGTTCGAGCACGGTGTGCGCCTGGGCGCAGATCAGGAGCACCTTGGCCGGACGCAGGTCGCGCAGGGTCGCGATCAGCCAGTCGAGTCGCGGGTCGACCGACTCCCAGCCGGAGCCGTGCGCGCACTCCGGAGTCAGGCGTGCCAGCGGGTCGAGGTCCGGAACGGTGCGGTAGGCGTCCGGTTCCGGCAGCGGATGAGCGATCAGTTCGCGGCGCGGAAAGCCGGGAATGGTGGCGCGGGTGTTGCGGAAGAGCACGCGCCCGGTGCCGTGACGGTCGATCAGGCGCTCGATGAGCGTCTCGCGGTCTAGTCCGTCGCACTCGCCGAGCAGCGATTCGAGGCGCGCCCGGTCAGCGTCGTCGAGCGGTTCGTCATCAAGCAGGCGTGCGGCCAAGGCGGCGATGGGTGCATAGCGCGCCTCCTCGTCCTGAAAGGCGGCCGGATCATGGAAGCGGGCCGGATCGAGCAGGCGCAACCGTCCAAAATGGCCGGCGCGCCCGAGCTGTTCGGGCGTGGCCGTCAGCAGCAGTACCGAGGGAATGCGGCTCGCCAGCGCTTCGACCAGCCGATAGGCCGGACTCGGATCGGTCTCGGACCAGGTCAGATGATGGGCCTCGTCGACGATCAACAGATCCCACTCGGCCTCTAGGACCGCCCGCCCCGCCCCGGCCTGAGCAACCAGCAGTTCCAGCCCGCATAGCACGCATTGTTCGGACAGGAAGGGATTGTCGTCCCGGATCGACTCGAAGCGCTCCTGATCGAACAGCGCCAGCGCCAGATTGAAACGACGACGCATCTCGACCAGCCACTGATGCAGCAGCGGCTCGGGGGTCAGGATCAGCACCCGGCGCGCACTCCCGGTGAGGCGCATCCGATGCAGGATCAGACCGGCCTCGATGGTCTTGCCCAACCCCACCTCGTCGGCCAGGAGCACGCGCGGGGCCTCGCGCCGCGAGACCTCAGCGGCGATATGCAACTGATGTGGGATGAGCGCCACCCGTGCGCCGACCAGTCCCAGGGTCGGTGAACCGGCCTCACGCATTCCCTGCGTCCAGGTCCGATGGCGCAGCCGGAACCAGTGATCGCTGTCGAGTCGGGCCGCGAGCAGGCGTTGGCCTGGACGGTTGAAGCTCAGGCGATCGTCGAGTTCCGGCTCGGGCAGCTCCCGGAGCTGACCCTCAGCATCCTCGCCGCGATAGATGATGAGTCCGTGCTCAACACGGGCTTCGATGACGCGCAGCTCGCGCCCGGCGCGGTCGCGGATACGCTCGCCGCGCTCGACCACCAGCCGCGCCAGCGGTGCTTCGCTCCTGGCATAGAGACGGGTCTCGCCGGTCGCCGGATAGGCGATCCGGACATGGCGGCCATCGACAGCCTCGACCAGGCCGAGTCCGAGCTCGGTCTGGGTCTCGCTCAGCCAACGCTGACCGGGTACGAAATCTTGCATCTGGAACGATCACTCAAACCATGTGGTAAAGGGCGCGTTGTACTCGATCTTCGCCTCTTTAGCGACCTGGGTTTGCACGGCTCCCGATGTGATGCCGGAGACCTGTCGGCACCGACGACGGGACAGTCGCGAAGCGCTCGATGCTGGCCAGGGCGGTTGCGAGCGCCCCCTGGAGTGCGACGACCTGACTGTCGATCTCCGGAGTCGTGCCGGTTCCGGCCGACTTCAGTGCCTGCTCCAGTTCGGCGGCGCGGGCGGCTACATCGACGAGCCCCAGATTGCCTGCCGCGCCCCTGAGTTTGTGCGCCAGCTGTCGCGCCGACTCCGGCTCGGCCGTGACGAGGCGGCGGCTCACCTCACCATAGCTGTCGACGAAATGACGCAGGTACTGACCATAGACGTCAGCGTCTTTCCAGACCGTCAGCGCGCGCTCGACATCGAGACCGGGGAACTCGAGTTCGCTATCGGACGAGTGGATCTGGACGCTGCCGGCAGCGGGATCGGGCGTATGGCGATCCTCTGGGATCTCGACCGCCCGCCCGGTCAGACGCCGGATCAAAGGCGACGGCCGCCGGCACATCGAGCGGCTTGGGCAAAAAGGCATCCATGCCGGCCTCCAGCGCCGCGCCCTCCTGATCGCCCACGGCATCGGCGGTCAGGGCCACGATGGGAATCCAGGCGATCTCGGGTGTCTCGCGGATCAGACGGGTGGCCGTGCGTCCATCCATGACCGGCATGTGCACATCCATCAGGACGATGTCGACAGCCATCGGATGCGCGATGAGCCAATCGACGGCTTGGCGCCCATCGTTCAGCGAACAGACCTCAGCGCCCTCACCGCTGAAGATGAGCTGGGCGACCTCGCGGTTGATCTCACTGTCGTCGACCACCAGCACACGCAGACCGCTCAACGGGGGCTCGCCTGACTCCGGGGAGGCGTCGAGCGAAGAGGTTCCCGGCCGGCTCTCGTGTTCAGTCAGGCCGAAGGTCAGCTCGAGCCAGAAGGTACTGCCTTCACCCGGCACACTGTCCAGTCCCAGACGCCCGCCCATCAGCTCGGCCAGACGACGACAGATGACCAGCCCGAGTCCCGAGCCGCCGAAGCGCCGCGTGGTGGAGGCATCCGCCTGGGTGAAGGGCTGGAACAGATGGGCCTGGGTCTCCGGGTCGATGCCGATGCCGGTGTCGCGCACCGTGAAGCGCAAGGTGACTTCGGTATGGCTGCGGGCGATGGACTCGACCCGCACCTCGACCTGACCGTCGGAGGTGAACTTGACGGCATTGCTGGTGAGGTTGATGAGGATCTGACCGAGGCGCAGCGGGTCGCCGACCAGGCTGGACTCCAGATCTTCGGGCGGCCGGATGACCAGATCGATGGCCTTGTCGGCCGCGCTCGTACCCACGATGGTGACCAGATTGTCGAGCACCTCGCCGAGCTGGAAGGGAATGCGTTCGATCTCGATACGACCGGACTCGATCTTGGAGAAGTCCAGGATGTCATTGATGATGTGCAGCAGGCTCTGACCGGAACGATGGATCTGGCGCGCCAGCTCGTGTGCCTCATCGGGCAAGGGCTGACGTTCCAGCAGGTAGGCCAGACCGAGCACGGCGTTCATCGGGGTGCGGATCTCATGGCTCATGTTGGCCAGGAACTCGCCCTTGGATTGGGCCAGACGCTCGGCCTCCAGGCGCGCCTGCGTGAGTTCCTCCGTGCGTTCCGCCACCAGTTCCTCCAGATGATGACGGTGCTGTTCGAGTTCTTGCTCCACCCGTCGCATCTCAGTGATGTCGCGCGCGATACCGAGCACACCGATCACGGTTCCATCGGCGTCATGCACGGGCGTCTTGACGACCTGGATGCGTTCACGATGACCGTCGCCGGCAAAGACGATCTCCTCCTCGTTGACCCTGGGGCCACCGGCGGCGATGGCGGCCAGGTCATTGGCCCGGAAGAAATCCGCCTGCGCACGATCGACGAAGTCGTAGTCGGTCTTGCCGATGATCTCTGCCTCTGGCCGGCCGAAGAGCGTCTCGAAGCGTGCGTTGCAGGTCAGATACCGGCCATCAGGATCCTTCAGCCACACCAGGTCGGGGATGCGGCGCAGCAGCATGCGCAGCCGCTCTTCGCTCTCGCGCAACGCGGCCTCGGCCCGACGACGCTCTGTCGTATCCGTGGCCTGGATCACATACCAGCGTACCGCGCCATCGGGTCCGCGGATCGCCGTGGTGGCGGCATCGGCCATGCGGATCTCGCCATTGCGCTTCTGATAGATGTCATGTGTGATCAGCGGGCCATCCATCGTGGTCGCCTGCGCGAGACGTTTTGGCCAGATCTCCCGCCACTCCGGATAGTCACGCCAGGCCGGGGACTCCCAGAACAGCTGGCCAATGAAGTCCTCACGGGCATAGCCCTGGAAGCGGCGTACCAACTCGTTGATGTCGATGACACGGCCTTCGGGCGTGAGGATGGCCATGAACTGGAACTGCTGGTCGAAAACGGAGCGAAAGCGGTCCTCGCTCTCGGCCCTGGCACGAATGGCGAAATCCATGAAAACGCTGTAGATGTACCAGTAGGCGATGATCTTGAGCAGATGTCCGACGAGATTCGAGAGGCCATCGACGCTCACGTAGAAGGTGAAGGACAGCTCGGAGAGGATGGTGACGAACACGGCGACCTGGACCAGGGTCACGAGATCCGCGCCCAGGTCCGCGCGCCGGCGGTGAAGCTGTATCAATGACGCCGCCAGCAGGGCGACGATCAGGTATTCGCTGTAGATCTTGAACGATGTCAGTCCCTGCCCCTCGATGAAGGCGTCGGGAAAATGGCCGCTCATGATCCAGGCGAATACCAGCAACGTGCAGCCGCCCATCGCCAGCAGCAGGGGCACTCGCTTCAGCGCAAGGTTCGAGGTCAACGGGGCGATCAACAGGAGCAACGCTTGCAGATAGTGGGCGCCGATCCAGAACTGGGTCGGCCGGTTGGAGTCGGCCTGGCCCGGATAGAGTTCCATGCCCTTGTAGACGAGCGAGTGGAAGAGATCCAGCAGCCCCAGACAGAAGAGGCCCGTGGCGAGGAACAACAGAAAGCTGTTGCGCGAAAAGGGGTAGGTGCTCCAGGCGATGGTGAAGGCGCTGGTGGCGATGATGATCGGAATCAGCTCGGCCAGGATGTGGAACAGCGGGAAACTGAAGGCGCTCACCGGCACGAGCAGGGCAATGACCAGCAGAGGAACGAACAGACGCCCTCCACGTAGCGGAGTCAGCGCCGCGCGAACTTGCGGATGAGCGTTCACTGGCAACATCACAGTCTGATCTGGATCCGCGAACCCACTGGATCTTGGTTTATTGGCTTTGAGACCCAACTCCGAAACCTCGCGTACCCGTGGGTGAAACATCGAGACCGGCCTCCGTCGACCACAGTGTAGCCGACGCGGACAGGCGGACATATTGGATGGAATGGACGCGATGATAATGGAAACGGCACCGACACTCCTACGCCTCCTGATCGTGGAGGACTCAGCCGACGATGCCGGCCTGCTCGTACACACTCTAAAAGAGGCCGGATATCAGGTCGAGCATCGCTGCGTGGAAACGGTTGAGCAGCTCCGGGAAGCATGGCTGATCGGCCCCTGGGACATCATCATCTCGGACGATCGCCTGCCCGGCCTCGACGACCCCAAGGCTCTGGCTCGCATGCGACGCGGATGGCCGGACGTTCCGCTCATCGTCCTCCTGGATGCCGCAGATGAGGATATCGGTGTCCGCGCCATGAAGGCCGGTGCGAACGACTACATCCTCAAGGGGCATCTGGCGCGCCTGGGAGTGCTGGTCGAGCGTGAGCTCCAGGAAGCCAACCGTCGCCGCCAGACACTGGTGACCAAGGTGCAGTTCCGCGCGCTTCTGGACAGCGTTCAGGACGCCATCATGGTCGTCGACGAACACGGCCGGATCCAGGTCTACAACCAGGGTGCCGAAGCCATCTTCGGTTATGCCATGCGCGAAATGCTCGGCCAGGGCATCGGCTTTCTGCTGCCGGGCGATGGCTACGAGCGGCTCAAATGCAATCCGGTCCAACTCAAGTCACCGGGCGATCTGACTGGCACCCAGGTCTATGAACGCCGTTACGTGGTGGTGGAAGGCCGACGCCATGATGGGCGGATGCTCACGCTCGAGGCCAGCAGCTCGTGCGCGTCCGTCTTCGGCTCCAGAACCTACACCTTCATCCTGCGCGACATCACCGAGCAGCAACAGGCCGAAGCGGCGCTACGCGAGAGCGAGCGACGCTACCGCGAGCTGGTGCAGAGCGCCAGCAGCGCCATCATCCGCTGGACCCGCGACGGTACCCTGACCTTTTTCAACGAGTATGCCGAACGCTTTTTCGGCTGGAGTGCCGAGGAGGTCGTCGGCAAATGCCGCATCGACATCCTGGTGCCGGACCAGACATCGACCGGGACCGATCTCCGCGGACTGATCGAAAACCTCCTGGCGCACCCGGAGGACTATCGCAGCAACATCAACGAAAACGTCTGCCGCGATGGGCGCCGGGTCTGGATGAGCTGGACCAACCAGGCGATCCGCGACGCGCACGGCGCGGTGAGCGAAATCCTCTCCGTCGGCAGCGATGTCACCGCGCGCCTCCAGGCCGAAGAGGCCGTGCGGCGACTCAATGCCGACCTGGAGCAGCGCGTGACCGAGCGTACCGCCGAGCTGCGCGCGGCGCGTGAGCAGGCGCTGCGGCTGGCACAGGCCAGGAGCGAGTTCCTGGCCAACATGAGCCATGAGATCCGCACTCCCATGAATGCCGTGCTGGGGCTGGCCTATCTACTGGAGCGTCAGGAAAACCTGCCCGAGGAGGCGTGCGACCTGGCACGCAAGATCTATCACTCCGGCCAGAGTCTGCTCGGCATCATCAACGACATCCTCGACGTCTCCAAGATCGAGTCGGGGAAGATTTTGATCGAACAGACCAGGTTTCAGCTCAGTCAGGTCTTGGACAACCTGGCAACCATCATGACCACGGCGGCCAGAGGCAAGGATCTCGCGCTGGCCATCGTGCCGCCGCGCGACTGTGATTGGCCGCTGCTCGGTGATCCGCTGCGACTGGGCCAGATCCTCATCAACCTCACCAACAATGCCATCAAGTTCACCGACTCCGGCGTGGTCGAGGTGCGGATCACGCCTGTCGAGTCCAGCGCATCCAATCTCGTGATGCGGTTCACGGTTCGGGATACGGGGATCGGCATCGATGCCGAGACCCAGGCCCGGCTGTTTCAGCCCTTCATGCAGGCGGATGCGTCCACCACGCGCCGCTTCGGAGGCTCCGGTCTCGGGCTGATGATCTCGCGGCAACTGGTCGAACTCATGGGCGGACGGCTGGGCGTCGAGAGTGCGCCGGGCGTCGGCAGCACCTTCTGGTTCGAGGTTCCGCTAGGCCGCACCGAACCGGACGCGCCGGATCGGCCTCGGGCGCGGCCTCTACAGGTGCTGATCAGCGACGACCATCCCTGTGTCCGCGATGCGCTGTGGGCGACGGTCAGTGCCCTGGGCTGGTCAGCGACCTCGGTGGACTCGCGGGACGCGGTGCTGGACGCTGTCTTGAATCATTCGTTCCTGCAGGGACCGGATGCCGCGGTGCTTCTGGACTGGGGGCCGGAGCGCGACGGGCTGGCGACCGCTCAAGCCATCTGCCAGGCCCTGCCCGCGTCACGCCGGCCGCTGCTGTTCCTGTTGACCCAGGCGCCGGCCGACCAGATCCGGCAACGTCCCGACGGCGACATCATCGAGGCCGTGCTCGCCAAGCCGTTGACCCCCACCCCCTTGTACGACGCTGTCGCCAAGGCGCGCGGCCGGCGTCTCGGCAAGATCGAGACACCCGCGCGCGTCCGCCGCCAGCCGCGACGGCTCGCGGGTCGGCGCCTGCTGGTGGTCGACGACAGCGAGATCAACCGCGAGGTCGCTCGGCGCATTTTTAGCGACGAAGGGGCGACGATCACGCTGGCCAACGATGGTCAACAGGCGCTCGACTGGCTCCAGGCGCATCCGGATGCCGTCGACTTGGTGCTGATGGATGTGCAAATGCCGATCATGGATGGCCACGAAGCCACACGTCGTATTCGCCAGATCCCGGAGCTCTCACGCCTGCCGGTGGTGGCGCTCACCGCCGGCGCGCTGCATTCCCAGGAGGTCTTGGCCCAGGAGGCCGGAATGGATGACTTCATCCCCAAGCCCTTCGAGGTCGAGCAGGCGGTGACTGTCATCCGGCGCCTGACAGACGACCGGGGCCAGACGCGGGCGTCGACGCTCAAGGCATCCGACACGGAGCACCCGCCCGCCTCGGCCGCCACGTCAGCCACGCACGCACCGAACGCCTTGCCGCTACCGGGACTGGCGATCGATCGCGCGCTGACCATGTGGCAGGAGGCCGAAACCTATCGTCGTTATCTGCGCCGGTTCGCGCAGGAATACGCCGATGTGGTCAGCCGCCTCGCAGCGGCCGAACCGCCGCTGGCTCAGCAACTGCTCCATACGCTCAAAGGCGTTGCCGGGAATCTGGGACTCACCGAGGTTGCGTCGCAGGCCGGCAGACTGGAGTCGCTGATGGCCGATCCGGTCGCGGCCGAGTCGGACGCAACGTCCATGACGGCCCTGCAGTCAGCCCTGGAGACAGCGCTCGACTCCATCGCCCGCTACGCGCGCGAGACGCCGGTCGTGTCCGAGGCGGGTATGGCGGCCGAACCGGAATCCGCCGCCAAGCGCGGCCGGATCGCACCGCTCCTGCATGCAGCCCTGAGCGCCCTCAACGAGTTCGACATCATCGGCGCCGAATCAGCCGTCAAACGGCTCGCGCACGAGCTGCCCGACGACCGGCTCGTCGACCTGCGCGAAGCGCTCGGAAACTTCGATGCCCGCAGCGGGGTGGCAGCGGTGCGCGTGCTGGCCGACCGGCTTGGGATTGCCGTCGAGCACGGCGCCTGACCAGAGCGCACCTATCCGGCTCCCGGCAGCCATCTGAGCAGGGCTTCGTAGAGTTTGCGCGGCTCGACCGGCTTGCCGAGATGATCGTTCATGCCCGCTTCCAGACACCGCTGCCGATCGCCCTCGAAGGCATTGGCCGTCATCGCCAGGATCGGCAACGCCGCGCGCCCCGGCAGGAGACGAATGGCGCGCGTCGCCTCCAGACCATCCATGACCGGCATCTGCATGTCCATCAGCACCAGGGCGTAGTCGTCGCGCGCGCGCAGACATTCGAGCGCGTGACGACCGTTGTCGGCCACATCGACGATCAGGCCGGTGGTGCTCAGCAATTGGAGCGCGACCTCCTGATTGATGGGGTCATCCTCGACCAGGAGCAGGCGTGCGCCCTGATGACGCTGGGCGATGAGCCGCTCCGGCTGGAGCTGGGCGTGTTCGGATCGGGCCGCCCCGTCCGGG
Organism: Allochromatium vinosum DSM 180; assembly: GCF_000025485.1. Taxonomy (NCBI): domain Bacteria; kingdom Pseudomonadati; phylum Pseudomonadota; class Gammaproteobacteria; order Chromatiales; family Chromatiaceae; genus Allochromatium; species Allochromatium vinosum. Next base: position 1,721,041 of record NC_013851.1, on the reverse strand, counting down.
GCGGCGGCCGAGGGGGACCGGCGCAGGCGCACGCTCGCCCAGAACGTGCTGCCCCGACCGGGTTCGCTCACCACGCCCACCTCACCCTGCATGAGATTGGCCAGACGGCGCGCGATCGCCAGTCCCAGACCCGTGCCGCCATAGCGCCGGGTCGTCGACTCGTCCCCCTGGGCAAAGGGCTGGAACAGGCGTGCCTGCTGTTCGGCGGTCAGGCCGATCCCCTGGTCCGCAACGTCCAGATGCAGCCGCATCCACTCGGCGTCTTCGGCCTGCGTCCAGGCGCGAACCCGGATCTCGCCCTGTTCGGAGAACTTGATGGCGTTGGAGACGAAGTTGAGCAGGATCTGCTGCAGACGCAGCGCATCACCGACCAGCGACTCGGGCACATCGGGTGCGATGGCCGCGTGCAGCCGCAACCCCTTCTGCCGCGCCCGGTCACCGAGCAGACTGAAGGTCCGCTCGATCAGATTGCGCGGCGAGAACTCGCCCGTTTCGAGCGTGAGATGCCCGGCCTCGATCTTGGACAGATCCAGGATGTCGTCGATGATCCGCAGCAGATGGGCGGCCGCCTCGCCGACCTTGGTCAGCCAGTCGTGTGCGCGCGGGTCCGTGACCTCGTGTTGCAGCAGATGATTCAGACCGATGATGGCATTCATCGGGGTGCGGATCTCGTGGCTCATGTTGGCCAGAAAGGCGCTCTTGGCACGGTTGGCCGCTTCGGCCGCGTCGCGCGCCTCGCTCAATTCCTGGGTACGCGAGGCCACCAGTGACTCCAGGTGCTGACGATAGCGCTCCAACTCGGTTTCGGCGCTCTTGCGCGCCGTGATGTCGAAGAAGGTTACGACGATCTGCTGAAGGCGCCCCGGCTCGTCCCAGAGCGGATACGCCTCGCACTGCACCCAGGTGAGCCGGATGTCCTCGGGTTCGAGGATGCCCAGTACCAGATCCTGCACGATCACGCCGGTATTCACGACGCGGGTGACCGGATATTCGGCCAGCGGCATCGGTGTCCCATCCTCGCGGACGAAGCGCCAGGCCGGGTCCATGGCCGTGCGACCATGCAGCTGATCGACCGCCAGCCCCAAAAGGCGCGAAGCCATGGGATTGGCGAGCAGGATGGCGGTATCCGGACCATGGACCACCACGCCTACGTGCAGATTGTCGAGCAACTCGCGGTAGTTCCGCTCACTCTCGCTCAAGGCGGCCTCAGCCTCCTCGCGCGCCCTGAGTTCCATGACCAATCGCACCGTCTGCCGACGAGACCTGTCCAGGGCGAATAACAGCGCCGCGATCAGCAGGGTGACGAGAACCCCGGAGGTGGCCACTCCCCAGACCCGGATATCCCAGAACAAGGTTTCATTCAAATCGGGCCGAGTCAGATCCAGCGTCCAGCGCTGCCCCTCGAAATCGATCGGGATGGAGGGGATGTCCAGTCCGGCCGGCTCCCAATCCTCGGTGGCGGCCGGTTCGTTGTCGTGGAGCAGGGACGCCGGCACGGGCTGATCACCCGCATAGAGTCTGAGATGGATGCGCCGCCCATTGTAGCGATCCCATCCGCCCAGGATGCCGCGCATCAGGTCGTCCATCCGGTAGGGACTGTAGACCCAACCGACCAAGGCGGCACGTCGCTGCTCGATGGTGGCGACGGGCATTCCAACGCGATAGACCGGAACGTACATCAGTGTTCCGGCCTGGACGTCGCGCTCGGTCTCCTGAACCAGATGCACCTTGCCCGAGAGCGCGGCGACATCCAGGTCACGGGCGCGCTCCATGGCCGCGTGCCGCACCGGCTCGGAAAACATGTCGTAGCCGAAGGCGCGGAGATTGCGCCCGCTGAAGGGTTCGAGATAGACGATGGCCGTGTAGAGTGGACGTTCGCCCGCCGGCCAGACCCGATAGTCGGCGAATCCCTCGGCGCGTATCGAACGCTCGTGTTCGGCGAGATCCTCGGACCGGATGGCGCGCGCGAAACCGACGCCCTGGATTCCGGGCAGGACCGAGTGAATCTGCGAGCGCTGGACGAAGGCGCGCCACTCCTCGCGACTGACTGCCTCCGATCCCATGAAGAAAGCCGCGCCACTGCGCAGCAGGAGCGCATGGGCGCGCAACCGTGCCTGAATCTTGGCGGCGGTCTCCTCGCCGATCAGGGACAGTTCGCGTCGAAGCTGGGATTCAACATCCGTATGTGTATAAATCGTCGCCAACAGCGTCAAGAACAAGCCCAAAACGAACGCGATGGCGGCAATCGCAAAGCGTCTTCGAGAGTCAGGCATAAAGATCTCGCTTAAAGGCAAAAAGCCAGCGACAGCGCTGATTGTGCTACCGTTGAACGTCCGTTGACGGCCAATGCATCCAAACACGCCTCTCATGATACCCCAATATCCATTGATCCTCGTCGACGCCTCCGGCTATCTTTTTCGGGCCTATCATGCGCTGCCCAAGCTGACCAACTCGCGAGGCGAGCCGACCGGGGCGCTGGTTGGCGTACTCAATATGTTGCGAAAGCTCATCGAGGATCATCGACCCGAGTACATCGGTGTGGTCTTCGATGCCGGCGGGCGCGGCTTCCGTCACGACCGCTATCCCGACTACAAGGCCAACCGCCCGGCGATGCCGGAGGATCTGCGAGCGCAGATCGAGCCGCTGCGGACGATCATCCGCGCCATGGGACTGCCGCTGCTGGTGGTGCCGGGAGTCGAGGCCGATGATGTGATCGGAACCCTGGCCACGCAAGCGGCGGCAACGGGTCTGCCGACCCTGATCTCGACCGGGGACAAGGATCTGGCGCAACTGGTCGGCGAACACGTGACCCTGATCAACACCATGACCGGCACCCGGCTCGATCCGGACGGCGTGCGCGAGAAGTTCGGCGTGCCGCCCGAACGCATCGTCGACTATCTGGCCCTGATGGGCGACAGCGTCGACAACGTCCCCGGCGTGCCCAAGTGCGGCCCCAAGACGGCGGCCAAGTGGATCGCCGAATACGGCGATCTCGACGGCGTCATGGCTCAGGCCGGTACGATCAAGGGCAAGATCGGCGAGTCGCTGCGCGCGGTGCTCGATCAGTTGCCGCTGGCGCGCGACCTCACCACCATCAAGCGCGATGTCGCACTCGATCTCGGGCCGACCGATCTGCGCCCCACCCCGCCGGACGTCGAGACGCTGCGCAACTGGTATGAGCGACTGGAATCGCGCCGCCTGCTGGCGACGCTCGATGGGGTCGGAGTCGCCGGCGCGCCGACCGCTGCACGCTCGCACGAGGCCGAGCACTCGACGGAGTCCGAGGCCGGCACCGAACCACAGTACGAGCTGATACTGACCGAAGCGGCTCTGGAGGATTGGCTGAGTCGCCTGCAAACAGCCGACCTCTTCGCCTTCGACACCGAGACCACCGCACTCGACGCCATGCAGGCCGAGCTGGTCGGCGTCTCGTTCGCGCTCGAACCCGGACGCGCCGCCTATGTTCCGCTCGCGCACGTCTATCCGGGCGCACCCGATCAGCTCGACCGCGATCGCGTCCTGGCCCGATTGAAGCCGCTTCTGGAAGACCCCGGCCGCCCCAAGGTCGGCCAGAACCTCAAGTACGACATGAGCGTGCTCGCCCGCTATGACATCGCCCTGCGCGGCATCGCTCACGACACACTGCTCGAGAGCTATGTGCTCGACAGCACCGCGCGCCATGATCTGGACTCGCTGGCCAAGCGCTTTCTCGACCATGACACCATCCGCTTCGAGGACGTCGCCGGCAAGGGCGCCAAACAGATCGGTTTCGATCAGGTGCCGCTGGAGCAGGCCGGTCCCTATGCCGCCGAGGATGCCGAGGTCACGCTGCGCCTGCATCGGGTCTTCCAGCCGCGTCTGGCGGCCGTGCCCGCGCTCGAGCGCCTCTATCGCGAGATCGAGATGCCGCTGGTGCCGGTGCTCTCGCGCCTGGAACGCGCCGGAGTGCTGATCGACAGCGCCCGGCTCGCCACGCAGAGCGCCGAGCTGGCGCGCAAAATCCTCGAACTGGAGGAATCCGCCTACCGGGTCGCGGGCCGACGCTTCAATCTCGGCTCACCCAAGCAGATCGGCGCCATCTTCTTCGACGAGCTGGGGCTGCCGGTGGTCGCCAAGACGCCCAAGGGCGCGCCCTCGACCTCCGAGGATGTGCTCGAACGTCTGGCCGCCGAGGGCCATGAACTGCCCCGGATCATCCTCGACCATCGCGGACTGTCCAAGCTCAGGTCGACCTACACCGACAAGCTGCCGCGCATGGTCGACCGCGACACCGGGCGCGTCCACACCTCCTATCATCAGGCGGTCACGGCCACCGGACGGCTGTCGTCGAGCGATCCCAACCTCCAGAACATCCCGATCCGCACCGAGGAGGGGCGGCGCATCCGCCGCGCCTTCATCGCGGCGTCCGGTCATCGCCTGCTCGCCGCCGACTATTCGCAGATCGAACTGCGGATCATGGCTCATCTCTCGGGCGACGAACGCCTGCTCGCCGCCTTCGCCGGCGGTCAGGACATCCATCGCGCCACCGCAGCCGAGATCCTGGGGCTGGCACCCGAGGATGTCACCGGAGAACAGCGCCGTTCGGCCAAGGCCATCAACTTCGGGCTCATCTACGGCATGTCGGCGTTCGGACTCGCCCGTCAGCTCGGCATCGAGCGCGGCGCGGCTCAGGAGTACGTCGACCGCTATTTCGAGCGCTATCCGGGCGTGCGTGACTTCATGGACCGCACCCGCCGGCAGGTGCGCGAGGACGGCTATGTCGAGACGCTCTTCGGTCGCCGACTGCACCTGCCCGAGATCGGCCACGGCAACCAGGCCAGACGCGCCGCCGCCGAGCGTACCGCCATCAATGCACCAATGCAGGGCACGGCCGCCGACATCATCAAGCGCGCCATGATCGCCGTCGATGCCTGGATCGAAGCCGAACAGCCGGCGGCCCGGCTCATCCTCCAGGTCCACGACGAACTGGTGCTGGAGGTTGCCGAGTCGGCGGTCGAGGAAACCCGTGCACGGGTGTGCGCCGCGATGGAGACCGCCGCCGAGCTGGCCGTTCCCCTGGTGGTCGACATCGGCGAGGGCGCGAACTGGGACGACGCGCACTGAGCCGGGAACCAAATCCGATCCCGACAGTCGGAGTTTTCGAGCGAAACGGGACCGGGCATTTCTCCCCCTGGATGACGGCCCCAATCCCCGGCTTCCCCTGGCCGGGGAATGTTCCCCCGAGGCCCTGACCCCGAGCCTCGGGGGTCTTTGTTTTGATTGAACCCACTTCATCCCAAGCCGTCATCACCGAGCAGCCCTGCTGCGCTCTCGGCGCCCACGCTTGCCTGTCGTTCCAGCCAGCCGCCTGACTCCCGGATGGCTCATTTATTGCCTTAAAGAAATTAATTCACAACGCTGGACGGCAGATCGCACATGCAGGCCCACGAACCGGCGCGACCGTCACGAGAACTTAACGAAGTTGTTATATAAATACTTCAGACATTGATTATTGATTTTCAACGGGGGCGGAAGACCATGACCGAGCTCATTCGCATTGGCCGGGGGTTCTTCGAAGATCTGGCCATGACACCTGAGACCGAAGCACGATTACTCACGGACAGCCGTTTGACGGAACAGGAATTCGCGGCCAGACATGCCGACACCATCCTTGCTCACTACATGAGCACCTTTGGCTTCGATTTTCTGCGCGAGGACGCCGAATTCTTCGCCGCCGCTATCTGGCACTATCTGCGCGCACGCGGCATTCGCGACCGGAATCAGATCGAGGCCGCCGTATTCAAGGATAGTCCGAAGGTGAGCCGGCTCAGTGCCACCTACTCGTGCCAGACCGCCTGACATGCACCAATCCGGCGCACGATCGGATGCCCGTTCACGGGCTCGTCATGGGCGCTGAATACAATCGTCAACATCCGCGCCTAACATAGCGAGGCAACGAGGATGCCTCCGGAGTCAACCAATGAGTATCGAGCATCGCTACCGCACGCGCCGTGCGAGTGACATCGAAGTCCAGATCCAGTATCGCAACCGCCGCTTCCGCAGCGCCAGGGGACGTAATCTTTCCGACCAGGGCATGTATCTCGAGGTCAGCAATCTGACCTTGCCCACAGGTACCCTGGTGGTGCTCGAGGTCCGGGACATGGACCGCGATTGGCGCATCCCCGCCATCGTGGTCCATCAGGACAACGCCGGAATCGGCGTCATGTTCCGTGACACCCATCCCGATCTCTTGCAGTCGAGCGCCGAGTCGCTCATGCCCCCCATGCCCCCCATGCCGCACACCGCCTTCGACGCCCAGGCCGGGTCAGGACTCAGCGCCGTTTGACCCGCGCCGCGCGGTTCGAACGGGGCGCGATTCCAGCACGCCTCATTTCCACTCGAACAACACCCATTGCGGCACGGAGGTGTTACGCGCCGCGCGCTCCTGGGCGTCGATCAGCCCATCCCCATTGATGTCATAGAAATAATAGGCCGGCCCGACTTGCGGCTGCACCCGCACCATATACAGCACGCCGCGCACCCGATATTCGTAGACGATCTCGTCGCCGGACTCGCGGATGGTAATATCCGGTTCGACCGCCTCGCCCGTGACCGGGGACGGCACGACCTCGGGGGCCTGAAGGAATCCGCCGGCGTCTGGTGCCTCCGCTTCTTCTTGAGCTTCTTGAGCGTGGGCGGTCGTCAGGCAGGACGCGAGGATCAGAACGGCAAGTCGTCGGTTGAGCACGGGATCACCAGGCCAGGTCGGGGAACATGGCCCGAATGGTAGTACGATCCGCTCCGGATTGCTCGCCCGATCGGGCATAATGCGCCCTCCCCGCCTGCTCCGCCCGAACGCGCCCCGACATCATGGCCGAACTCAATCCGCGACAACTCGACGCCGTGCACTACACCGCCGGCCCGCTGCTGGTGCTCGCCGGCGCCGGTTCGGGCAAGACGCGCGTCATCACCCAGAAGATCGCACACCTGATCGAGCAGATCGGACTCGCGCCCCGGCATATCCGGGCCGTGACCTTTACCAACAAGGCCGCGCGCGAGATGCGCGAGCGGGTGAGCCATCAGCTCAAGGGCACCCAGACGCGCGGACTGGCCATCTCGACCTTCCATCGGCTGGGGCTGGAGATCCTGCGCCGTCATCCCGAGGCGGCCGGTCTGCATTCGGGTTTTGCCCTGCTCGACGCCCAGGATGCCGAGTCGCTGCTCAAGGAGGGGTTACGCGGTCTGGCCGAGGCCGATGCGCTCAGTCCAGGGGCGGTGCAGCACCGGATCTCGCGCTGGAAGAACGATCTCGTCGACCCCGAGCGTGCGGCCCAGCTCGCCGAGGATGCCTTCGAGGCGCGGCTCGCGGCACTCTATGCCGACTACGAGCGTCGTCTGCGCATCTACAACGCGGTGGACTTCGATGATCTGATCCTGGCGCCGACGCGCCTGTTCCGCAGCCAGCCGGCGATCCTGGAACAGTGGCGCGGACGCATCCGCTATCTGCTGGTCGACGAGTATCAGGACACCAACAGCGCCCAGTACGAGCTGGTGCGCCAGTTGACCGGCGCGCGCGGGGCCTTCACCGTGGTCGGCGACGACGATCAGTCGATCTATGCCTGGCGCGGCGCGCGGCCCGAGAACCTGGCGCGGCTCCAGGAGGACTATCCGGCCCTGCGGGTCATCATGCTGGAGCAGAACTATCGTTCCAGCGCGCGCATCCTGGGGCTGGCCAACACCCTGATCGCCAACAACCCGCATGTGTTCGAGAAACGGCTGTGGAGCGAGCACGGCCCCGGCGAGCGCGCCCGCGTCATCCGCTGCCGCGACGAGCGCGACGAGGCCGCACGCGTGGTCTCCGAGATCCTGCACCTGAAGTTTGCCGAGAAGTGTCGCTTCGGCGACATCGCCATCCTGTTTCGCGGCAATCATCAGGCGCGCCCCTTCGAGCAGGCGCTGCGCGAGCACAGCGTCCCCTATTTCCTCAGCGGCGGAACGTCCTTCTTCGCGCGTACCGAGATCAAGGACGCCATGGCCTATCTGCGCCTGCTGGCCAATCCGACCGACGATACGGCCTTTCTGCGCATCGTCAACACGCCCCGGCGCGAGATCGGCTCGACCACGCTCGAACAGCTGGCCGATCACAGTCGCCGGCAGGGTCTGACCCTGCTCGCCGGCTGCACCGATCCCGGTTTGGCCGAGCATCTCAATCCGCGCCAGCGTGAGCGGCTGGCCGCCTTCGTCCAGCTCATCACCGATCACCGTGAACGTGGACGCGCCGATCCGGTCGGCGCGGCGCGCGCGCTGCTCCAGGCCGTCGGCTACAAGGGCTGGCTGCGCGAGAACGCCTCCAGCCAGCCGGTCGCCGAGCGACGCTATCAGAACGTCGAGGATCTGCTCGACTGGCTCGGGCGTCTGCGTCAGGGCGAGTCGCCGAAGACCTCGCTCGTCGAGCTGGTCGATCATCTCGCGCTCATGGACGTGCTCGACCGCCAGGATGAGGACTCTGGCGGCGATCGGGTGCATCTGATGACACTGCACGCGGCCAAGGGGCTGGAGTTCCCGCAGGTGTTCCTGGTCGGCATGGAGGAGGAGCTGCTGCCGCATCGCACCAGCATCGAAGAGGACAGCATCGAGGAAGAACGCCGACTGGCCTATGTCGGCATCACGCGCGCACGCGAGGCGCTCACCTTCACGCTCGCACGCCGCCGACGCCGCTATGGCGAATGGGTCCAGGGCGAGCCGAGCCGCTTTCTGAGCGAACTGCCCGAGGATCAGCTCGACTGGGACGGTGAGCGTCGCGAGGACAGTCCCGAGGATCGCAAGGCGCGTGGCCGGGCGCATCTGAGCGCGCTCAGGAATATGCTGGCGTCCGGCTGAAATCCCGGTCGAAGCCAACGGATTTGCCCGTCTGGGTTCGATGGCCTTTGACGAATGGGGCCGTAAGAGTGATAATGCGCGACCGCTGAATGCCAATGTCGGGTGGATGACCTACTCCACACGCAGCTCCAGCTGCCACCGTTCAAAGCGCCCGTAGCTCAGATGGATAGAGTACAGCCCTCCGAAGGCTGGGGTCACAGGTTCGAATCCTGTCGGGCGCGCCAATCACCTCAATCCTCGCAAGACCTCGCACGCATTGGCCGTGGTTCGCGCGGCCACCTCGGACGGCTCCAGATCACGCAGACGCGCCAGCGCCTCCAGCACCTCGGGCAGATATTCCGGACTGTTGCGCTCACCCTGATGCGAAGCGACGGTCATGTCCGGCGCATCGGTCTCCAGCACCAGGGCGTCGAGCGGCAGCTCAGTGGCCAGCCGCCTGAGCTTGCGCGAACGCTCGAACGTCAACATCCCCCCGAAGCCCAGCTTGAATCCAAGCTCCAGATACTGATGGGCCTGCTGAAGACTGCCGTTGAAAGCATGGGCGATGCCGCCCGCCGGCACCGGCTGACGGCGCAGGAGCGCCAGCATCTCATCGTGCGCCTTGCGCACATGGAGCAGTACGGGCAGATCCGCCGCGCGCGCGATCGCCAACTGGCGCTCCAGAAGCCGCGTCTGGCGCTCCGGATCGAGCCCCGCGACATGATGGTCCAACCCGATCTCGCCGATCGCGATCACGGCTCGTTCAGCCACCAGGGTTTCGAGCCGCGCCAGATCGGCATCCCGATGTGAATCCAGATAGACCGGATGCAGACCCAGCGCCGGATACAGTCCCGGCCCATCCGGCGGCGCGGAGCCACAGAGCGCCAGCAGCGCCTCCCAGCCACCGGCATCGATGGCGGGCATCACCAGCGCCTCGACCCCGGCCGCACGCGCGCGCGCCAGCACGACCGCGCGATCGGCGTCGAACTCGGCGACATCGATATGACAGTGGGTGTCGATCAGCCTCGCATCGGTCGTCGCCGGACGGTCGATTACCACATCAGATCGTCCGGCACCTGATACTCGGCATAGGGATCGTCGGTGCTCGCCTCGTCCCTGGCGCGATTGAGCACCAGCACCAGCGAGGCATCGCGCGCCTGGACGCGCTCGGCGATCTCGGCCGGGACCAGCTCGTAGAAGGTATCCTGACGCACGATGGCCAGACGCCCGCCGACCAGCCGGGCATGCTGATCCTTGTTGACATAGAGCCGCTTGAGCGCAGTGCCGTCGGTGAAGTTGTAGGCCAGATCGCCGCCATCGCGCACGACGCGATGAGTATGGATGAGCTGCCGGATTTCGTTCTCGGCCGCGCGGCGCGCGGCCTCTTCCTGGCGCTGACGATTGAGTTCTCGGTCGCGCGCCAGCTTTTCGGCGCGCGCGCGTTCGGCGGCCTGACGTGCCGCCTGCTCCTCGGCGGTGGGCTGGCGGCCGGTCTGCTTGACCTGTTTGCGCTTGTCCGAGCGTGTCTGCTTGAGCTTCTGCTCATTGACCAGGCCCGCTTTGAGCAGCTGCTCTTGTAATGAGTTACCCACGGCGAAGGGTCTCCGGGATCGAACGATGGTATAGAGTCGGGATCGCGAGAGGATCTACCAGCGCGCCGCTGGAGGCAAGCCCGATCGGGCGAAAATCGCCAGTGGTTTTGCCTGGACCGGGCGACGGTTACAATCCGGGTTCCCGGTCTCCGGACCGATTCTCTACGAATACGCCAACCAAACTGGAGTGCATCCATGTCCCGTCCGCTTCTGTTCGCTGCGCTGATCGCTGCCCTGAGCCTGCCGATCCAGGCTCTGGCCAATGACGGTGTCGGCTTCGTCGACATGCAACGCGTGCTGGAGGAGAGCAAGCTCGGCCAGCGTTTGCAGAAACAGCTACGCGAGGACTTCGAGCCGCGCACCAAGGGCTTCGCCGACGAGGAACGCGAGATCGCCCAGATGCAGCAGGCCCTGGCCAAGGACAAGCCGCTGATGAGCAACGATCAGGTCGCCAAGAAGGAGCAGGAGATCAAGGCGCGCATCGAGGCCTATCAGAAAAAGACCCTGCCCATCCAGCAGGAGCTGATGAAGGCCCAGCAGGAAAAGGGTCGTGAGATTCTGGAGCCGGCGCGTGAGGCGCTGAATACCATCGCCAAGAAGAAGAAGCTCGGCATGGTGTTCGAGCGCAGCGTCGGCGGACTGCTCTACATGGACAGCGGGCTCGACATCACGGCCGATGTCATCAAGCAGATGGACTCCCAGACCAAGTGACCGCGCATCGGCCGGACCTCTCGGCCCGGCTGTTTCAGCCTGTCGCCACTGGGGTATACTCCGGTCGCCTCGGACGTCCCGCTTCGTCCGAGGGCCGGATCGGCTTCGGGGTTGGTCTCGGAGTCACCCCTATCCCCACCGTGCGCGGTCGGACCGCGCCGGACCGCCTCAGAGGAGCGGACCCCATGCTTGGTGAATCACACGACCTGCGTCATGAGTTCCCCGATCTCGAACAGAAGATCGCCGCGCTGCGCGCCGGCAACCCGGAATTCGCACGGCTCATGGACGAATACGACAGCCTCGATGCGCGCGTGCGCAACATCGAGGAGCTGGGCTCCCCGGTGGCCGACGAGACCATCGAGGAGCTGAAGAAACAGCGTCTGCATCTCAAGGACGCGCTCTACGACATGATTCGGGCCTGACAGAACGACCGTGGAGTTCCAGATCCTACCCGTCACCGGCTTCCAGCAGAACTGCACCCTGCTCTGGTGCGCACGCACGCGCCGCGCGGCCATCGTCGATCCGGGCGGTGAGCCGGATCGCATCGAGGCGCTTCTGAGCCAGCTCGAGCTGGAACCCGAGCGCATTCTGCTGACCCATGGTCATTTGGATCATGTCGGAGCCAGCGCCGAACTGGCGCAACGTCTGGCCATCCCCATCGAGGGTCCGCATCCGGACGATGCCTTTCTGTTCCAGTCGCTACCCGAGCAGTGCCGAATGTTCGGCTTCCCGCCGGTCGCGGTCTTCGAGCCGGATCGCTGGCTCCAACACGGTGATCGGATCGCGGTCGGCGATGAGAGCCTGGAAGTCATCCATTGCCCCGGACACACACCCGGACACATCGTCTTCCATCAGGCCGAATCGCAACTGGCCCAGGTCGGCGACGTGCTCTTTCGCGGCTCGATCGGGCGCACCGACTTTCCGCGCGGCAACCATCGCCAGCTTCTCGACTCGATCCGTCACCGGCTCTTTCCACTCGGCGACGCCGTGCGTTTCATCCCCGGTCATGGCCCCATGTCGACCTTCGGTAAGGAGCGGCGCAGCAACCCCTTCGTCGGCGGCTGACAGCTTCCAGCGTGCCTGGGACTCGACCCGCCGGCGCAACATGACGACGCCCAGCCCACCGGACTTGGCTTGGGCACGAATTCTCGGAGCAGAATCTCATGCTATTCCAGCGATTGCTCAAACGGCGCAAGGCGAACGCCGACGAGACCCCGGACACGTCCAAGGTCAAGGCGGCACCGGCCGCCCCGGTGCCGCAGATCCGCCTCCCTGAAACCCTGCCCGAGAAGGCCCGCCTGCATCCTGATCCGGCCCAGCGTCTCGCGGCCATCGAACAGCTCGATGATCCGGCCGTGCTGGTCGAGTGCGCCATCCATGACGCGCTGGCCGCCCATCGCGCGCGCGCGCTCGAACGGCTCGACGACAGAGCCGCGCTCGAAGAAGTCGCGCGGCGCATCGGCAAGAGAGACAAGCGCGTCTACCGCATGGCGCGCGAGAAGCTGCGTCTGATCGCCGAACGCGAGGAACGTCCGCAGATCGTGCGCGCGCGATGCGAGGAACTCTGCGCCCAGGTCGAGCGTCTCGGCCGGCTGGCCAACTGGAACCAGGATCGCGCCCTGCTCGACCATCTCGACCGGCAATGGAGCGCGCTCCAGGACGAGGCCGAGCCGGAATATCAGGCCCGTTTCGAGCGCGAACGCGCGCGTTTCCTCGACGCCCATGCCGCCCACCTCCAGGAGCAGGCCAAGCGACAGGCCGAAGCCAAGGCGCGTGCCGCCGAGATCCAGCATGCCGAGTCACAGCCGGCCGAACCGAGTTCGTCCCAGGCCGCATCCGAGAGCCACGCGCACGAGACCAGCGCCCGTCCTGTCGAGCCACCCGCCGCCGAACCGCTCGCGCGTCCCTCCGACCCGCGCGAACGCGAACGCCTGGAGAAGACGATCGCCCAGCTCACCGAATTGCTCGGCGCCTCCAAGCCGCTCGACCACAGACAGGTGCGCCGTCTGCTCGATCAGGGGCGCGCGCTGGCGGCCCGCTGGCCCGATTCCGAACCGGCTTTGGCCTTCCCGCCGCTGGCCGAGCGCCTGGAGTCGCGTCTGCGCACCCAGCGCAAGCACGCCGAGCAGCGTCTGCGTCAATTCCCCGAGCGGCTCGCCGAGCTGGACGCCCATCTGGCCGAGGGCGAACTCAAGCAGGCCGATCCCCTGCATCAGAGCCTGCTGTCGGCGCTCGAACTCATCCAGTCGAGCGGCATCGACCCCAGTCAGGCGGACGACTTCAACCGCCGTCTGCGCGCTCTGGCACCGCGTCTGCGCGAACTCCAGCAATGGCGCCGCTGGGGCGCCGACCAGCACCGCGAGATGCTCTGCGCCGAGATGGAATCGCTGCTCGACGCGGAGACTCTGCCGCCGGCCGCGCTCACCGAGCGGCTGCACGCACTCCAGATGGACTGGAAGGGACTCGACAAGGCCGGCTCACCGGCCAATCAAGCCCTTTGGGATCGCTTCCACAGCGCTTCCGAGCGCGTCTACGAACGCTGCCGCCCCTTCATCGAGGCCCAGGCCGCCGAGCGCGAGAGCAATCGTCTGGCCCGCGAACAGCTTTGCACGCAGCTCGAAGCCTTCGTCGCCCAGGTCGACTGGGAGCGCGTGGACTGGAAGAAGACACTGCATGCCGAGCGCGAGATGCGTCAGTCCTGGGCGGCCATCGGCCCGACCGAAGGGCGCGTGCGCAAGGCGCTCGAACGCCGCTTCCACCAGTCGCTGCGCCTTCTCGATCGCCATCTGGACGCCGAGCGCCAGCGCAATCAAGCCCTGAAACGCGATCTCATCGCGCGCGTCCAGGCCCTGGCCGAGACCCCGGATCTGGAATCGGCCATCGAGCAGACCAAGGCTCTGCAACGCGAGTGGCACACCACGGTGCCGGCGCGCCAGAAAGATGAGAACCGCCTCTGGCGTGAGTTCCGTGCCGCCTGTGATGCCGTCTTCGAGCGTCGCGCCGTGCGCCAGCAGGCCCAGGCCCAGGAGCTGGCCGAACATCTGGTTCTGCGCGAAGCGTTGTGCGAGGAGGCCGAACGTCTCGCGGCCGGCGAGCACGACCCCAAGCACTTGGCCGCGGCCCAGCGCGACCTGATCGCACGCTGGCGCGAGGCTGAGTCACGGCCGGTGCCCCGGCAGGCGGCCGGCCAGATCGCACGCCGCTGGCAGACGTGTCGCGAGGCGCTGGAGCGCCGGCGGCAAACGGCCGAGCAAAGCCTGCGGCTGGCCGCGCTCGAACGTCTGGAGCGTCAGGCGGCCTTCTGCGAGCGCCTGGAGCTGGCACTGATCGAGGGACGGCGCGATGGACTCGATGCCGAAGCGCTGCGCTGTGAATGGGCGGATCTGCCCGCGCAGGCGGATCCGGGCCTTCAGCGCGCGATCACAGCCCGTTTCGATCGCGCCCTGAAGGCGGTCGGCGACGCGGCGGAACTGGACAGCCTGCGCCGGTCGTTCGCGGACAATGGCCAGCGACGCGCCCAGCTCTGCCTCCAGCTCGAGATCGCCGCCGGTGCCGAGACCCCTCCCGAATTCGCCCAGCAGCGGCTCGAGCTCCAGGTCGCGCGTCTGGCCGAGCGATTGAGCGAAGGCGAGGAGGATTCACTCCAAAGCGGTCTGCGGCTGCTCGACGACTGGTATCTGCTTGGCCCCGCCCCGCGTGATCCGGCGCTCGAACGGCGTTTTGAGCGCGTCAAGGCCGCGCTGGCGCCGGCTTCGTGCGACGCCCCCTGAACCGCCCTGATCGCGAGATGGCGGCCCCGCTGGCGGGCCGCCATCTCAGCTCTCCGTCACCAACACCCGCCCCATCCCCGGCGCCAGATCGAACTCGAAGGGCGTGGGCAGAAAATCCATGGCCCATTCGAGCGAGACGTCGCGCAGCGGGCCGGGCGCGCGGATGTGCTGGTAGAGATTCTCGATCCGTAGATACTGGCGGTTCCAGGGGTCTTTGTTGAGGGCGAGCAATGCCTCGCCCCGGCCCTTGGGATGCGACTTGTGCAGCAGCAGGATGGCCGGATTCGAGCACGCGATGCGCTCGATCGGCCCTTCGCTCCGGAACACCGGATAGCGATCCTTGATCCGGTTGATCTGGGCGATCTCGTGGGTCAGATCGACGTTGATCCCCTCCCATTGATCCGGCTGGGTGTTGACCACGTCGAGCCGGGTGCTGAAGCCGTATTCGAATCCGATCGGGATCATCACCCCGGTCGAGAACAGCGCGGCGAACAGATAGCGCTGGCGCAGGGCATTGGGATTCTGGCCCGACTCCAGGAACAGCCGCTCGGTGTCGTGGCTCTCGGGAAAGCTGATCGAGGGCGCCACCTGGCGCGTCAGATCGTACTGTTCCAACAACCAGCTCCCGTCGAAATCCCACCATTTGGAGCTGTTGAAGATGGCATCGAAGCCGGCACCCGCCGTCGAGCGCGCCTGCTCGGGCGAGCAGCCCAGAGTCTCGGCGACGAAGACGAGGTCCGGATCGGCCTTGCGCGCGCGTGAGATCAGGCGCTTCCAGAGCTCGGTCGGGAGCTGATAGGCCGCGTCACAGCGAAACCCCTTGAACCCGAGATCGGCCAGATGGGCGATGACGCGGTGCAGAAAGTCTTCCAGCCCTTTGCGATCCGACGAATGCTCGTGATCGAACTGCGCCAGGTCGTACCAGACGACCTTGGTGCCGTCGGCCTCGACGCAGAAGGGATTGGCGATCTTGCTGCCCTCGCGCACGAACCACTCCGGATGTTCCTTGACCAGCGCCGAATCGACGGCGCAGTGGTTGATGACCAGATCGATCATCACCGACATGCCCAGCCGTTCGGCTTCGGCGATCATGGCGCGCACCTGGGCGTCGGCGTCGAACTTGGAGCGTCGGTCGACGAAATCCGGGTTGACGGTGAAATAGTCAGCGGTCGAATACAGACTGCCCGAGCGCCCGGTCTTCTGGATCGGATTGACGAACACCCAGTCGAAGCCCATGGCCGCCGCCCGCTCCAGATGCGGCGTCCACTCCCCGAAACGGCCCACGAGCCTCGGAAATACGTTGTAGATCTTCATTGAACCACGCCCGGAATACGCTGATCGTTTTGGTGTAGGTGCGGCTTCAGCCGCATTGGCCAAACTGGATGCAGGCTCAGGCATCGCGGATGTAATCGTAGATGTTGAGATAGTCCTGACCGGGCTGGTTCCAGGAATAATCGCAACGCATGGCGTTCTTCATCAACTCGCGGAAGTGCTCGGGGTAGTCGTTGTAGCAGTCGATGGCGCGCCCGAGCGCCGACTCCAGACCG